>CAMJQC010000004.1 GCA_946407975.1 uncultured Bacteroidales bacterium
TGAAAGGAGGATTGGCCACCACCGTGTCGAACTTCATCAGCTTGTCGTTCATTTTCAGCTTGGGGTTGCGCAAGGTGTCGCCCCAGCGGATGACGGCATTGTCGAAGCCGTGCAGAAACATGTTCATCATGGCCAAGGCCCAGGTGCTGCCATTCACCTCTTGCCCATAGAGTGAGAAATTGTTGTTGCCCACTTCTTTACCGGCTTTGATGAGCAAGGAGCCGGAGCCGCAGGTGACATCGCAGATGCGCGCACCTGGTTTGCTTTTGGTGAGTTTGGCGAGCAAGGTGGAAACTTCGGCAGGGGTGAAGAAGTCGCCTGCTTTCTTGCCAGCTTCGCCAGCGAAGGTGGAGACGAGATACATATAGGCATCCCCAATGATGTCATTGTTCTCCAAATGCGATTCGTCCAAATCAACGCCGTTGAAATCTTGCAGCAGGTTTTTCAGACGGGCGTTTTTCTCTTTTGGCTCACCCAGATTGGCGCTGTTGAAGCTGATGTTACGGAAGATGCTGCTGCCGTCCTCGCTGCTCATCTTCTCGCGGTTGGCGTCTTCGAGGTCGGCCAGCGCCTCGTCAATCAACTCGCCGATGTTGGAGGCGTTGCGGTGCTCGTAGAGGAAGTCGAATGAACTCTTTTCGGGCACCACAAAACGCTCGTGTCGCATGGCGCGCTCGGCGCGTTCCACTTCCCCCTCATATTTGATAAGGTAATCGTTCAATTTCGATTTATACACGTCGCTGACGTATTTCAAAAACAGCATGGTGAGGATATAATCCTTGTATTGGCTCGGATCGATGACGCCGCGAAAGGTGTCACAAGCTTTCCAGACCGTGCGGTTGATGTCGTCTTGGGTGATTTTCTTGGTTTCCATATCTTATTTTAATTTATTCATTATGAGTTGGTTGGTAATCAGGTTTCGTTTTTCGGTGATGGCTTTCAGCAGTTCTTCTTCTTTCTGTTGGAGTTTGGCCAATTCCACGATTTGTTGTTGTGTTTTCAAGTCGGGGATGGCGATTTCCAGGTTTTCAAGAAGCTGTTTTCGGATGAGTGGCGTTCCCGTTCCAACTTGCCCAGACTTGATGATGGCTAGCGTTTTTGGCTGGCTCAAATACCAGCATAGGTAGTCGGGGAGGATGCCCCCGTCGTCTATCCTTATTATATAAAAGGTGGTTGAAGCTATGGCGGGATGTTCAAAATCGACTACGCGACAAAGGTTGGATGTCCCTTTTCCGGCAAACAGCAGGTCACCCTTTTGTAAGAGATGCTTCTCTAACTTTGGGGAATAAGGAATTCGTGAAGCGGTTTTTTCAGGTGATTCCGCCAACAGGTCCTTGATTTGCAAATAAGCAATTTCGCCTTGGGGTGCCGTGGCCAGGAACACTCCAGATTGGATCTTTGCAAATTCTTGTATAGTTAATATTCTAGTATGATTAATACTATTCATGTTGCAAAGATACAAATAATTCTGAAAATAGCAAATTATTTTCAGAAAAATTGTGGTAAACGATGTACTAAATTGAAACTATCCTTCCAACTCCAACCGGATAATCTCCCAAAACATCGTCATGCCTGTCTCGAGGATGTCGTCAGGGAAGTCGTATTGTGCATCGTGCAGGGCAGGTTGGTCGATGCCTGAACCCAAACCAAAGAAACCAATAGGGCAGACGCTCCCAAATCTTCCGAAGTCCTCCGACCAGCGGAAGGGTTCGTCGAGCGTTCCATACGGGAGTTCAAGATTTTTTGCTGCGGTTTCAATTGTTTTCACGCAGTTTTCGTCGCTGTTGGTGGCGGCAAAGGACTCGTGTTCAGAGAAGCTGAAGTCGAAGAGGTTGTCCTTGGCGCGGGCTTTGCAAAGGTTTAGGATCTGGTCCGCCATCAGTTCCAAATTGTGGTCGTCGAAACTGCGGAGCGTAAGCCATATCTCGGCATGTCCAGGGGCGACGCCGAAGGTCTCTTCGCCTAAAACGGCGTGCGTGATGACAAAAGTGGTAAGCGGTTTCACCTCTTTCAGTTGCTCTCGTTTCTTTTCCAACTGATGAATCAGCACGGCCATCAGTTCAGAAGGACTTTTCCCCGTCTCGGGTTGCGAGGCATGTGCGGTACGGCCTTCAAAACATAGCTTTAAGCCAAAGGAAGCCGCTGCAAAACACCCTTGCTTGAACCTGATTTCACCTTTTGGGAAACCGGGCAGGTTGTGCAATCCGTATGCCATATCGGGTTTTATGTCTTGGAACAGTGGATCTTCAAGGATGGCTTTGGCGCCTTGCCCCGTTTCCTCGGCAGGCTGGAACAGCAGCACCACCTCGCCTCGGTCGGGACGTTGTTCTCCAAGCCATTGCGCCAGTCCGCAGAGGATGGTGGAATGGCCGTCGTGACCGCATTTGTGGGAAACGCCATCGTTTTGCGAACGGTAAGGCAACGGGTTGGGCTCTGTGATGTGCAAGGCATCGATATCCCCTCGGATGAGGATACGTTTGCCAGGCTTAGCGCCTTTGTAAATGGCCGCTAAGCCATAGCCTCCAATGTGTTCAATGAGGCGGTCGGGATGGGTCTGCTTCACCCATTCGTTCAAAATCTTGTTGGTGAGAGCTTCATGCTCCGAAAGCTCGGGATGAGCATGAAGGAGATGCCGTAATTGGATCAGTTCTTCCATACCGCAAAGGTAAGGATTTGTTTGGTTACGGCTCCAATAATTCTTGAATTGTTTCATAATGTCAGATTGATTCGACAAAATCACTATTTTTGCATTTTTAAACCAGTTTTAAGTCAATGTCGACGGTATTGTATCCTTTTAAGTTTAAACCCATCTACAAGGACAAGATTTGGGGTGGTCGCAAGATCAAGGAGATCCTACATCAGGATTACGGTGCCATGCCCAACTGCGGTGAGGCTTGGCTGCTTTCCGGACTTTGGGATGAGCAGAGCGAAATTGCGAATGGTGATTTTGCTGGTGACGAAATCAACGACCTGGTGGAGACCTTTATGGGCGACTTGGTCGGGGAGTCGGTGTTTGACAAATACGGCGAACAGTTTCCGCTTTTGATCAAGGTCATCGATGCCAACGACTGGCTTTCGGTGCAGGTGCATCCCGACGACGAACTGGCCGAGAAACGCGAGCTGGGCAACGGCAAGACCGAGATGTGGTACGTGATGCAAGCCGATAAGGATGCCGAGTTGGTGACGGGCTTCAACACGCCGCTGACCCGCAACGATTTCGTCGAGGTGATGAAAGAGGAAAAGTTGCAGAGCGTGCTGAACTACGAACCGGTTCGCGAAAGCGATGTCTTTTTCATCCCTGCAGGACGTGTCCATGCCTTAGGCCCTGGCATCATGGTGGCCGAGATACAACAGACCAGCGATGTGACCTATCGTATCTATGATTGGGATCGCATTGATGTGGCGGGTATGCGACGTGAGCTGCATGTGGCTCAAGCACTTGATGCCATTGACTTTGAACTGCCCGAAACCTACAGAACGCCGGTGGAAAACCTGATGAATCACACCGTTCCTGTGGTGAATTGTCCATATTTCGTGACAGGCCGTCTTCAGCTTGAAGGTGAGATGGAAAAAGACTACTCTAACCTGGATTCTTTCGTCCTTCTCATCGGAACAAAAGGAAAATTTTCGCTGAAATGGGAAAATGGCACGGAATGTGTAAATGAAGGAGAGTGTATCCTCATCCCGAATTGCATCAAAAATGTGACGATACGTGCGGAGCATTACTGCAGTCTGTTAGAGGTTTATTGTAATATAGAAGAAGAGTAATAAATTAATAATCACTAAAATAGCTATTTTAAAATGAAAAAACTCATTACATTGGTGCTGATGGTGCTGGCAGTGGCCGGCCTTCATGCCCAAAGCAAATCCGATCTGCCCAATGTCACTTTGAAAGACTTGAATGGTAAGAATGTAAACATCTCCAAGCTCTCAAACAATGGCAATCCTATCGTCATCACTTTCTGGGCCACCTGGTGCGCTCCGTGCATCAAGGAACACAACGCCTTGAACGATGTTTATGAGGATTGGCAGGACGAGACAGGGGTGAAGATCTATTCTGTATCCATCGATGACTCGCGTTCGACTGCCAAGGTGAAGCCTGTCGTTGAAGGCAAGGGCTGGGATTTCGATATCCTTCTTGACGTCAACAGCGATCTCAAACGCGCTATGAATGTCAGCAATCCTCCTCACACTTTCCTGATTGATGGAAATGGCAAGATTGTGTGGCAGCATACGGGCTATGTCGAAGGCGGCGAGGACGAGCTATACGAACAGATTGTCAAGATCGCTAAAAACAAGAAGAAAAAGTAAACCTGGCAGTTATGCGAAAACATATACTCGTTTTGTTGGCACTCGCCCTGACATGTTTCACGGCGAGTGCTCAGTCGTTTCTTGAAAACAGTCAAATAAACGGTAGTTTCCAGACGGATGCCCAATACTATATGCTCGACGAGGGCATTGGCATCACTGACCTTAAAGGCAAGAAACTCGGCATCAATGGTTTCGGCAAGGTGAACTACACTAACGGATACTTCTCTGCGGGCATTCGTTTCGAGGCTTTCTTGCCTGAGATGAATGGCTTCCGTAGCGAACTCAACGGCTTGGGTCTGGCCAATTACTTTGCCACCTACGACAACGGCTTCATCGGCGTGACCGTGGGTGACATTTATGACCAGTTTGGCTGCGGTTTCGTGTTCCGCACTTACGAGGAGTGGTCGCTGGGCATGGACAATGCCCTGCGTGGCGCCCGCGTGGTGTTGCGTCCTGCACAAGGCGTTACTTTGAAGGCCGTGTATGGCCGTCAGCGTTATTTCTGGGCGCCCTATCTGGAACGCGAGATGAGCAACGATGACCGGCGAGGCATTGTGCGTGGCGTGGATGCCGAATGGGATCTCAACCAAAGCATCTCTTTGATGAACGAGTCAGAGTTCAAGATGAGCTTGGGCGGGAGCTTCGTTAGCAAGAAGCAGACCGATGTGAGCTCGTTCTATAACATCCCGGAGAATGTGGGTGCTGCAGCAGCACGTGTCAATTTGGGTTATGGCAACTGGGCACTTAGCACGGAATATGCCTATAAGATCAACGACCCGTCGGCCATCAACAATTTCATCTATAAGGAAGGCCGCGCTTTGATGTCGTCGTTGAGCTATTCGCAGAAAGGCTTTGGCGCTGTGCTGCAGGTGAAGCGCGTCGACAATATGAGCTTCAAATCGATGTACACGGCCAAACAAAACGATTTGGACATCAACTTTATCCCGCCTATTAACTATACACACACGCACAGCCTGCCGTCGATGTATACCTATTCTACCCAACCTAATGGCGAAATGGCAGCACAGCTGCAGGTCAATTACACCATTCCGAAGGGCACGGCTCTTGGCGGTAAATACGGCACCAAGCTTGCCTTCAATATGAGCCAGGTGAACGACATTGTGCGCGATTCCGTCCAATATGGCAACACGATGGCATTGAATGAGGAAGGCACCTTGGGCTATGTTTCCAGGTTTTTCGCTGTCAGCGACCACCGGTTCTTTCGTGACATCAATTTTGAGGTCGACAAGAAAATCAATAAAGACTGGCACCTCACTGCGCAATATATCAATTTGTATTACGACATCGAGACCATCGAAGGCCATGCCGGCGCTCCTGCCGTAAAGGCCAATATCGGTTTTATGGATGTGACTTACAAGATTAACAAGAAACAAAGCTTGCGTCTCGAGCTGCAAGGCTTGTGGGAAAATGAAGTCCATAAAGGTTTCGATGTGGAGGAAAGCGAGAAGAAAGACTATCAGAAGCGCGGCGACTGGGCAGCGGCGTTGCTCGAATACTCCATCAACCCGCATTGGTCGTTCTCCATCGGCGACAAGTGGAACTATGGCAATCCTGTTGAGGAGTACCGCGACCATTACTTCACAGGCACGGCGACCTATATCCACGAAGCCACTCGCATTATGCTGAGCGCCGGTCGCCAAAGCGAAGGCGTGGTTTGTGTCGGCGGCGTGTGCCGCACGGTCCCTGCTTCCTCGGGTGTTTCGCTGACCATTTCAACCAGTTTTTAATGATGTTTAAACCTAATGATTAGAACAATGAAAAGAATACTAAGAATAGGTATGGCTTTGTTGGCAGCCATGATGTTCATGAATGCCTGTGATGTTGAGAAGGAACCCTATATCCAAGGTGTTGAAGATGAGAAGTTTATTTTGACGTTTAAAGTGGATAGTGTGTATGGTTCAATTGACGAAGACAACAAGATTGTTAGATTGGATTTCGCTGCTGGAACGGATGTAACCCATCTGGTGCCGACAATAATCATTTCAAACTATGCCACGATTGAACCTGAATCGGGCGTTGCCCAAGACTTCACTAATCCTGTCTATTACACCGTCACCGCAATGAACGGCACCACGGCACAGTATATGGTGGAGGCAGTGGTCCACGATGCCGAGAACGAAAAAAGCATTTTGTCGTTCCGATTCGATGCTTTGGATGCAGATGGCATAATTGATGAATTTGCCCGTAAGATTGATTTTGTGCTTCCTGCCGAAACCGATGTCACCCAACTGGTTCCTTCAATTGAAGTGTCGGAAGGCGCCACGGTGGAACCTGCCTCGGGTGTGGCTCAAGACTTCACCAATCCTGTGACCTATACTGTGACGGCCCAAAATGGTACGACTGCATCCTATATCGTAACGGTCGTCGTTGAAGGTGGTGAGGTGGAGCCTTCTGGCAAGACGGTGCTTATCAAAGACTTCACTGGCGCCCGTTGTGTTAATTGTCCTGGTGCCGCTGAATATGCGCACAATCTGCAACATCAATTGGATGAAGACCACATCTTCATTTTGAGTGTCCATGCCGGATATCAGGCCCAACCTGTCGGCAGTTTCCCTGATTTCCTTACCGATGAGGGTACGGAATGGTACAACAACCACGACGCCAATCCGCTCTTTTCCGTTGACCATGTAGCTCTTACGGATGGCAACACGCTCACTGAGGGGCAACTCGATGTGCCCGTGGCTGCCGCTTTGCAAGAAGAGCAATCGTTCGAGATTATGGTTGTCCCCGCTTATGACGATGCCACTCGCCAACTCCAGGTTCAGGTCCAGGCCCTTGCATTGGATGATCTTGATGGACAATTCTACATCACGGCTTGCATGGTTGAGGACCATATTAAAGGCTGGCAAATCACTCCTAGCGGTGTTGATAGGGAATATGATTTCCGTAATGTGTTCCGTGGCACGCTCAATGGCGCCTTTGGCGAGGTATTCGAAGGCGCTCATGTCGATTCCCAAGAGACTTTCCGTTTCAGCTATACTACTGAAATCAATGCTGACTATAACGCCGACGAATGCTACTTGATGGTCTATATCTACGACAGGAGCCAGGGGGATAAGATTTTGCAGACGGCTGTGAGAAAAATCAAATAACTCGACGACGTTGAATTATCGCGTCTCTGCCGTTGCGACTTGCAATACGGTAAGGAGACGTTCCTCAACCTTAAATTTCACTTCTAAGTCCCCGAATGCTATACCATAAACGCGTTCGGGATCTTTTTGATATTGTGGTCTAGGGTCATGGGCGAGCACTTCTATCAAGCTTTTTCTATGATGCTCAGGGACCTGTTGTAGCATTGCATCGGGGAAATCCACTTCCAAAAGGTATTCGGCGGGCTTCTCTGCAAATCCGCTGATGGCATCAGGATGGCTGTCAGTATAGGCGATATAAGGTTTAATGTCGTAGATAGGCGTCCCATCCATGAGGTCGGCGCCCGAGACGTGAAGTACAGGGCCTAGTTTCGGGTCCATCTCGATGCTTTCCAGTCTGACGGACGACAAGCCGATGGGATTGGGACGAAAGGGGGAACGGGTTGCAAAAACACCTTTCCTCATGTTGCCACCCAGTCGTGGAGGCCTCACTGTCGGCGACCAATTGTCACGTACGGCTTCCGAGAACAGCCAGATAATCCAGATGTGGGAGAAGTCTTCCAGCCCTCGTACGATATCGGGATTGCGGTATTCTGGTTCAAATACAATCTGACCCTGCAATGAGCCGACGATGCCGCTCTGCCTAGGGATACCAAACTTCGTCGGAAAATCCGTATGGATACGTGCGATAACATTCATGTTGCAAAAATAATTATTTCGTATTTTAGTTTCGTTTTTAAAATTCTTTATCTTTGCAAAGAGTATTAACAAAATTAAATTCATATGAAAAAAATAATGCTATTGTTTCTGCTTATAGCAGGCTTTATTCAGGTTCATGCGCAGGCTCCTTACTGTTGTGTTACAAAAGGTGCAGTACTGACTTATACTGATTATGACGGGAAAGGCAAGGAAACCGGAACCACGGAAGAAGTCATTAAAGAAGTGAAGATAATCAACAGCCTGGATTACGATGTGTCCATGAATGTTACAGTTAATGCTGCTGGTACTGAGACCAAGGTCGAAACGAGCATGCAGGTAAGAGACGGTAGTGCTATGGTGTCAATGGGCCAAGGCGAAATTGATATCACGGCGACCGATCCGGAACTGATGCGCATTCCGAACAAACTGGCAGTGGGCTATCAGTTGCCTTTAGGCGAGATGTATGTTAATCTTGGTGGTTTCAGGGTGAAATCCACCATTACTGAAAATGAGGTTGTCGACAGAGAGGAAATCACTACCCCTGCCGGCACCTTCAAATGCTATGTGGTGAAACAGACCTCTTCGGGCCGTGTTATGGGCATCAAGAGCGAGACCACCCTAAAAACTTGGTATGCCCGTGGCGTAGGCAAGGTCAAGTCAGAGACCTACTCGAAGGGCCAATTGATCAGCACTTCAGTGTTGACCTCCATGAAATAAGTAAGAAAACGCAGTCCAATTAAAACTAAAAATTAATTCTCATGAAAAAGTTATTCGTTTTATTGATAATGATGTTCACCGTAGCCCTGGTTCCCGCTCATGCCCAACTAGGCGGTATTCTTGGCAGGGCCGTTTCCAGAGGCGTTGAGAAAGCCACTGAAAAAGCGGTGGAGAAAGCCGTCCAGAAAGAGGTCGACAAACAGGCAGAGAAAGTGTCCCAGAAGATTGATGAGCAGTTGGAAAAGACTGCAGCTGAACTTGATTCTATTAACCAGTCTCTCAAGGAAGCTAACGACGCCTTGAACGCTGAACAGGAAAAACTTGAAGAAGAAGAACAAGCAACGAAGGCAAGTAATTCGGGCAAAAAAACCGACAACGGAGATGCTGCCAAATATAAGGCCGTCAATGCCCAACGACGAGCGGCTAACGCTAAGCTCAAGTACGACAACTGGGATTGAACCCAGGTTTAAGAATAAAATAGCCATAGCTTTTAGTTAAAGGCTATGGCTATTGTTTTATATATGCCTGATCGTTTTTGCCAATCAATTTCCTAGCACGTATTGCACCGTGCTTCTGCTGCTCTGCTGCAACAGGATCTTTTTTCCCTTGAGGAATTCGTCTCCCATCGTGTAGGAATAGTCGTAATGACGGATTGTAAACAGCGTCAAACCCTGGTTGTACTTGATCCGGAAGGTCTCTCGGAGCATTTCGATGAGGCCTTTTAATTTGTTGGAGTCATGGTCGAAGCAGAAGGAAAGCATCAAAGCCGAGGTTTGGATCACATTGGCATGGATGTTCAAATCGTCACAAGCGGCAAAGATCATCCTCAGGTTGTGTTCGTCCATAAAGGAATAGTCGCGAGGGGAGAATGAGACCAAAGTCTGGTTGTCTTTCACGATGTAAGAAGGGTTTTTCTCCATGTCAGGGTCTGGATTTCCATCAATGACACTCGGCTCATGGTCAGGATTGAGAAACGACTGCACCTTGAGCGTAATGCCTTTGTTCTGCAACGGTTTGATGGTCTTGGGGTGGATGATGGTTGCGCCATAGAAAGCCAGTTCTATGGCCTCGGAATAGCTGATGTGCGGAATCTTCACCGTTTCGGCAAAGCGTTTCGGGTCGGCATTGAGGAGGCCGTCGACGTCTTTCCAAATGGTGACTTCTTCGGCATCGAGGCAGTTGGCGAAGATGGCGGCGGTATAGTCGGAGCCTTCACGGCCTAAGGTGACGCTGTGCTTGCCGTCGGCCGTGCCTCCGATAAAGCCTTGCGTGATGCAGATGATGCCCCGGATGTGTTCTTCGTTCAGTTTGCTGATTCGCAGCCTTGTCTCGTCCCAGTCAGGGTTGGCGGAACGGTAGACGGAACCGTTTTTGGCAATGACGTATTTCCGTGCATCAAGCCATCGTGTGGGAACGTCGCATCTGTTGAGATATTCCTGGATGATGGTGGTAGAGACCAGCTCTCCGTAACTAACCGTTTGGTCGTATTGATAATCATAGTCAAGGCCCGTTTGCTGCAGCTTTTCGAGCAGTTCGATAAACAGGCTTGAAACGGATTCAATGACAGGATGATGCGTGTCGCCATCAAAAAGGTCAAGGATAATGCCTTCGTGGTAGTCTATGACGTCTTTCAAAGCTTCTATGCCAAGTTGTCCGTTATGATCACGGAAGTCTTTTACGACCTTCTCCAGCATGTTGGTGGTCTTGCCCATGGCGGAGACCACCAGAAGAATGTCCTCGTCTTTGTGTTTGGCGACAATGCGGGCCAAATTACGTACGGCGTCAGCATCCTTTACCGATGCGCCGCCAAATTTATATATCTTGCGAATCATGTTTTTCCCGATTGGATATGCAAAGGTATCAAAAGTTTTGTTGCCTTGCCCTATTGCTTATTTTATTTCGTTCTTAAGCAATAAATTTATTAAATAGGAGTTTTTCCACTGACAAACGCTTATTTTTGCACGATTTTTGACGTGCGTTACGTCGAATCGTTTTTGTAAAGAAATTCAAACACTTAAAAACTATGATAGAAACTGACATTCGTGAACTGAACGAAAAGATTCAGAGAGAAAGCCAATTTGTCGATTTGATCAATTTGGAGATGAACAAGGTCATTGTGGGACAGAAACAGATGACGGAACGTTTGCTGATCGGTTTGCTTGCCAATGGTCACATCTTGTTGGAAGGTGTGCCGGGACTGGCCAAGACATTGGCCATCAAGTCAATGGCAAGTGCCATAGATGCTGAATTTGCCCGTATCCAGTTTACCCCTGACTTGTTGCCTGCCGACTTGATCGGAACCCTGATTTATAGTCAGAAGAAAGAAGAATTTGTGGTACGTAAGGGTCCCATTTTCGCCAACTTCGTGCTGGCAGATGAAATCAACCGTTCTCCTGCCAAGGTGCAGAGCGCTTTACTCGAAGCCATGCAGGAACATCAGGTGACCATCGGCGACGAGACTTTCCAATTGCCTGATCCATTTCTGGTAATGGCTACCCAGAACCCCATCGAGCAAGAGGGCACCTATCCGCTGCCTGAAGCGCAAGTGGACCGTTTTATGCTGAAGGTCGTCATCAACTATCCTAAGAAGGAAGAGGAAAAAGAGATACTTCGCCAGAATATCAGCAGCAGCGTGGCCCATATCAATGCTGTCGTCAAACCGGAGGACATCGTCCGCGCCCGCGAAGTGTGTCGCGAGATTTATCTGGACGAAAAGATTGAGAACTACATCACGGATATCGTTTTTGCCTCCCGTTACCCGTCAGATTACAAACTGAAGAAGTTTGCCAACATGATCAGTTATGGCGGTTCCCCGCGTGCCTCCATCAACCTGGCGCTGGCAGCTAAGGCGTATGCTTTCATCAAGCGTCGTGGCTATGTCATCCCCGAAGACATCCGTGCTGTGGCTCCTGATGTGCTACGCCATCGTATCGGCCTAACCTACGAGGCCGAGGCAGAGAATGTCACTACTGAAGAAATTGTCAACGAGATTCTGAATACAATCGAAGTACCGTAATAGTTAGGAGTTGATGCGCTGTCGTTTGTGTCAGCGGTGAATTCTAGGAATTGATTTATGGAATCAACAGAAATATTCAAGAAAGTCCGTAAAATCGAGATCAAGACGCGTGGCCTCTCCAACCACATCTTCTCAGGTCAGTACCATAGCGCCTTCAAGGGCCGCGGCATGACCTTCAGTGAGGTGCGAGAATACGAGTATGGCGACGACATCCGAAACATCGACTGGAATGTCACGGCCCGTTTTAATCGTCCTTTTGTCAAGATCTTTGAGGAAGAACGTGAGATGACCGTCATGCTGCTGATTGACGTTTCGGCTTCTAACGACTTCGGGTCTCAAAGTCAGTCGAAACGTGACCTTACTGCCGAATTGGCAGCCGTGTTGGCGTTTTCCGCTATTCAGAACAACGATAAGGTAGGCGTCATCTTTTTCAGCAGCAAGGTGGAGAAGTTCATTCCGCCAAAGAAAGGCAGTTCACATATCCTGCGTATCATCCGTGAGATCGTTGACTTCAAGCCGACGGAACATGGCACCGATATCGCCGAAGGCCTTCGTTTCCTGACCAGCGGTATCAAGCGCCGTACAACGGCATTCCTTATCTCCGACTTTATGACGGACCGATCTTTTGAGAAGGAGATGCAGATGGCCGCCAACAAGCATGACTTGGTGGCGCTTCGCATTACCGATCGCCGTGAGATGGATTTGCCTAAAGTGGGCCTGGTGAAGTTCCGTGATGCTGAAACAGGCAAGGAACTGTGGGTAGATACCTCCAGCTCGGCATGGCATAACGCCTATCAGGAAATGATTCGCAACAAGTCGACCGACCTAAACCGCGTGTTCACCATGCATGGTATTGACAACACGCTGATTTACACGGATGAAGACTATGTAAAACCCTTGATGCAACTCTTTAAGAAAAGGGAGTCAAGACGATGAAAAGATTATTGTTTATCCTGTTGGCTTTTTACGGATGCTTGTCCTTGACATGGGCACAAGATGTCGAGGTGAAAGGGGAGGTGAAGAACACCTCGGTATCCGTAGGCAAGCCCTTTGCTTTGGATTTGTCCATGAAAGTGCCTTATGGCTATTTCGTGGAATGGAACGACTTTGTTACGGATACGCTCTCCGGACAGATCGACATCATTAAGCGCAGCCCCGTGGAACGCTCCGCAGATGCTGACAGCAACCTCATCGTGCATCAGCAGCTGACGCTGATGACTTTCGACACAGGCGTTGTCCGGTTGCCAGCAGTCGGATTGACCTACGCCAAGTCGTTCGACGATGATATGCGATTGAAAGCCTTCACAGAGCCCATCGACTTATATGTGACCACCATCGCGGTTGACACAACACAGGCATACCGCCCTATCGTTGAGCCGATTGCAGCACCGCTGAAGATGAAAGACGTCTTCCCATGGCTGTTGGCCATATTGGTTTTGGTTTTACTCGCCATAGGAATCCGTTATTTCCTCAAACGCCGTAGGATTCATGTCGATGCTGACGGCAACATCATCTATGGTCCTGTCATCCCACCATACGACAAGGCGGTCAATGACCTTGAGGCCCTGAAGCAGAAGAAACTGTGGCAGGCTGGAAAGGTCAAGGAATACTTCTCCTCGTTGACCGACATCGCCCGTGAATACATCGAAGGCCAATTTGGCGTGAATGCGGTCGAGATGACCACCGACGACATCCTCGAGGAGGTGAAAGACCTTGAGTTTGATGAAGCTTCGTATGAAAAGCTGAAAGGCACGATGCAGTTGGCCGACTTGGTCAAATTTGCGAAATACACTACCACTAACCTTGAGAACGATATGGCCATGCGCGACATGACAGATTTTGTCAACGAAAGTTACGCCCGCTATCAGGATATGAAAGCCAAGGAAGCCGCCGAAACGGCTCGACCGGAACAGGAAAAGGAGGCAGAACATGTTTGAAAACATTGAATTCGCCAATCCGAAATTGTTATGGCTACTGGCACTCGTCCCGCTCATCATAGCCTGGTATGTGTTGCGCCATAAGAAACAGGAAGCTTCGGTGCGGTTTTCCGATACGAGCGGTTTCAGCAAACTGCCCAAGACTTGGAAAGCCTTCATGCGCCATCTTCTCTTTGCTTTAAAGATGATAGCATTAGGGCTGCTTATCATAGCCATCGCTCGTCCACAAAGCTCTTCGACCAACTCTAAGTCAAACATCGAAGGTATCGATATTGTGATGGCCATGGACGTCTCTGGGTCTATGTTGGCCCGCGACCTGAAGCCCGACCGTTTGACAGCGGCAAAGAATGTGGCGTCCGACTTTGTGAAAGGCCGACCGGGTGACAGAATGGGTCTCGTCATTTTCTCTGGTGAGACTTTCACCCAGGTTCCTTTAACCACCGACCATGGCGTGATGCTGAACATGTTGGCTGAGATGAAAAACGGACTCATTGAAGACGGCACTGCCATCGGTGATGGTTTAGCCACTTCTATCAGCCGCCTTAAAGACAGCGAGGCGATTTCAAAAGTCATCATATTGCTTACGGATGGCATGAATAATGCCGGCTCTGTCGACCCCTATACGGCCGCCGAGATGGCCAAACTCTTTGGCATCCGCGTATATACCATTGGCGTGGGCTCCTTTGGAACGGCACCTTACCCGGTGCAGACCCCCTTCGGAACGCAGATCCAGCAGATGAAAGTCGAGATCGATGAAAAGCTGCTGCGCAGCATCGCAAACACTACCGATGGAAAGTATTATCGTGCAACGAGCAACAAGAAGCTGGACGAGATCTATCAAGAGATAGATAAGCTGGAACGTTCCAAAATTGAGGTTACGGAATTCCGTCGACTTCATGAGGAGTTCTATCCTTTAGCCGCGTGGGCTTTGGCACTGCTTTTGCTCGAATTCATCTTGCGTAAGACTATCTTCAGAACGATAACGGAATAAAGCTATGGAAAACGTATTAAGATTTGAACATCCGGAATATCTCTATGGCTTGATAGTCATACCGTTGCTTATTATTATCTACATCCTGTTCCGCATGCGCCAGAGCCGTCGGTTCAAGCGCTTTGCCGACCTTGGAATGCGGGAATATCTTGTTCCAACCTATTCTCGTTCGCGTAGCAATTTCAAATTCGTCATCTTCTTATTGATGATTTCGTGCGTGATACTGGCATTGGCTAACTTGCAAAGCGGTTCAAAGATGGAAGAGGTGAAACGCGAAGGCATCGATATGTATATTGCCGTCGACGTCTCTAACTCTATGAATGCGGAAGACATCGTTCCGAGCCGTCTCGAACGTTCGAAGCAGTCTATCAATAGGCTTATCGCCGATTTGAACGGTGACCGTATCGGCATTATCGTCTTTGCCGATAAGGCTTATGTCCAGTTGCCTATCACTACGGATTATGCGGCAGCCAAGATGTTTCTCTCGACGGTGAATACGAAACTGGTCTCGTCGCAAGGCACTGCTATCGCGGAGGCCATCAACCTGGCGTCGAAGTCGTTCTCCGACGAAGAACACAGCAAGGCGATCATCATCATCTCCGATGGCGAGGACCATGAGAACGATGCAGCCATCAAGGCAGCTCAGGAAGCGGCCAAGATGGGCATCCGCATCTATACCATCGGCATGGGACTGCCCGATGGCGCACCCATACCTGAATACAACCAGTACGGTCATCAGACCGGATACCGAAAGGACAGGCAGGGCAACACCATCATCACTCGTCTCGATGAACAGATGCTGCAAAAGATCGCAAATGCCGGCAATGGCATTTATGTCCGCGCCAGTAACTCTAACGTTGGTTTGGAAAAAATCTATAATGACATCAGCAAGTTGGACAAGTCGGAAATAGAGACTAAGGTCTTTACCGATTACGAAGACCAGTTCCAGTGGTTTTTGGCTGCGGCCATTGTCTTGTTGCTGATTGAGGTCTTCCTTTCGTCAGGAAAGAGAGCCTGGGAAGGCAAATTCAATATTTTTGACCAGAAAAATGAAAACAATCAATAAACATATTGTAGTCCTTGCCGTGTTGTTGCTTTCGGTGCTGAGCCTTACCGCCCAGACCGATGAGAAACTGATTCGTAAGGGTAATCGGTATTACAAGAGATCCAACTTCAGCGAAGCTGAGGCGAAGTACAAATCCGCCTTGGAGGCAAGGCCCAATAATGCCAAGGCGCAGTTCAATATAGGCGATGCGCTGTTCTCACAAGGCAATTACGATGATGCGTATGCCGCTTTTCAGAAGGTGCTCGATATGACGCCCGACGCCAAGTTGAAATCCGACGCCGTGTATAATATGGGGAATTGCCTTTTGGCTCAGGATAAGTATTACGATGCATTCAATATATATAAGGTGTCGTTGAAACTGAATCCCGAGCAAGAGAATGCGTTGTATAATCTGGAGTTTTGCCGCGCCCATCTGGTGAAGAGCAGAATCATCGTAGACAATAAGGTTCAGCATGGCAGGGTAGAAGCGAGCGAGCAAGTCGCCTTCAACGGACAGAGAGTCATGCTCACGTCGAAAGCGGATCCCACTTATGCATTGTCACAATACGTTGTGACAAAGGCGGATAATCCTGAAGTGAAGGTCCAAGTGAGTGGCAACAGTTTCATCATGCCGAAGTTTGATGTCGTGGTCTCGGCGGAATTCAGCCAGGCACACAAGGTTGAAGTGGAGCAAGACATCCTTCATGGCACCATCAGCACCGACAAGCAAATGGCAGTGCCCAACCAGCAGGTGAAACTCTCGTCGCGACCTGATCCAGGCTATATGGTGGAACGTTATACTGTGTATAAGACAGGTAGTCGCAACGACACGATCCAGGTTAACGACACTGTTTTCCAGATGCCTGATTTCGATGTTACGGTGACGGCCAAGTTCCGTACGGCTTTGCACGTCAGCATTGATTCGACGGAACATGGCAGGATTTCTGCTACCGACACACTCGCCATTCCGGGTCAAAACATCGGTTTGATAGTCAAGCCTGAAAAGGGTTATGAACTTGAAGACGTGTCGATTGTGAACGTGAACGATCTATCGGAATCAGCTCCTGTTTCGGATGATAACATTTTCCAGATGCTGAACTCTGACGTCCGTGTTAAGGCCAGTTTCGTAGAGACCGATGATTATTTCCAAATCGTTGCGGATACTATGATCGAAGGCGGCCATGTGATGCCTGAAATGGAGCAAGCCACACGTCGTGAAACGGTCGCTTTACGTAATGAACCAGAACCTGGATATCAGTTCAAGGAGTATGTCATCCACATGGAAGGCGACACCGCTGTCAAGGTACAGCCTTTGGGCAACTTCTTCACCATGCCCGACTTCAATGTTGTGGTCTCAGCCGTGTTTGAGAAGCAAGAAGGCCAGGATCAGCAGCAAGACCAGCAGCAACAAGACCAACAGCAAGATCAGCAGGAGGATCAGCAACAACAGCAAGACCAGCAGGATCAACAGCAAAACCAGCAACAGAATCAGCAGCAACAGCAGCAGAATCAGGAGATGTCGAAGGAGGATGCGCAGCGTATGCTGGATGCCTTGGAAAACCAAGAAAAGAAGACCATGGAAAAGGTCAACGAACAGAAAGTCAGGACACAGCCTAAGAAGCATAGCGACAAGGACTGGTAGCCTGTTTATGATGATGAATAATGAGTAATTTTGCAGCTATAAAAAGAATGTATATGACAAAGCGAATGATATTAAGACTGCTATTGGCGATAGCAGTGTTCCTGCCTTCTATGATGATGGCGCAAGACATAGAGCTGAAGGTCTCGGCGCCGAAACAAGTCGTTGTGGGAGAACGCTTCCAGATCGCTTTTGAACTCAATGAGGAAGGGAAGAACTTTAGTGCGCCCTCTTTCGATAATTTTACGGTGGTAGGAGGTCCTTTCTCGTCATCTAGCTCAAGTTTCCAGATGGTGAACGGCTCTATGTCGCATACGGTCAAAAACACCTACACTTATGCATTGCAGGCCTATAAAGAAGGCACCTTCAAAATCGGGAGCGCATCGGTCACGGTGAAAGGCGACAAAGTGTCGAGCACCCCGTTCGAAATCAAGGTGTTGCCCGACGATGGCAGCTCCTCAAGTGGAGGAGCCTCGGCAAGCCAGTCGCCATCGTCTCAACAGCAAAGCAACACGAACGACCCGCAAGTCAGTGGCAAAGACCTGTTTTTGAAAGTGTCGTCTTCGAAACGCTCCGTTTATCTCGGCGAACAAGTCGTATTGTCCTATAAGCTCTATACCAGAGTTCCCGTACATTCCCTTTCGGTCGTCAAGACGCCTTCGTATGGTGGTGCATGGATGAAAGACATCAGTAACGACAATGGCGGTGCCTTGAAGCAGACCTCGGAATATGTCAATGGCATCGAATACACCGTTGCCGAACTTCAGAGGCTCGTTTTAGTACCGCAAAAGACAGGGAAACTTGTCATCGATCCTATGACTGTGGAGTGCATCGCACAAGTTCAAACGCAAAGTGGTAGCCGTCGCAGCATGGATCCTTTTGACGCTTTCTTCAACGATCCGTTCTTTAACCGAAACATCGTCAACGTCAAGAAAGAGATCAGTTCCTCTTCGCTTGGCATTGATGTGAAGAGTCTGCCGGAAAATGGCAAGCCAGACAGCTTTGCAGGTGCAGTGGGCAATTACAACTTCAAGTCGGATGTTGATAAAACCGAGTTGAAGACCAACGAAGCGTTTACCCTGACCTTGACTGTTTCAGGGACGGGCAATGTGGAGTTGCTGGAGATGCCTAAGCCTGTTTTCCCTCCTGATTTTGAGGCTTATGACCCAAAAATCGTGACCAATGTGGATCCTACCACAACGGGCTTGTCGGGAACGAAAAAAGCGGAGTATCTCGTCATCCCTCGCCGCGCCGGTGAATTCAGCATTTCCCCCGTTTCATTCTCTTTTTTCAATCCGACTACAGGATCGTATTCCCAGATTCAATCGCCTCAGTATAACTTCTCGGTTGAAAAAGGCGAAGGCGGCGATTCGGAAAATGCCATTTATGCCTCTAATCAAGAAGACATCAAGTACTTGGGTAGCGACATCCGTCATATCAACACGGGCAATCCTGGATTACGGCAGAGCGGCTCGTCGTTTTTTGGCTCAGTATTATATTTCATCCTTCTTGTCGCCTTGTTGCTTGCTTTCATTCTTGCGTTAGTTCTTTCCAAGAAACGCGCTGAATATAAGCAGGATGCCGCCAAAGTGCGTAACAAGCAAGCCGACCGTGTGGCACGTGGAAGGTTGAAAAACGCCTTGAAATACCTTAAGGCTAACAATCAAAATGCATTTTATGTTGAAATGTCCCAGGCTTTGTGGGGCTATATCTCCGACAAGATGGGCATTGAGCAATCGAAACTCTCCATGGATACCGTGAGCGAAGCCTTGAAGTCAAAAGAAGTCCCTGATGACCTGACGCAACAGTTTGTCAATACGTTGAACATGTGTGAATTTGCTCGTTTTGCCCCTGGCGATGAAGGCAAGAAGATGGAAGACCTTTATCAGCAAGGCATCGATGTCATTACAAAAGCAGAAAAAGTCTTATAATCAGTTAGAAATTACGACTATGAAAAAGATAATCTTATCGGTATGCCTCTTTATTATTGGTATGAGCGCTTTTGCACAACAGGATGCTGAAACGTGGTTTGACCAGGCCA
This sequence comes from uncultured Bacteroidales bacterium, assembly GCA_946407975.1. GTDB lineage: Bacteria > Bacteroidota > Bacteroidia > Bacteroidales > F082 > Limimorpha. Next base: position 19,507 of record CAMJQC010000004.1, read on the forward strand.
ATGCCGCATATAACGAAGGAAGATACGACACGGCCATGATCCTCTATCAGTCGGTCCTTGACGCTGATGTGGAGTCTGCCTCTCTGTATTGCAATATGGGCGATGCACAATACAAGTTGCGCAACTATCCTATGGCTATTTATTACTATGAAAAAGCGTTGAAATTAGATCCTGGTTATGATGACGCAAGACATAATCTGAAAATCGCCAATCTGGCCATTGTGGACAAGATAGAGCCGGTCCCACAGTCGTTCATAGCACGTGGATGGGACAAGGTGAAAAACCTTCATGCTACGGATGGTTGGGCTGTCTTGTCGCTCGCTTTTTTTGCCCTATTGTTGATTTCACTGTTTGCCTTCTTCCGTTCCCGTCGAATGGGTTTACGTAAAACAGGCTTTTTCGTGGCGGTTTTGTCTTTGTTGCTTTTTGCTTTCTCTGTCATTTTCGCTTTGCAGTCGCATCACGATCTTCAAAGCCATGGTGCTGGCATTGTGATGGCGCCTACTGTTATGGTGAAGAGTTCGCCTAATGAATCCAGTGTGGACCTTTTTGTCCTTCATGAAGGAACTAAAGTCGAAGTGATGGAAGAAAGCGAATCGTGGCTTAAGATTAAGATTGCCAACGGAAGCGTGGGTTGGATGCCGTCCTCTTCTTTGGCGACGCTGTAACTTTAGATGTACTTATTATTAAAAAAATGCAACGAAAAAAAAGTTTTTTTTTCGTGCAAATTGTGTTTGCATTTAGATAATGTATTATATTTGCACACTAATTGCATTTTTATAAACAGTTCATTCGAATAATAATTCAAATTCACATGATATGAAAAAAAGATTTTTACCTTTCAGTTTATTACTGTTAATCATGGTTTTAGGGCAGTCGATGGCTGTCGCAGAAAACAACGGACACTATGTTCCGCGTGCAAAAGCAAACAATACTGCTGACTCCTTTATGGGGATGCTCCGCGCCAATCAGCACACTGGCTTGATCGATCCAGCTTTGGCGATCAAGGCTGCTCAGGCTACGGAATCTAAAGATGAAGGAGACTTATACTGGCTTAGCATGGGCCCCAACAATATGGGTGGTGAAACGAGTGCTATAGTTTACGACAAGAACTCACGTGTCGTTTATGCCGGTTCTATGGGCGGTGGCGTCTTCAAGACCTACAATGATGGCATTACCTGGCATCAGGTCGGTGATGCCAACCTCATGGTAAGCTGCATGGCTCAGGATGCCGATGGCACTATCTATGTTGGCACTGGTGACGGTGGCAATGCCGCCACGTACAATGGCCTTAGTTTGCAAGGCTATGAAAACAGTTTCGTCGGCAAGGGCATTTTCTCATTGAAAAATGATCAGTTGACCCAACTTGTCAACACCAGTCCTGAATCCTTGAACGGCGTTTCCTACTGGAGCTACGTTTACGGTATCGCTTTCTCCGGCGATAAGATGATGGTCGCTAACCAAGGTGGTCTGATGTATTCTACCGACAAAGGTGAAAACTGGAACTTTGCCGTAACTACCGACGGCGAGGAGATTCAAGGCGTTGGCCAGGCTGTGACGACAACAGCTAATGGCACTTTTGTCGCTGCCGTGGATGGAAAGCTTTATATCGGTACCCCAGATGCCATGAAGTGCTGCTCTGCAAATTCACAGCAACTTGACGAGGAAGGCAATATCATTGCTATTCCTGCGGCAGGAGCACTTCTCGATGTTGCCACAGCCCCATCAAATGACAACGTTCTCTATGCTGCTTGCATAGGCACAACTGGTAATCATACTTCCATTTTCGTTTCTCTTGACAAAGGTAATACCTGGAAGGTCGCCCTCCCGACGGTTACGCCTGCTCAAGGCCATAATGTCTATGGAACCCGCGGTCTTTACAATCACGGCCTTGCAGTGAATCCTACTGATGACGGTGTGCTTTATGTTATGGGCTATAATCTTTGGAGACTCCAAAGACCAGTAAGCGGTCTGGGTTACTATTACGTACATCAGCTGTCTGATGGTGGCGTTACTACCATGTATGAAGATACCTATCTGCATGTCGGATTACATTGCATGACTTTCAATCCTAATAATGTTAGAGAATGCTTCATTGGTACTGATGGTGGTATTTTTAAAGGCATTTTTGGTTCGGAGCTCACTTTCAAGAATTGCAACAGAAATTATGTCACAGCTAAGGCGATGAACGTCGCTTTTGCCAATAATCCGACACGTGCGTTGTGTGCCGTGTTAGATCATGGTACGGTTCAAATCGATGGTGATGCAAACCAGAATTCTATGGGAACGGGCTATACGATCAATCCGACAGGCATGAATTATGGCATGTTTGAAGATGGCTCTCAACCAGGTCCTAGCGCAATTTCTCTCGTGAAGCCCAATACCGTATTTGTTACTTATAAAGGAACCGGTTTTGCCCGTTCAGAAACGAGTGGTGCCGACTGGGTGTCAACCAACTTCACTGAAAACCTCAACTTTTCTTCGTCAGCTTACCGTAAGCCCCTCTATCTCTACGAAAACTTTGAAGATGATAATAATCCGAATACAGTTTGGGCTTATAACTATGGCATTGAACCTGTTTCCGAAGTTACGGCTTACAGTGCGGATGGCTATCCCTTCAATGTTGAACTCAGCGCACCTTTAGCTGTTGGCGACTCTGTCGAAGTTCACGATCCCATTAGCTCCAAATTGTACCTTGCCGTCAAAGACTATCTGTATATGACTAGAGGAGCACTGCAGTTTGGCCAGGCCCCCACTTGGTACACGCTTTCGAATTCAAGCCTCGGTTTTGCAGGTGAACCTTTGAGTATCGGCATGTCAAAGGACGGCGATGTTATGTTCGTAGGTTTTATGGAAGGCACTCTCTGCCGCATTGATAATCTGAATACGGTTGTAAGCGATACTACTGGTACCATTGGCTCTCTCGCTTTCCAGGTTACAACCACCGTTATCGAACTTCCTGTTGAGGGTCAATGCATTACTTCAGTTGCTGTGGATCCACGCGATGCCAATAAGGTGATTGTGACCCTTGGCAATTATGGTAACGAGACTTATGTGCTGTATTCCACCAATGCTTTGTCAAGTGAACCCACTTTTGTCTCAAAGCAAGGTAACCTCCAGGAAATGCCGGTGTATTCGTCAGTAATCGAGATGGAATCCGGCCTTGTTATTCTTGGCACGGAACACGGTATCTTTACAACGGATAACATTACCAGTTCTAATGTCGAATGGACTTATAATGGATCACCGATGGGTGATGTTCCTGTGATGGAATTGAAGCAACAACTCGTATATCATCCCGACCAGGTTGTTTATTCCTATATGACCGAAGGCAATGAGACCATTCAAGTTTCTGAAGTCTATCCTGGTGTGAACAACACGGGTATCATCTATGCTGCTACGTACGGCAAGGGAATCTTCCGTTGCGAGAACTTCAAGCAGTATTCTGGCGATGGCGTCGAGGATAATACTGTTGTTGCCGAGAATTGCGTCAGCGTTTATCCTAACCCTGTTAAAGATCAAGCTCTTGCAAGCTTCGAAGTGAAGTCACAAAGCAACGTGACCTACCAGATCTATGACATGGCAGGACGCCTGGTTAAGAATGTTAACCTTGGCTCTTTCTCTGAAGGCAAATATGAAGTCCACATTGATGTGGCTGGCCTCGGCAGCGGCGCCTATGTGCTTCGCCTGAACAACGCTACGACTAAGTTCTTGGTCTATTAAATCCAGGTAAAAATCTGAAAAAAGGAGGACCTGTGGTCCTCCTTTTTTTTATGTCCTTATTGCCAGAAGCGTTTTCGTTTTCGTTGATCGTGCAACTTCCGGCAGTTTTTTGTCGTATGACAGTTGAAGCCATTGATTGCTTGACGTTGGCGGTTCATGTATTTATAGAACAATATGGAAGGCCTTGGCCTGGCTGGAATTCGATGTTGAACGGAATCGCGTATTTAAGATGTCGTTATGTTCCGTTTATCAGTTTGAATGAAAAAGGAGAAGTTACAGTTTGTTGAATCTGGAACCCCAGTTGTAGGACAGGAACAGCGTGACGAAGACCTTTTGGTTCCGTCTCGAGTCTATTATTGATACGCCTACTGGGAAGTACTCGGCAACGACGCCGAAATGAATGGCTTGCATCCTGACGCGTGAAGTCCCAATGTCGAAATTGAGGCCTGTTTTAGCATGAATTCCTGGCGAGAGTCTGATTTCATTCAGACCTTTCGCAAAGGGGGCTCTGCCGACGATACCCATCCATTGCCCGTTGTCATCGAAAGTCTGTTCTTCATAGACTTCTTGATAGGAGCCAGAGCTGTCAGGACGGTATATGATGACATAGTAATAATAAGGCTTCATTAAGGCGAGTGTGGCTCCAGCTTCGTAGGTCCAGCGTAGTTCCACACCGCCCCAATAGGGCTTGCCGAAGATACGCTTTTCCCATCCATAACCGAAACGGAGAAGAAAGACGCTGTTCAGTTTGCCATATACATACGGCCGTGCAGACCAACTATAGTTGGTAGCTATTTTTATTTCTTTTAAGTCGTGGAGAGAAGCGAGACTGAATTCCCAATTGGTGGTGCTATAAATGCTTTTTATCCGGCCGAGCTTGAATCCCGCCCCCAGCCCTTGAGAATGGATTGCGACATGGATGGAATTCTGGCGACTGTAAAGGAGCCGCTCTTCAAGGGGTTTGTCGTCAGGCCTTTCAACATCTATTTCTTGTGCCAAGGTTAACAAAGGTAAGGCACATATGAACAGGAAAGGGAACAGGCGCAAAAGCGGCTTTTTCATGGCATTGCTGCGCTATGATTAATAGCGTGTCTCTTTTTGGAACTTGCGCGTTTCACCGTAGGCAGGGCAATTGGAGTTTGATTTGCAGGAGGACATGATAATGCCTGCAACAAAAGCCGTCAGGAGGACGATGGCAATTCTCTTCTTCATATTGAATGGTTTTATTTTGCAAAATAACGTATTTTTATCGGATTTATTACCATCTTTGCATAATAATTTAAACGGAAGCAAGGAATTGTCAGACTGCAATTGCTGTAATGATGGAAGTAAGAAAACCCGATATTGATGAAAGCTGGTATCGTGTGCTGCAAGACCAGTTTCGAGACCCCTATTTTGCCGCTTTGAAATCTTTTTTGGTGCAGGAGAAACAACATTATGTCGTTTACCCTCCTGGGAAACTGATTTTTAATGCTTTTAATCTTACCCCTTTCGATAAGGTCAAGGTTGTTATTCTAGGCCAGGATCCTTATCATGGACCAGGGCAGGCGCATGGGCTTTCTTTTTCAGTACCTGACGGGATCCAGCAGCCCCCGAGTCTGCAGAATATCTTTAAGGAGATACAAAACGATTTAGGCTATCCTCCCCCGAAATCGGGCAATTTGGAGAAATGGGCAAAAGAGGGTGTGCTCTTGCTCAACGCATCACTGACGGTGCGCGATGGACAAGCCGCTTCGCACGCCCATCATGGATGGGAAGTCTTCACGGATGCTGCCATCAAAGCGTTATCCGATAAAAAGGAGAACTTGGTGTTTATCCTTTGGGGCAACTATGCCATTGCAAAGGAATCACTTATTGATACCCGTAAACACTTGGTGCTTAAGTCCGTGCACCCGTCGCCACTCTCGGCGAGCAGAGGCTTCTTCGGTTGCCATCACTTCTCCAAGACCAACAATTATCTCATAGAACATGGTATCAGCCCTATTGATTGGCGATTAGAGTAATTTGTTTAATTCGATTAGCAATGAATAAAATTGTTTTTGCCACCAACAATCTGCATAAACTGGAAGAAATACGGCAGATTATGGATGGCTTTTATGAGGTTCTGAGCCTGACCGACATCGGTTGTTATGAGGAGATTGTCGAAGATGCCGATACGCTTGACGGAAATGCTCAAATCAAAGCGGATTTCGTGACCAACAGATACCACATGGACTGTTTCGCCGATGATTCAGGTCTCGAAGTGGAAGCTTTGAATGGCGCGCCAGGCGTGTATTCCGCCCGTTATGCCGGCGAACACTGCACCTATCAGGATAATGTCGACAAACTCCTGGCAGCTCTTGATGGCGTACAGAATCGCAAAGCGGCGTTCCGTACGGTCATTGCATTGAATCTGCAAGGCCAAACCTATCATTTTGAAGGACGTTGTGACGGCATGATTGCCACTGAACAGCGGGGTGAAGGCGGATTTGGCTACGATCCCGTGTTTCAACCTGATGGCTATGACAAGACCTTTTCTGAATTGGGTGTAGAGGTGAAGAACAAGATTAGTCATAGGGGGAAAGCTACGCAAAAACTCATCTCCTTTTTGCAAAATTATGTGAAATAGTTTTTTTCTATTGACAAATACTTTTTTTCCTATTTTTGTAGAAACTATTCAACATTATTCATTTATAAATAAAAAGAGCTATGAAAAAAGCATTACAAATCTTCGTTTTGGTAGTCGCCGTTGCTCTTGGCTTTTCAAGTTGCAAGACCTACCATAAATCCATGAGCAATTCAAACGTTTACTTGCAACTCACGACCGACGATGTCGAACTCTCTGAACCATTTACTGCTGATGCTACAACGGTTTTAGTCCTTGGCATTGACTGGAGCAGACTGTTCGGTCGCATCGAATCAGGTTTTGTTGGTGGTTTGCCGATTCTTGGCGTGCCTGTAGGCGACCAAACGGCCAACTATGCCCTGTATAAACTCATGCAAGAGCATCCTGGCTACGATTGCATCGTTTATCCTCAATATTACAAAACCATCAAGGCACCTATTCTGGGAACTCCAATTTATTCCAAGACGACCGTGCAAGCAACGGCAAGACTGGGAAAACTGAAGAAGTAAACGTTTGTCAAAACACGAAAAAAAGCAAGGACTGAAAAGCCCTTGCTTTTTTTATTGATTGATGCGATAATGCATCTCGTTTTATAGTCTTTCTTTAATCATCTGCATCGCCATTGCCAAACCGTCCGCATTGCGGCCACCGGCCACGCAGAGGGTCTTTTGTCCGCCGCCACCGCCTTGGATTTCTTTGGCCACTTCACGGATAATCTTGGTGGCGTCAAGGTCTTTGGTTTCGGCATATGCATCGGGGAGGAGCAGGCAGAGTGCAGGCTTCCCTTCATTGACGGAACCTAGGATGGCTATGGTATTGGCATTCATCTTCTTGAGGTTGAGTGCAATGTTGCGTAGCTGATCGCCCGTGCAGTTTAGGTTGGATTCAACCAGTTTGCAGCCTTCGTGGTCTTTGGCGGAAGCGAGGAGTTGTTCGGCCATAGCCTGCGCCTTTTCCTGCATCAGATGTTCCACTTCTTTCTTGAGGATGCTGTTTTGCTCGCTGAGCGTAGCGATGCCTTTTACCAGATCGGGCGATTTAACGGTCTCACGGATTTGACCGATGAGGTCGAGCTGTTCGTCGAGGTACTGTTCGACGACTTCGCCTGTGATGGCTTCGATACGGCGTATGCCCGCAGCGATGGCGCCTTCGGTGACAATCTTGAACATGCCGATGTTGCCCGTGGCAGAGGTGTGGGTGCCGCCGCATAGCTCCATGCTGTAGTCTTTGTCGAAGACGACGACACGGACTTTGTCACCATATTTTTCGCCAAACAGAGCCGTAGCGCCCATGTTCTTGGCGTCTTCAATCGGAACGTCGGCCATGGTGACATTCGGGATGTTCTCTCTGATCTTTTGGTTGACAATATGCTCCACCTGTCGGATTTCCTCGTTGGTCATCTTGGCAAAATGACTGAAGTCGAAACGCAGGCGCTGGTCGTCGACCAGAGAACCCTTTTGTTCCACATGGGTGCCCAGAACCTGTTTCAAAGCGGCATGCATCAAGTGAGTGGCGCTGTGGTTGTTGGCGATGCGCTGGCGTCGTGCCGTGTCGATGGCAGCCGTAAACTCGGCTTCAGGAGCCTGAGGCAGCTGTTCGGTGATATGAATGACGAGGTTGTTCTCTTTAATGGTATTGAGAATTTTTATGGTCTCATTTTCCGAGGTCAAGGTGCCGGTGTCGCCTACCTGACCGCCCATCTCTGCATAGAAAGGCGTGCGGTCGAGGACGATTTCGAAGTGCATTTTTTTCTTCTCAGTCACCTCGCGGAAACGAAGGATGTGACAAGCGCATTCCGTTTCGTTATATCCGACGAAAACGGTAGGCTTCTCGCTTTCGCTCACGACCACCCAGTCGCCATTGGCTTTCTCAGCGGCTTTGCGAGATCGGTTTTTCTGTTCTTCGAGGTTGGCCTTAAAGCCGTCCATGTCGATATTGAGGCCTTTCTCGTTAGCCATCAGTTGGGTGAGGTCGATGGGGAAGCCGAAGGTGTCGAAGAGCTCGAAGGCGAAGTCGCCGTCGATGTCCTGCTTGGGGTGTTGCTCCACATACCCCTCAAAGCGTTTGATGCCTTGGGCTAAGGTGCGCAGGAACGAGGCTTCCTCTTCACGGATGACCTTGCCGACCAGCTCTTGCTGCGACTTGATTTCCGGGTAGTTGTGCTCCATCTGGCTGACCAAGATGGGCAGCAGTTTGTAGACAAACGGCTCTTCAAAGCCGAGGAAGGTGAAGCCATAACGTACGGCGCGACGCAACACTCGGCGGATGACATAGCCGGCTCCGTTGTTGGAGGGCAGCTGCCCGTCGGCAATGGCGAAGCTGACGGCACGTAGGTGGTCGGCGACAACACGCATGGCGACATCGGTCTTTTCTTCTTTGCCATAGGCGATGCTCGACATCTTGGCAATCTCTTGGATGATGGGTTGGAACACGTCGGTGTCGTAGTTCGAGGTTTTGCCTTGCAGCACGCGCACCAAACGCTCGAATCCCATACCCGTATCGACATGCTTGGCAGGCAATTCGACCAGTTGGCCGTTGGCTAAGCGGTTATATTGCATGAACACAAGGTTCCATATTTCAATCACCTGAGGGTCGTCCATGTTGACGAGGTCACGTCCAGCGATCTTGGCACGTTCTTCCTCACTGCGTAAGTCAATGTGGATCTCGGAGCAAGGACCGCAAGGACCGGTCTCGCCCATCTCCCAGAAGTTGTCGTGCTTGTTGCCATAGATGATGCGGTCTTCCTCAACATGCTCTTTCCAAAACTCGTAAGCCTCCATGTCGGCAGGCTGGCCGTCTTTTTCATCTCCGCCAAAGACGGTGACATAAAGCCTGTCTTTGTCGATTTTCACCACTTCGGTGAGATATTCCCATGCATAAGCGATGGCTTCCTTTTTGAAATAGTCGCCAAACGACCAGTTGCCTAGCATCTCGAACATGGTATGATGGTAGGTGTCGTGGCCGACTTCCTCTAAGTCGTTGTGCTTTCCAGAGACACGCAGACATTTTTGCGAGTCGGCGGCTCGGTTCCATTTGGAAGGCTGGTTGCCGAGAAAGATGTCTTTAAACTGATTCATGCCTGCATTGGTGAACATCAGGGTGGGGTCGTTCTTCACGACAATAGGTGATGATGGAACAATGGCATGTCCCTTAGAACGGAAAAAATCCAAGAAACTATTTCTGATTTCGAAAGCGTTCATTTTCAGCGAATTATAAATTATAGTGTTAAAAAGTTACGTTTTTAGGCTGCAAAATTAGAACTATTTTCTATTTTTGCACGGCATTTTATGCAATGAATTCTCATTTTTTGCGTTATTTCACGCATTTGGGATATACAATTCAAGAATGAAAAGACAAATTAAGCAAAAGATAGCATTGAAGAAAAATCTGCGCCGTTACGCAATTATGGGTGCGTTGGTGTTGCTTTTCTCTGTCCTATTCTCTGTGCTGTATACGACCTTTATCGCTTCTCCAAAGAAGGAGTTGCAGGCTCAGATGCAGGCGCGAGAATTGGAGTATATGAGACTTCAGTACGAAATCCTCAGCGATAAACTGGACGATATGGAAGACCTGTTAGGCGATTTGGAGAAGCGTGACGATAAAGTGTATCGTGTGATTTTCGAGGCAGATCCTATCCCAAATTCGGTCCGTCGTGCAGGTTATGGTGGTGTTGACCGTTATGAGAATCTGTACGGTCATACCAATTCCGAATTGGTCGTCAACACTTCCAAGAAACTGGATATGATGGCCAGCCGCTTGTATGTTCAGTCAAAATCGTATGACGAGGTGTTCAAAATGGCTTCCCGTAAGGTTGAGATGCTGAAATGCATTCCTGCTATTCTTCCCGTCAAAGAGACTGAAGTGAAATATGTCTCGTCTTACTTTGGCTATCGTCCGGATCCTATCTCCAAACTCACCAAGTTCCACAGTGGCATGGACTTTTCCGCTGAAACAGGCACGAAGGTGTATGCTCCTGGAGATGGCGTTGTGTTAAGTGCCGATAATGCGAATCTGGGCTATGGTAACATGATTACCATCGATCATGGTTATGGCTATAAAACCCGTTATGCTCATTTGAATAAGTTCGTCGTCAGGGAAGGTCAACAGGTTAAACGTGGACAACTGATTGGTTATGTGGGCAGTACTGGCAAATCAACGGGTGCTCATTTGCATTATGAGGTGTTGAAGGATGATGTCCAGGTTGACCCGATCCATTTCTTCTACAACAACTTGACTCCTGAGCAATACGATTTGATGCTGGAGCAGTCTGAGGAACCTTCCTTAACAATGGATTGATGATGGAAGAATCCAAAACCGGAAAATACTATTATAGCATCGGCGAAGTAGCCGACATGTTTGGCGTCAACACTTCGATGATCCGGTATTGGGAAAAAGAATTCGACGTACTGCGTCCCCGCAAGAATAAAAAAGGCAACCGCTTGTTTACGGAGCGTGACGTGCGTTATGTACATGTCATCTATCACCTTCTTAAAGTAAAGGGCTATACCTTGGCGGGTGCCAAGATGGCTTTGAAAGAACGTTTCGATGCCTACGAAGAACGTATGATTCTTCTGGAAACGCTGGATAACACCCGTCGTTTCCTGTTAGATCTGGATAAGGACTTGGCAGAGAAACAAAAGCAGCAGAAACAGCAATAAGGCCCAGTCAGAAGGTCTTGTTTTCCACTAGATATCCTTTGACATAGTCAGCCACTCCCGCTTCAAGGGTGGTGAAAGTTCTGTGGTATCCCGCCTTACGGAGTTTGTCCATCTTGGCTTCGGTAAAATACTGGTATTTATCGCGGATGTCGACAGGTGTATCAATAAACCGGATGTTGGTCTCCATACCTAAGGCCTTGAAGGTGCTGTCAGCGAGGTCATAGAAACTACGTGCATGGCCCGTGCCTACGTTGTAAAGGCCGTTTTCCGGCTGATGTTCCATAAGCCATACGATGACATCTGCTACATCTTTCACATAGACGAAATCGCGCAGCTGCTGTCCGTCTTTAAAGTCGGGGCGGTGCGAGCGAAACAGCTTGACTTGCCCGTCCTTCTGAATTTGTTCGAAAGAATGCAGGACGACGGAAGCCATGCGCCCTTTATGGTATTCGTTGGGGCCGTATACGTTGAAGAATTTCAGGCCTGCCCAGAATGGGGGACAGGTATCCTGGTTCAATATCCACTTGTCGATTTCGTTTTTAGAGCGGCCGTAGGCATTGAGTGGCTGGAGTTGATGGACGATTTCGTGACTGTCCTCATAACCCATCTCGCCCATGCCGTAAGTGGCGGCAGAAGAGGCGTAGATCATCGGGATGTGATGGCGTGTGCATAGGTCCCATAAGGCCAATGTGTAATCGACATTGAGCTTTTGAAAAACGCTATAGTCGAACTCGGTGGTGTCGGTACGTGCGCCTAAATGGATGACGAAGTGAACCTGAGCATGATGTTCGTCAAACCATTCAGGAAATACGTTGCGGTCAACGAGCAACCGGTATTTCTTATGGATGTAGTTCGCTTCTTTCTCCTTTTTGCTGAAGTCGTCAACGAGAATCAGGTCGTTATGCCCTTTTCGGTTGAGCAAACCTGCCGTGACGCTGGCAATGAATCCGGCCGCACCGGTGATGACTATCATGGTTAATTCTCAAATAAGTTCCTTGCTTTCAAATAGTTGCGCCATTTTTCCAAGACGGCTGTCATGTCGTCGGGCAGTTCTGAGACGAACATCATCGGCTTGCCCGTGGTTGGGTGAACAAATCCGAGCTCTTTGGCGTGCAGGGCATGACGTGGCATGATCTTGAAGCAGTTGTCGATGAACTGTTTGTATTTGGAGAAAGTGGTGCCTTTAAGGATGATGTCGCCTCCGTACATGGCGTCATTGAAGAGGGGGTGGCCGATGTATTGTGAGTGAACGCGGATCTGATGGGTGCGTCCGGTCTCGAGGCGGTATTCGTTGAGGGTGACATAGCCGAAACGTTCCAGCACCTTCCAATGCGTGATGGCTTCCTTGCCGTGGTCGCCGTTCGGGTAGACGGCCATCTTGCGCCGGTCGTTGGCGCTACGGCCGATGTTTCCTTCGATAGTGCCTTCGTCTTCGTTGAAGTCGCCCCACACCAAAGCGTAGTAACGGCGATGGATGCTGTGTTCGAAGAATTGATGCGCCAGTATGGCCTGAGCGGTTTCGTTCTTCGCTACAATCATTAGGCCTGTGGTATCTTTGTCGATACGGTGCACCAGATAGCCGAAACGGTTTTCGACTGGTTGTTTTGTCTGTTCAAAATAATAGGCCAGGCCATGGAGCAGAGTGCCTTCAAAGTTGCCGTGTCCGGGATGGACGACAAGGCCAGCCTGTTTATTGATGACGATGACGTCAGCGTCTTCGTAAACGATATTCAGCGGTATCTCTTGAGGGACAATATCAGTCTCATTGGGCGGGTAGCTGAAGACCACCGATATGACATCGCAAGGCCTTACTTTGTAGTTCTGCTTGACCACTTTGTCGTTGACCAGGATGTTGCCTGCCTTTGCCGCATTCTGAACACGGTTGCGCGAGATATTCTGTATATGGTTGGTCAGGAAGGTGTCGATACGTTCGGGACTTTGCCCTTTGTCGACGACGATGCGTATGTGCTCGTACAGTTCACTGCCTTCTTCGTCAGTGTTGTCGACACTTTCGATAGGGAGTTCGCTCATTTTGCCACTGAGAATTTTTGAGTGAAACGATGTCCGTCAGCTGTGGCAACCTGAATGAGATAGAGCCCCTCGCTGAAATCCGCCACTGAGATGTTGTTCGAGTAGGTGCCTTGATAGCATTTTCTTCCCGTCATATCGTAAATAACAATGCTAATGCCGTTTTCAATACCGTTGATATTCAGGGTAGATGTGGCGGGATTAGGATAAAGCGTTATCGCTTGGCTTTCGTTCTCGTCAAGGCCGATGTAGTAGGAACTGCCTACGACGGGGCGTATCATCAGTGAACCGGATTTCATGCTGTTTTGCCACGAACCGTTTACATTATAGAAGTTATAAGCGCTGTTGTCGTTGCTCGCATCAAAGCCAATATTGATGATGCCGCCGCTTTGTTGTACTATTCCGATATAGAACGTACCTGTGAGCATGACGGGCCTGTTGAAACGATAGTAGCTAAACTCATAAAGAAAGTCTTCCCATTGAGGGCGTTGGCCAGAAAGGCGGGTGATTTCAGCGCCAGGATGGCCGTTCTCGTCACGCCAGACTACGATGTCGAAGTATTTGTTATTGGCATCTTTGAGCGTGTGATTGAAGAGTATCTGCACGCCTGCGATGGTGTCGTATGTGGCCATGTCGAAACGGACGGCAAAACTTCCGTTAGCGGGTTCTACGCCATAACCGAGTTCAGGTGTGCCGTCATCGTAGGCGTAGTAGTTGTAGAAGCCTTGGCGATGCACAAGCGAATCGATGAGTGGCGGATTGCAGCTGTTGTCAGATATATAGTGCTTGATGATAAAGGAGGTCGTGTCGCTCAAATAGTCGATGGCGAAAGCCTGACCTACATATGGACAAGCAGGCGATTCGCCATTTCCGGGACAATTGAGGAATCCCGATTCTTGATATGGCATAATCATCACGGGGTCGACTTCACGGGTGTAGTGTTGTGTTCCTCCGACTTGGTCGACGGTATAGTGATACTGCGCTTCGTGAGGCACTTTGTCAAGGTTGGCGACGTCAAGGTGGAAGCTCTCAGCCAAGGCTGCCGTTCCAATGGAACGATACTGTCGGTAAGGCATGGACCGGTATCTGCCGAGGAAAGTGGGTGCCTGACCGGAAAAGGCCAGCATGGGATAGGAGCCGTCGTCTCCGCTTCGGTTGATATCGAGGTAGATCACGTCGATGTTCCAATTGTCTTCGTTGCTTCTGGCCGTGGGTTGTGCCGAGCTGACGATACTGGCATAATTGTAGAATCGTATGTAGAAGTTGGACTTGAAATACTTTTGGTCCCGTATCGGAATCATCACCTGTTTGAAGGCTTTGCCGTCGTTTTGCGCCATAAAACTATCCAAATCCTGACCAGGAGCGCTCCAGATGTGGTACCATGTGGTGTCGGCTACTGTGGTAAAAACCGAATCGCACGGGATGGCTATGCTGCCTTGTGCGATTGAGGTCAATGTGTCGGTGATGATATAGAACAAATTGGGATTGCAGCCGTTGAAGGCCCAGACCGTATCGCCAGGGAACAGGATGTCAGTATGCATCTGTTCCATGATTTCGCCAATGCTGAAATTCTGGTAGTCGAGATAAAGGAATTCTTCATGCTCGGTTGTGATGCCGAATTGTAAGACGAGCGAATCGTTGACCTCTGGGGCGTTACCATTACCTTGCGGCTGATAATAAAAACTCAAGTAAAGCGAGTCCGCTAGGGTAAGGGCACGTGGAACTGGCTCAAAAACGGAGTCAAGACGGATGCGGGCGGAAGTGAGGTATTCAGCAACGAAAGGATTGCTGATGGCATAATCATAGACGCATCCGTTTTCGTCGAGCACGTCAAAAGTGGCGGCATTATAGGTAGGCGCCTGATAAGGAAAGCCGTTGTTTACCATCACGCAGCGGTCGGTCCATTTTATGGTATCTGCATAGAGCCTGGCTTTGCTGAAATCGTCGAAAAAAGGGAGAGTAAGTACGACATCTTTCTTTGTCTGACGCGGTTTTTCTGCTTTTTCATTGCGATGAAATCCGGTCAGTATCTCTTGTGCCTTGCTTTGAGGCATAAAGAGGGCTAATAATAGAGCCAAGCCGATAGTCTTAGAAATCGTCTTCATATTCATAGTCAGTCGTTTCTATAAGGTCGTTTACTATGGTGTCGTTTCCGAAGAGGGTGTCAACAATGACGGGATGGTTGAAGATGGAGTCTTCTTTCAGAAGTTCATCCATCTGCTTGTCGAAGTTGAATTTGCGGTTAGAACGGAACCAGAGGGTTATTTCTGTTCCGGCAGGAACGGATGGGGAACTGGGTCCCGGCATCATCTTGGAGATGCGTTGGTATTCCAAACTGTCACTGTCTTCGAAGAATTGTTCTTTGAGGTTCAATCCAGCCATGTGGAGCAACCGTTTGGCATCGCTTGCAGGCTTGCCGATAAGATTCGGGACGGCAATGTTTTTTGCCTTGTCTCCTTTGCCGACACGTAATACAATGCCGCTGCCTTTGTTAATGATGGTCCCAGGCTCAATGCTGCTGCCTTGATAGAGCTGGTCGATGATGGCGTTTTTAGCAAAGTAGTTTTCAAATTGAAGCCACTCGATCTCCAAGCCTTTCGATTCCAATGTGCCTATGGCTTGACGAAGAGAGAGGTTCTTCAGATTGGGCATTTCAACCTGTTCTGGGTTCTCAGCGACGATGA
Source organism: uncultured Bacteroidales bacterium (assembly GCA_946407975.1). GTDB lineage: Bacteria > Bacteroidota > Bacteroidia > Bacteroidales > F082 > Limimorpha. The sequence continues at coordinate 35,205 of CAMJQC010000004.1, forward strand.
TGTAATAGACGTTTCTGCCTTTCTTCACTTTTGAGTCCGGAAGCGGGTCTTGCTGTATGATGGAACCAGGCTCCTGTCCTTTGGGATAGACGCTGTCGATAAGGATGAAGTGGAAGTCTCTGGAATACTCCTTTTGCACTTCCTTGTAGTTTCTCCCGATGAGGTTAGGCATGTTGTAAACCTTGTCGTGACGCGTGTATTTGTCGAGCAAAATGAAAGCCAACCAGAACAGCACGATACACAGTAGCAGAATGATGAGGAGGTTGACGTAAAATTTCTTTTGCTTTAAGAACTGAAAATGTCCCATACTTTGCTAATTTTGCGCTTGAATTATAACTATGGCAGGTCTGTTTTTATTGCCTTGATTTAAACGGACAAAAATACGAAAAATATGAAGAACGTAGCAATTATTTGTGGTGGTGATTCTGGAGAATTTGAAATTTCCGTCAAAAGCGCCCATGTGGTGAAGAAGAATCTCGATCCTGAAAAGTATCTTTCTTACATCATCGTGGTTTCCAAGAAGGGCTGGTATGGCCTTTTGGACAACGGACAGAAAGTGGATGTGGACAAGAACGATTTCTCGATCCGTGATGGCAAGAAACACGTTGTCTTTGACGTGGCTTTCAATGCTGTTCACGGCGAACCTGGTGAGAACGGCCCGCTTTCAGGCTATCTTGAGCTGATGGGCATTCCGTGCACGTCTTCAGGTCTTACCACTTGCGCCCTGACCTTCCACAAGGAGTTCTGCAAACGTCTGGCCTCTGCCTATGGCGCCTTAGTGGCTCCCTCGGTTGTAATCAACAAAGGCGAGGCCTATGATGTGAAGAGGATTATCAAAATGTTGGGACTGCCCCTGTTCGTCAAACCGACCTGCAATGGCTCGAGCGTAGGCGTCACAAAGGTGAAGAAAGAGGCTGATTTCGTGCCAGCTGTGGAGACTGCTTTTGCGGCAGGTACCCAGGTGATGTGCGAGAAGTTCGTGAGTGGTCGTGAGTTTGGCTGCGGCGCCATGAAGTATGACGGAAAGATGATGGTCTTTCCATTGACCGAAATCTGCAGTAAGAACGAGTTCTTCGATTACGAAGCCAAATATACGGCGGGAAAGTGCGATGAGATCACCCCTGCCAAGGTCGATCCTGATACCGAGATCGAAATCAAGGCGACGACGGCCATGCTTTACGACAAGCTGGAATGCAAAGGCTTTGTCCGTATGGATTACATCGTCTCCGATGAAGGCGTGTTCTTCATCGAAGCCAATATCGTTCCTGGCATGTCGGAGGCCAGCATCATCCCCAAGCAGGCCGCCTGTTTCGGCTTCAGCCTGAAGCAGCTGTTCGGCATGGCCTTGGAAGATGCACTGAGATAAACTCACAAGCCTTTTGGACAATAGAAACAAAAAAGTCTGCCAACCTCGGTTAGCAGACTTTTGTTATTTATCGTCTGAATGATCAAACGGTGAGGATATCCTTGGATTTCAATTCCACCAGTTCGTCTACCTTCTTGATGTACTTGTCGGTGAGTTTCTGAATCTCTTCCTGGAGCAGCTTGGACTCGTCTTCCGAGATGGTGTCCTTTTCCAGCTTCTTGGCTTCGTCGTTAGCGCTACGGCGGATGCCGCGGATGCCGACCTTAGCCTCTTCGGCCACGGTCTTGGTGCGCTTGACGAGCTCATGACGACGCTCTTCCGTCAATGGTGGCACGCTGATACGGAGGATTTCGCCGTTGTTCATCGGGTTGAAGCCCAGGTTGGCATTCAGGATGGCCTTGGCGATGTTGCCGAGGGCGCTCTTGTCGAAGGGCTGCACCACGATCATCCTGGCATCGGTGCATCCGATGTTGGCGGTCTGCTCGATGGGAACGGTCGTGCCATAATATTCAACCATAACGCCATTCAGCATCGCTGGACTGGCTTTGCCCGCCCGGATGCTCTGGAACTCGTGCTCCAAGTGCTTGATGGCATTTTCCATGCTTTCAGTAGCTTCGTCTAATACAAATTGAGATTCTTCAGTCATAGTGCTTTGTAAATTTGCGGACAAAAATAAACTTTTTTTCTTTTTCTGGATTTGTTTTGCATCATTTTTCTACAAAACCCGTTCCAAATAGTTCTTCAGAATTGGGATTTTTGTCCAAGGCGATTTCTCTCTTCTTTTTGTCAGTGTATACGATGTAAACGATCCACACGGTCAGAAGCACCGCCAGCAAAATGCCGGTCCGTACGTTGATTTCGGAGAAGAAGTTGTTCAAGGAATGGAAGGCGGCCACGGCCAGCAGGGAATTCGTCTTGTCGGCCACCAGTCCGATGCCCCAGCTTCCGAGCAGCAGAATGAAGAAAAAGAGGATGTTGGCCCCCGTCATTTGGAAGTTCAGGTGCCAAACGAACCAAAGCACGGTGACGATCAGAATGGAGGCAATCTTGGGCAAGGGGGAGAGCAGTGGCTGTAGGAAACCACGCCAGCCGATTTCTTCGAGCAGCCCGTACAGCAGAATGGTGATGACGGTTACGATAGGGAAGGTCCCTTTTGCAAAATAGGCCACCACGCTAATCAGCACCATCGGCAACAGCCAATAGATGGCAAAGGGAAAGATGAGATTGGAGTGCTTTCCTTTTAAAGTCATTTTGAACGGGATGCGAAAGGCCAATATGGCGACCAAAGCGCCTACGGCAGGTCCGATGCCTTGCAACAGGGTTTTCAGTACAGGCACATTGACGTTTTCCAACAAGTGGGTTTTATTGGTCATGAATCGAAGCACAATGGCAATAACATAGAAAACCACAATAGCGGCTACCGTGGTTTTCCAGTTTTTCTTTTCTGTGGTGGGCATAGAATCGTATGTTTTAAATCAATCGCATTACGATTAAAAGCTAAAAACGTTACGGGTTAATGTTGAATATATGTCAACATCTTTCGTTTTTTAGGTGTTGATGAATCTTACCATTCCATGCTAAAAGTTAACGAGAGGTTGGAAGGGTTCTCTTGGTTGTCATGAGAGTTTCCTGCCAGCCATTTGTAATCACTTTGCATAACGGTAATATCGCCATAATAAGTGGCGCCTGCCAACAAGTTGAAAGCGAGGTCTTTCTTTGTTGCAATGCGTACGCCCACGGCTATATTGCCATAAGGCCCTATGTCTTTCTTGTGGTAAAATGCGCCAGCACGGATTCTTATGACAGGGCTTATTCTATTGTCGTTGAAGATATAACGGAATGATGCGTAAAAAGGAATGAGTATATGATGGTTCAAGCTCATCTCGCAGCCTACCCCAGGACCAGTAAATATTCTATCGTTGAATTGATATCCATGAGTGGTAGATATAGTGTAGCAGTGAGCGAAAATATCGTTAAAACTACGGGCACCTCCTATCTCAAGGAATCCGTGGTATCCGTTCAGCGTATGATAAGGGTTCCCTTTCTTGTCTTGTGCGAACGACGTAATCGCCATGAATACGATGGCAAATGCCAGAATTGTCTTTTTCATATTTAATTAGTTTTGACATTAATTAGACGTAAACAAATCTGATTAGCAACAAGGATCATGCTGTTTTGCATTTTATTGTTAGGTCCGCTAATTCAAAGGCTTGTAAAGTCCAGTCAATACTGGGCTTTCCTTATGAGTATAGAAGCTGATTCCGTTGAGGGTTAGCGGCCGTTTTCCTCGGTTCCAGAGGAAGACTTTGATGGTCTTGCCTTGAGGACGGAGGTCGTCGTTGAAGATCACGGCATCGACAAGGTAGTTGTGGCCTGGCGGGATGAGATCGTTGGCATTTCCGGTGCCGTGCCAGAACAATAGCGAGTCGCTCTCGGCATCATGGACTTCGATGACCATGGTGCTGCCTACGAGCGTGTCGCGGCTTGTCACGTCGCCAATGATGCCGAAGTATTCGGTCTTGGCGTCAAGCGAATCGCCCGAGATGGTGAAGGCGTTGCCCCATTCCTGTCCTTCGGCATAAACATAAGGGGAATCGCCCAATGGGGTCACTAAAGGCGTGCTGTCTTGTATTGAGTCTTTGCTGAGGGTGAGATAACGCGAGGTGAACCAGTCTTTCTCATAAAGGAGATAGGGATAGTTCGCCACGGCGGTAATTTCCCAGATGGGGTTGACGTAATCGGTCCATCCGAAACCTAATAGCTTGCTATCGCCGTTGCTAAGCCAGTCGCGGAAGTCTTGCAGTTCCGTATAGCGGTCGAAAACGATACGGTTCTCAATGTTTGTCGGCTCCTGATAAAACTCGGCGGCTCTTCCGATCTCGGTACGAGTGGCGAAACGGATGGCATCGCCATATTGAGTTTGGTCTTCCTGCATCTTCACAGCAATTTGGTCAAAGCCTTGGTGATACATGAGCTCGTAGTGTTTCCTTGTCGAGACCAAGGTGCTCGTACCAACGAAGAGCAGGATGAGGATGACGGCAACTGTTTGCCATTTGGTCATCGTGTCGTTCTTGTATAGCGAGAAGGCGACGATGACGACAAAGGGGTAGCTGAAGATGAGCGTGCTTTGTTGCAGAATGGGTTCGCGGAGCAGGGAATAGACGTAGGCCACCCCGTAGGCGATGAGAAACCAAGCGATGGCGGCCCAGCGGATAGGATAGCGGCGTTTCTGTCTTCGGCCCAAAATGAGGGGCAACAGGATGAGAATGCCGACGGTGAACATGAACAGCGGAGCGTAGTTCATCGTATATTGCACGAAGTCGAGCAGAAAGCTGGGCTTGGGCATGGTGAGCCAACCTCCGATACCGCCTTCCTCGATGAGCTGATGGTAGAAGATGGGCAGGTTAGGGCTGTAAAGCAAAACTGCTCCGATACCACTCAGCCAATAGGCCTTGCGACGGTCTTTGGGCAAGAAGAAGAGACCTGTGAGAAACAACAGTCCCGCTTGAGCCGTGGAGAACGAGTGTGTCAAGGCAGCCAAGGCGGCGGCGATGGCAAAGCCGATGCAGGTGCCAACTTTGGGCTTATGGTCATCGAAGAGAATCTTGTTCCAAAAGACGGCGAAGAGCAAGACGGCAAACAGACCTGCTATGTAAGGGCGTGCCAGCTGGCTGTAGAAGACGGTGAACTGACTCACTGCGAAGAAAGCCGCCGAGAGCAAGCCCACCTTGCTGTTGAACCACTGCTTTCCAACGACGTAAATAAGATAAATGGAAACGATGCCCATCAGGGCAAAGGGCAACTTGACCCAGAACTCGCTCCAACCGAAGATTTTGACCCATAGAGAAAGGAAAAACTGTATGCCGGCAGGATGGGTGTCGACCAGGATGCCTTTTGTAACCAAGTCGTGCAAGTTGTCAAAGTCGGTGCGTCCCAATGCACTGAACTCATCGTGCATGAAGGGCACCTGACCTAGCTTCCACAAACGGAGCACTGCCGCTACCAGCAGGATGATAGCCAGTAACAGATAGTCCAGGCGGATGTCAGTTTTATTTCGGATTCTACGCAGATGGTGATGTCTCATTTATCAGTTGTTCAGTTGATTAGTCTCGCGAGTCTTTTGTTATGCTGTTGAATATCCTATTTAGTTCTTGGCATTTATTGTTGATGTCTTCGAATTCAGTAGAAGTCAAATAATCTGTCCTATAAAGGAGTTGAAGCCCAAAATTGGTTTCAGCACATCGCTTTAAGCGAAATTTAGGTCTTTGCAGTGAAATGTATTCGCCGTCTTTTTGCACAGTTAGCTTTTTTGTGCAGTTAACTGAACAACTATTTCGTCACAGTAGTGCCGATGTCCTCGCCTTTCAACACCTTCATCAGGTTGCCACGGGTGTTCATGTCGAAGACATACATGGGCATGTTGTTTTCCTTGCAGAGGGTGAAGGCGGTCATGTCCATTACCTTGAGGTTGCGGTTGTAGGCTTCGTCGTATGTGAGATGCTGGAACTTGGTGGCAGTAGGATCCTTTTCAGGGTCGGCGGTGTAGATGCCGTCCACGCGGGTGCCTTTCAGAATGATGTCGGCTTTGATCTCGACGGCACGCAAGGCGGAACCGGTGTCGGTAGTAAAGAAAGGATTGCCCGTGCCGGCGCCCATGATGACGATATGGCCTTCTTCGAGCAGTTTAATGGCTTTGGCACTGCTCATGGTGTCGCAGATGCGGTCGATGAAAAGACCCGACAGCAGGGTGGCCTTCTGGCCTTTGCCTTGCAGGGTGGATTGCATGGCCATCGAGTTGATGACGGTGGCGAGCATGCCCATATAGTCGCCCTGGATGCGGTCCATGCCTTGGCTGGCGCCTTGCAGGCCACGGAAAATGTTGCCGCCACCGATAACTATGCCAATCTGTACGCCCGTCTTGGCCGCTTCGATAATTTCATCGGCATATTCATTCAGACGTTGTGGGTCGATGCCGTATTGCTGGCTGCCCATGAGGGCTTCGCCGCTGAGTTTTAAAAGTACTCTCTTGTATTTCATAATGGTAAATGTTTGTTTCCGTTAATTGTGCAAAATTAATAAAAAAGGCGTTTGATTTGGAAGATAAAAAGAGACGCGAAACAAATGGAAAACACCATTGTTTCGCGTCTCAAATGCATAAAGCTTTAAAACGTTTATTCTGCTCCGGCTTCTGTTCTTCCGTGACAGTTTTTGTATTTCTTGCCGCTACCACAAGGACAGGGATCGTTGCGGCCTACTTTCTTTTCCACACGGATGGGCTGGGTGATCTGTCGCTCTTGCGTGTTGCTGTGCGACTGGGTCAGCAGGTCGTTGCGCTGTTCCTTGATCTTGGAACGGTCGATGCCTTGGGCGCGGTGTTCGCGGACGGTGTCGGCGTTTTGCACTGGGATATCAGCTAGCATAAGGAAGGAAATGACGTCTTCGTTGATCTTCTCCAGCATGGCTTTGAAGAGGTTGAACGATTCGAGCTTGTAGATGACCAGTGGGTCTTTCTGCTCGTAGGTGGCGTTCTGCACGGATTCCTTCAGGTCGTCGAGTTCACGTAAGTGTTCCTTCCAGGCGTTGTCGATGAGGCCCAAGGTGATGCTCTTCTCGATGCTCAGGGTCACCTCGCGTGCTCCGTTTTCAACGGCTTTCTTGAGGTTGACGATGATGTTCATGCCACGTTTGCCGTCGGTGATGGGGATGGCGATGTTCTCAAAGTGCGTCTGACGCTCATACACGTTCTTGATGACGGGCATGGTCTTTTCGCCAATGATACGCGATTTCTCACGGTAGTGCTCTAATGCTGAATCGAAGAGCCTATCGGCCAGCTCCACTTCTTTTAGTTTATCGAATTCCTCTTCGCTGAAAGGGAGGTCAATGCCCATGCCGGCAAGCACGGCCATCTGCAGGCCTTCGTAGTCGCGTGCATCAGAATACTCGTTGATCAGGCGCTCTCCATAGTCGTACATCATGTTGTTGATATCGATGGAGAGTCGTTCCCCGAACAGGGCGTGATGACGTTTTTTGTAGATGACCTCACGCTGGGCGTTCATTACGTCGTCGTATTCGAGCAGGTGCTTACGTACGCCGAAGTGGTTCTCTTCGACTTTCTTCTGCGCTTTCTCGATCTGTTTGGTGATCATGGGGTGCTGGATGACTTCGCCTTCCTGCAGACCCATGCGGTCCATGATGCCGGCAATACGCTCGGAGCCGAACATGCGCATCAGGTTGTCTTCCAACGAGACGTAGAACTGAGAGCTGCCAGGGTCGCCTTGACGACCGGAACGGCCTCTCAACTGACGGTCGACACGACGCGACTCATGACGCTCGGTGCCGATGATGGCCAAACCGCCTGCTTCTTTCACTCCAGGTCCCAACTTGATATCGGTACCACGGCCTGCCATGTTGGTGGCGATAGTAACGGTACCTGCCTGACCTGCCTCCTTGACAATCTGTGCTTCCTTGAAGTGCAGTTTGGCGTTCAACACGTTGTGCGGGATGCCTTTGCGGGTGAGCAGTCGGCTGAGCAACTCGGAGATTTCGACGGAAGTAGTACCGACCAGTACAGGACGGCCTTCTTTCACCAGGGATTGGATTTCGTCGGTGACGGCGTTGTATTTCTCGCGCTTGGTCTTGTAGATCATGTCCTCCATGTCGATACGGGCGATGGGCTTGTTGGTGGGGATGACCACTACATCGAGTTTGTAGATGTCCCAGAACTCGCCAGCCTCGGTCTCAGCGGTACCTGTCATACCGGCCAGCTTGTGATACATGCGGAAGTAGTTCTGCAAGGTGATAGTGGCGTAGGTCTGTGTGGCGGCTTCTACCTTCACGTTTTCCTTGGCCTCTACAGCCTGGTGCAGACCATCGCTCCAACGGCGGCCTTCCATGATACGGCCCGTCTGTTCATCGACGATCTTGATCTTGTTGTCCATAATGACGTAGTCTACGTCTTTTTCGAACAGGGTGTAGGCCTTCAGCAGCTGATGCACGGTGTGCAGGCGCTCCGATTTCTCGCCGAAGTCACGCATGATTTCGGCCTTGCGAAGCACTTTTTCATCGTTGCTGATGTTTTCTTTTTCCAGCTCTGCAATCTCGGAACCGACATCGGGAAGGATGAAGAAATCGGGTGTCTTATAGGCGCTGGTGAGCGCGTCAATGCCTTTTTCAGTTAGGTCGACGGTATTGAGCTTTTCGTCGATAACGAAGTAGAGTTCGTCGTCGATGATATGCATGTTTTCGTTGCGGTTTTGCATATAAAAGCCTTCAGTCTTCTGCAAAAGGGCCTTCATGCCTTCTTCACTGAGGAACTTGATGAGGGCGTTGTTCTTAGGCAGACCTCTGTAGGAGCGGAAGAGCTGGTCGGCGCCGTGCCTCTTCTCCTCTTCGGTGGCGTTGGGATTGGTGAGGATGCGTTTGGCCTCGGCCAGAATCTTGGTCACATAGGCCTTCTGTGCCTCGTAAAGCTTTACCACATCGGGCTTGAGTTGGTCAAACTCTTGCTGATCCCCACGTGGAGTAGGACCGGAGATGATCAAAGGCGTACGGGCATCGTCAATCAACACGGAGTCCACCTCGTCGACAATGGCATAATGGTGCTTGCGTTGGACGAGTTCTTCGGGGTTGCTGGTCATGTTGTCACGCAGGTAGTCGAAACCGAACTCGTTGTTGGTACCATAGGTGATATCGGCCAGATAGGCTCTGCGGCGTTCGGACGAGTTGGGCTCGTGCTTGTCGATGCAGTCAACGGTGAGGCCGAGGAACTCATACATGGCGCCCATCCACTCGGAGTCACGTTTGGCCAGATAATCGTTCACGGTGACAACGTGGACGCCTTTGCCGGCAAGGGCATTCAGATAGACAGGAAGGGTGGCGACGAGGGTCTTGCCTTCACCAGTGGCCATCTCGGCGATCTTGCCTTGGTGCAGGACGATACCGCCAATGATTTGCACATCGTAGTGGACCATATCCCATGTCACCATGTTTCCGCCAGCCATCCAACTGTTCTTATAGTAAGCCTTGTCGCCCACGATGTTGACGTGTTCATATTTGGCGGCCAATTCCCGGTCGAGGTCTGTAGCGGTCACTTCTACCGTCTCATGTTCGCAGAAGTATTTTGCTGCTGCTTTCACCACGGAGAAGGCTTCGGGCAGGATTTCATTAAGGGTGTCCTCGATGATTTCCAATTCGCGTTTCTCCAACTTGTCAATTTGGTTGTAGATCTTTTCCTTTTCATCCGGATCCATGTCGTAGCCGGCTTCGGCCTTGGCCTTAAGTGCGTTCATCTCGTCTACGACACTGGCAGTCTTGCTTTTGATATATTCTTTGAACTCGACGGTCTTGTGCCTCAAGGAGTCGATGTCAAGTTTTTCTATGCTTTCGTAAGCTTTCAGCGTCTTTTGCAAGATGGGCTGCAGGGCTTTGTTATCGCGTGTGGCTTTGTCGCCAAATAGTTTCTTGAAAAATCCCATAGTTTATTTTGTGTAAATAGACTTAAAAAGTGTCAAAAATCGTGCAAAGGTAACGAATTTCTGAATTTTGGCAGACAGATGCGACAAAAAGGCAGCAGTTTTTTATTTTCCATAGAGTTTCCTGACCCTTTCCTCTAGATATTGGTCAGGTGCTGGCGCTGGCACTTCGCCAATCTTTGTGCCTGGTTTGATGAGAATGTATTCGGGGAAAGTCCTGACATCATAGGCTTCGAGCAACAAGATGTCGTTGCCTAGGTCAAGAAGGGGCCAGCCATAATGCTTTTCGTCGAATTTCTTCTTATACGCCGCCATCTGGTCTTTGGTCGAAATGGTGATAATCTGAACGGAGTCTTGCCATTGCTGGTGAAGCTCTTTGAGTCGCGCCATCTGACGTTCGCTTACGGCCGATTGTCCGTCAACAAACTGTAGTAATACCAGGTTCTTCTTATAATCAGACAGCCTTACCGTTTTATTGTCACTGTCTTTTAATTCAAAATCAGTGGCTTCGCTGCCTGTTGCGAAACGGTTGAGTCGCTTGAAGATGTTGCTGATGATGGTCTTGTGTTCCGTAAAACGGGTGTTTTTGTTAATCTGGTCCAAATGTGCCTTGGCATAATAGCGGGTCTCACGGTCACCATAACACATTTTTTGAAGGTTGTGAATGGTAATCAGTTCGGCAAGTCTTGGATTATGGGCCATGAGCGGATCTGTGTTCAGATAATCAAGGAAGGCGGCAGGACCTGTAAGGAATGCCTCGTTTAAGGCATGGATGTCGTATTGTGATTTGTTAAAATAATTATCAAAAAGTTCCTTGAAAAGGTCCATATAGGCGGGAAGCGTATAGAGTACGGGCTTTCCGTCGAAATAATCCTTGATGATGCGTTTGCCGTGATCGGTGCTGATGGAGAGTTTGATGGAAGCCAGCTTGTATCGGTTGAAGTCTTTCACGAATGACGAACTGATGTCAGGAAGTTCGCGGTTGATGTCGGATTGGATGGAATCGATGTAGCGTATCTGACGGCCTCGATAGATTTGGTTGAAGTGCTCCATCAGGTAACTGTTGACGATTTGCTCGGAGTAAATGATTTGTCTGTATAATCCTTTGTCGGTCGCGGTCTTAATACGCAAAGTGGGCTGTTCTCGCTCGAAATAGGATGCAGAAGGGTCTTTTTCAGGGATGATGATTTCCAAATCATAACGGGCGTTAGGCGTCAGATATAGGTCGGCGTTTTCCAGCCCGACAAAGATTCTTGCTGGTAGGATTTGACTGATGTCTCCGTTGAGCATGAAATATCCTTTGGCATCTGATCGGGTTTCGGCAATGAGTGTGCCGGTGCTGGTGATGAGTTCGTCATAAACGAAGAGTCTTACCAAGGCATCGGTTTTGTTGGTTTTACCCGTTATGATGACGTTTTGCGCCATCATGCCCAGACAAAGGCTTAGGAATAAGACTGTGAAAAGACGTTTCATGCTGTGTAAACGTTCAAAATCCCGTATTATTATACGGAATGCAACGGAATGACAGTAAATAAAAGGTGTTTACTTCAATTTGACCTCTTCAGGGACGAAACGCGTCACGTCGCCGCCGTTTTTGTAGATGTCGCGCACCACGCTTGATGAGACGCCCACCAGTTCGCTCTCGGTCAACAGGAAGATGGTCTCCAGTTCGGGGTGCAGACGCTTGTTGGCGTGACCGATCATGTTCTCGTATTCGAAGTCGCTGCCACAACGCAAGCCACGGATGATGAAGCGCGCCCCGACCTTCTTGCAAAAATCAGCGGTCAGGCCTTCGTAGCTCTCGACTTTTACGTTGGGGTAATCGGCAAAGACGTTTTTGATCCAATGGATACGGTCTTCTAAGGAGAAAGTGGTTCTTTTTTCCATGTTGACGCCGACGGCGACATAGATTTCGTCAAACATCGGCAAGGCCCTAAGGACGATGGAACGGTGACCCAAGGTTATGGGGTCGAACGAACCTGGGAAAACGGCAATTCTTTTCATGTGTCCCGCTTTTTGTTCTCAAATGATGTGGCAAAAGTAATAAAAAACACTATCTGCAAAGATAAAATGCTGTTTCTTTCTTGTGGTGCCGTCTATGGGTTGAAAATCAATGCAGAAGCCGCCTGATGCTGTCGCCAAGCGTCTCGCTGATGGAGCGGAAAGTGCCTTGTAGGAAGGCGTCAGCCTCGTCTTTTGCAATGCATTTCACGTTGGTGATGCCTTCTTCGGTTTGAGGCTGGACGTGAATTTCGTGTTCGGTCTTCATCACATACCAGTAGGTTTGTTTCAGCATCCAGACGTCTCTCAGCAGATAGCAATGCCAGGTGCAGGGAAGAGGCTTGACAATGGAGAGCCCGGTGATGCCGGTTTCTTCTTCGACCTCTCGCAAGGCGGCTTCTTCGGGCGTTTCTTCTTTCTCGATATGCCCTTTGGGCAGGTCAGGGATGCTGTTTCTAATAATGACGACGATTTTATCTTTATTCACGACAATACCTCCAGCAGCTGGGGCCATCTTGAAAAAATGCTGAATCAGGTTTTTTGCCTCGTCTGTATCCATGTCTTCAACGATAAGGTCGGAATGGCTGTCTTCCAGCCAATTTTTGATATGTTTTATGTTTTTTTCAATATCTTTAGGATTTGTTTGTTCCTGATTATGAGTATTAAAGATGGTCTTTTCCTCAATATGAGGAAAAATCAATGCTTTGTTTTCGTGAAAAATCTTGTACATTTGCAACGCTATTGATAATAGCGCAAAAATACGTTTTTATGACATACGATGATTCCGCCCTGACCTTAGCTTTACATCTGCTTCAAATTAAAGCGGTGAAACTTAGTCCTAACGCACCCTTTACGTGGGCTTCTGGTTTGAAAAGCCCCATTTACTGCGACAATCGGGTGACGCTTTCTTATCCTGTCGTGAGGACTTTTATCCGTCAAGAGTTTGTGAACCTGCTGATGAGGCATTATTCAAAACCGGATGTGATAGTGGGCGTGGCTACGGGCGGTATCGCCCATGGCGCTTTGGTGGCGCAGGAGTTGGGTCTTCCGTTTGCTTATGTCCGCTCCGAAAAAAAGTCGCACGGCATGCAAAATCAGATTGAAGGCGTTGTAAATCCTGGACAATCGGTGGTGGTGATAGAGGATCTTGTTTCAACGGGCAAGTCCAGCTTGGCTGCCATTGATGCTTTACGTGAAGTTGGTGCCGAGGTTAAAGGCATGTTGGCTATCTTTACCTATCAGATGAAAGTGGCTGCTGAAAATTTCGAAGCCAAACAGTGCCCATTGTTCACGCTTTGCAATTATGAGACCTTGATTCATAAGGCTATCGAAGAGAATTATGTCACGGAACAGGACCGTGCTTCATTGAAGGAGTGGCGTAAGGACCCGCAAGCCTGGAGTGATAAGTTTCAGGATGTTCTCAAATAATAGACATGTTGCTTTCAAGCCCTTGGAGACCTGTGTCGATGCCTGTTGACGAGGCCTGCCGTTATTATGCCATTCCGGATCATCTCATGCGCCTGATGCCTGAACAGATAACGGATTGGCAAGCAGATTCAGAGACTTGTCGTTTCCTGATAAAAGGAATGGGACATGTTCAGCTGAGGATGTCGGAAATGAAAACTGGGGAAAGTGTTTCCTACGTGCCTTTGGGCAAGATGCCTTTTCCCTTTGCGTTGCGTTTCATGATGCATGAGAGCGACGCAAGTCGTTGTGAGGTAAGGGTGGAAATGGATGCTGATCTCAGCAATCCCTTGATGGCCATGATGGCGCAGCGTCCTTTGCAGAATCTCGTTGAGGCAATGGCTTCAAGATTGTAATTACAACACGAATTTTACTTGTTTCACATCGAAAAACAGGTTGTGGCCTTCGGCGTCGTTGAGATGTAGCCTGCCGAACGGATCAACGCCCTGCATGTAAAGATGCCTCTTGTTTCCTTCGATTTCATAATCCGCCCATGTCCGATAGCGGAATAGCCGGCGCAAGTATTGCTGATGCATCTCATGGAAAGTCAGTCGCCAATCTGAAGTGTCATTTTGTTTAGAGGCTATCTCTTTCATCAGCTCGATGGAACCAGCGATGTTTTGGGCCATGGTATGAAGCAAGGGCATCAGTTCAAAAGTCTTTCCTGTGATAGCGCGTAACGAAGAAGGATGTGTCGGCCAGTCTTTGAATTGTATTTGATTGACATTCAATCCAATACCTATAATTGAAATACCCATCTTGCTTCCAGTGATGGTACTATTGATAAGGATGCCGGCAATCTTGTTGGTTTCAAACAAAAGGTCGTTAGGCCATTTCACATGTGTTTTTTCAGAGGGGAGAATGTTGTCAAGTGTCTTGAGCATGGCAAGAGGAACGGCTTCGGAAAGTGCGAATTGTTGTTCTGCTTGCAAAAAACTCAAATCAAGAGCTAGGGAGAAAGTGAGGTTTTCTCCCTTTTTGCTCTCCCAGGTGTTGGAGCCCATGCCTTTGCCCGCCGTCTGTTCGTCGGCGGATACGACAAGACCCCGAATGTCTTCATCTGCCTGTGCTTTTTGCAGGTAAACGTTGGTAGAATCTATCGTTTCAAAGTGTCGATAGCTGAAGTCCATTGAGTTTTTTCAAAGGGTTGATATTTGTGACAAAGGTACGATTTTTGATTAAAATGATCATTTGTTGCATTATATAAAGAAAAAATATATAACTTTGCACCCAAAGATTAACTATTCGATATGCTTAAAAAAACTGTACTTACGTTAGGGCTGATGGCTGCCGTTGGCATGCTTGCGGCACAGACCCTGCAATTTGAATGGCAGGGCCAAGTTTATTCAGAAGGCGATAAAGTCGTCGTCACCGAGTTAGATCCTGACTTCGGAAATGAATTTGTCCTTCATATGCAACTTCATAATTTGACAGAAGAAGATATTAATGTGATTGTCGCAAAGGAAGAGATTCAAATGGTGGAAGGGTCGACTAATTCAATATGCTGGGGCGCGTGCTTTAGTCCAAGCATATTTGTTACCCCTCCTCGTGTGTTGCAAGCTCATGCAATCAGCAACGATTATGAATTGTCTTTCCACCATAACATCGATCCAGATGCTACGTATGATCCTGCTCAATTTCTTTCAGGTACTTCTGTTGTAAAGTACACTGCTTATGATGAACTTAATCCTGAGGAGAAGGTGACACTGGAAGTGTGGTTTGCGAATAATGCTGATGGCGTTGCGGAATGTGCTCCGAACGTCATGCATGCCTATCCTAATCCTGCTACGACAGAAGTCAATTTCAATTTTGAGGCCCCAGCAGGTAAGAATGTCATGATGACCGCTGTGGTGTATAATTTGTTGGGCCAGGAAGTTATGCGCCAAGATGTGAATACCATGCAAGGCAGAATCACTTTTGACGTCAGCAGACTTCAAGCTGGAGTTTATTTTTGCAACTTCATGGCCAATGGCTCTGCTGTAAAGACGGAAAAGTTCGTTGTGAAGAAATAAGTCGGTTTCTTCGTAATACTACATTAAAGGCGGCCCTCAGAGCCGCCTTTAATTGTTTAGTTTGCCCATTAGAAATCCAAAAACCGTATACAGGAATCGATTTTGACTATTTGTTCCAACAAATAATCGTCTTCCTCATCGTTCTCGTGTATGATGATGAAATCAGAGTGTTTTCGTTTTTCTGATTCACTCCACTGAGCGGCCATGCGGCGACGGACGGTTGCTTCGTCACAATGGTCGCGCAGCATGACGCGATGCAGCCGTGTGGACTCTGAGGCTGAAACAAGGATAATGGCGCCGAAGAGATGCTCCAGATGCTTTTCAAACACCAGTGCAGTCTCGTAAAGGACATAAGGAGTCTCCTGCTGTTCCGCCCATTCTAAGAAATACTGATTGAGGGCAGGGTAGAGGTGCTGTTCTACAAAGTCGCGGGCTTCAGGGTTTGAAAAGATGATTCTTGAGAGCTTGGCCTTATCCAACGAGCCGTTGTTTTGATAGATGTCATTGCCAAAGCGTTCGGTCATGACCTTTTTTATGTCATCGCGATAGTAGAGCCTCTTGGCCTCATTATCGGAATAGAACACGGGGATGCCCTTTGACTCAAACAAAGCGCAGACCCACGACTTGCCGCTGCCGATGTTGCCGGTGATGCATATTTTTTTCATTGGACAATCAGATATTCCACTTTGTCGGGCGTAGTGCTGAGCACCCGTACGTAATCGGGAGCTTTTGTCAATTTTACCTCGATAGGGTTCATGTTGCGGTGGAATTGGATCTTGTCGATTTCAACCTTGAACTGGTTCGGCTTGACTTGACCGTAGTCCTTGATGGCAACAAGGCACTTCACATTGACCTTCTCTGGGAAGAACCGCATCTGTAAGGTGTCAGGAATAGCAATAGGAACGGCAATGTTTGCCTCGGTATATTTTTCAATTTCCACGCCGACTTCCACTTCTTTAGTATCGGTCCGGACAGCCTGGCCGGATAAGTCAAGTCCAATGGTTTCGGTGAAGCTTTGGTTGATCTCTGTTTTTGTAATGTGAACCGTTTTGACAGAATTCACGCTGTCGATGGCTCCTTTAGAGCCGAAAATGGTCACTGACGCCGGCGTGATACGGGGGGTCCCATAAACGTCATATTGTCTCTGTGTCTTTAAATCCAAATCTAACTCTACCGGCACTATTTTCGAAACCATGTCATCCATATTAAAGTAAATCTTGTCCTCATTCATTGTGATGTCAGTGGCATTGATACCGATGCGTTTGGCAAGCTTTTCGGCTACATATTGGCTGCTGAATGAATAAGTGTTTCCGCCTTCTTGACGGTATTTGACCTCGTTGATGCCGATTTCGACGAATCTGCGCTGCGGTCGGATGACGTTGTGGCGTAATGTGTGGAACCCGTCTGTTTCAAATGAAAACTTGACGACTTGTTCCGTTGATGAAATCCATTTGTCGACAGGTATTTCCGTAAAATGGATGGTGAAGGAACTTTGGGTAGAGTAGTCTTTTGATAATTTGATAAGCAGCCACAGGACAGTCGATATGACAAGAAAGATGAGAAAAGTAAGCAGTTTTCTCCTGTCTTTAATGGGCTTGACTTGGTTCATTACAATTACAGTTTAGGGGCTGAAACCTAGGTCAGCCCCGATTCGTTATTGCTGTTGTGACATTAGGCCTGGCCTACGCGGGATCCGCTTTGCACAAGGGCGGTTTTCTCTACTTCCACTTCCATGTTGGGAGCGAGTGAGAGGATAACGGTGCTTTCTTTCACCTCGACGATTTTGCCATGAAAGCCACCGATAGTGACTACTTTGTCACCTTTTTGAAGTTCATCGCGGAATTTTTTCTCTTCTTTGGCTTTCTTGGATTGTGGACGGATGAAGAACAACCAGAATACCAGCACGAGAAGCAGAATGAAGATTAGACTTGAAAAGGCTGACCCTTTAGGCTGTGCTTGTGTTGCTTCTTGGAGTAAAACAGTTAAGATGTTCATTGCGTTAAGATTTGATTTAAAGGGAATATTGTGTGTTAAAACTGGTCGGGTGTTTGGACAGTGGCTTTGATGCGTAACGTATTGGTCGCTGGGTTTGTGTTAGTTGCCACTGTCAGTGTCCGGCTCTGAAAGCCATGATGGCCTTTGCTGTCATAGGTAGCTTTGATGACGCCTTTGTCTCCTGGTGCGATAGGCTCTTTTGGGTATTCTCCCACAGTACAACCGCAACTGGTAGTGACACGGCTGATGATAAGCGGAGCCTTGCCGGTGTTGGTGAAGTGGAAAGAGCACGTGACGACTTCTCCTTGTAGTAGTTTTCCGAAATCGTGCTCTGTTTTTTCAAATGTAATTATGGCCTCGTCACCTGAATTGACAGTGGCAGACTTTGGATTAGTGACCAAATCACCTGAAATTTTATGCGAGCTTCTGTTGTTGCAGGCAGCAAGAAAAAAGCAGAGCATAAAGACAACACAAAAGGATGCTACATGTTTCATTTTTATCTTTATTTTTTTCGGTTACCTCTGAATATCATTACTGAGCCCTTGTATTCCGCATCTTGTTTGAGGCCATGGCATTTCAGCACATAAAAATAAGTTCCATCGGGCAAGTCCCCTCCGTCCCAATCATTGTTGTAATCGCTAGATTTATAGACAATGCGTCCCCAACGGTTGAAGATGACCAGATCGGTTGATTCATAATAGGTGTTGATGGGCTCATAATCGTCAATCTCGGCCCGAGTGCCGTAATCTCCTTTCGAATCGCCAGTGTCGGTGCCTTCAAGACGGATGATGAAACGGTCGTTTCTTCCATCCCCATTAGGCGTGAAAACATTAGGAATCAATAGCTTTACTGGAGCAACGGTTATTGTCTTGTAATAGGAAGTGTCGCATCCTTGCGGTGAGAAGACTTTAAGTTCTGTAGTGTAATCACCTTCTTCGACATAGGTGTAACGAGGCGATTCTTGAGTTGAACTGATGTCGTATTGCGAATTGAGAATCCAGTAGTAATTTGCAATCGCGATGCTGTCGGAGGACAGGTTGTCAAAAGAATAAGTGACATGGGGATTTTGCATATAAACGGTGTCACCAGGGTCCGTGATGATTTCAACGATGGGATTCGGGAATGCTTTTGGCATAATGCTGTCACGTTGGGCGCAACCCCGGCCGTCGGTAACTTTTATAGCGTAATAGGAAAACGCTGAAAGGCCGATGGCAAGTGAATCACAGCCAGGAGCGATATGGAGAGGAGGGATGTTCCATTTGTATTCATAAGGTCCTGTGGAACCGTTCGCCCAGGCCAACATCTGTGCGGTGTTGCCGTTTTCTTCGTTGTTGTTGCTGCAAGTCAGTTGCAATTGACGGAAATGAATGTTGAAACGGGGCTTTACTTCTACGGTGAAAGGCTCTGATAAACAAATCAATTCATCCGTTTCTCTGTCGTGAATTTCAACTTGATATTCTGTGGTTTCACGAGGATGCACGGTAATGCTGCTGGTGATCTGACCGTCAGGAGTCCAAAAATAGGAGTATTGAGGACTGTGCTCTACACTTAATGTGACAGGGCTTTCGCTGCAAATCGGCATTTGGGCACTACAGGTGATGCTGCAAGGGTCTTGCGCCTGTAAATCCAAGAAGGAAAAGGAGGCGACAATCATTATGCAGACGGCCAATATGTTGAATCTGTTTTTCATAGATTTCCGATGATAATAATCTGCAAAGATAGGAATTTTTCTGAAGTATAACGTCGGGTTGTAGCCAATATTATTTTTCGCGCAATCAATTGCGTCTGCCGTGTCAGATTTATAATATGAAATGCTAAAGCCAGCATATTTTTTCATATTTTTGCGTTTTCTCGTATAAACAATTAAGGCACACAATATGAAAGCACTCAACGATTTTCAAAAAGAGATTCTCGCCGGCATTCCTGATGAGCTGCCGGAAGCGAAACCTTACGACAAGACCATCAACCATGCTCCAAAGCGTAAGGACATTCTTAGCAAAGAGGAAAAGAAACTGGCTGTCCGTAATGCATTACGTTATTTCCCGGCCAAATTCCATAAGACATTGGCTCCTGAGTTTGCCGAGGAACTTGAAAAATACGGCCGCATCTATATGTACCGTTTCCGTCCATCCTATAAGATGTATGCCCGTCCTATCGACGAGTATCCTGCCAAGAGCCGTCAGGCTGCCGCTATCATGCTGATGATCCAGAACAACCTTGATCCGGCTGTGGCACAGCATCCTCACGAACTCATCATCTACGGCGGTAACGGTGCCATCTTCCAGAACTGGGCGCAATACCGTCTTGTGATGCAATATCTTGCCAATATGGAAGAGGACCAGACGCTGGCCATGTATAGCGGACACCCGATGGGACTGTTCCCGAGCCATAAGGATGCGCCTCGCGTAGTCGTTACCAACGGCATGATGATTCCAAACTACTCGAAGCCAGACGATTGGGAACGCTACAATGCTCTCGGTGTTACCCAATACGGTCAGATGACGGCAGGTTCTTATATGTATATCGGACCTCAGGGTATCGTTCATGGAACGACCATCACTGTGTTGAACGCTTCGCGTAAGCAAGGCGGCGGTTCCGCTGGCAAGCTGTTCATCACCGCAGGTCTGGGCGGCATGTCGGGTGCTCAGCCTAAGGCTGGCGACATCGCAGGTGTGGTGAGCATCACCGCCGAGATCAACCCTGCCGCTACGCAAAAGCGTTATGACCAGGGTTGGGTCGATGAAGTGTATGACAACCTTGACGAGCTGTTCAAGCACGCCCTCGCTTCGGTGGCTAAGAAAGAGGCTCGCAGCTATGCCTATCAGGGCAATGTGGTGGACCTTTGGGAATATGCCGCCGCTCACGATATCCGTGTAGACCTCGGTTCCGACCAGACCTCCTTGCACAATCCTTGGGCAGGCGGTTATTATCCGGTAGGACAGAGCTTCGAAGCGTCGAAGGATATGATGGCCAAGGACCCTGACCTGTTTAAATCCAAGGTGCAGGCCTCGTTGCGCCGTCATGTAGCTGCCATCAACAAATTGACTGCCAAAGGCATGTACTTCTTCGACTACGGCAACGCTTTCCTGTTGCAGAGCAGCCGTGCGGGTGCCGATATCCTCAAGGCTGACGGCAGTTTCCGTTATCCTTCCTATGTGCAGGACATCATGGGTCCCATGTATTTTGACTATGGTTTCGGACCATTCCGTTGGGTGTGCACCTCGGGCAAGCCTGAAGACCTCGCTGTCACCGACGATATCGCCTGCCACGTGCTGGAGACCATTGCCAAGACGGCTCCCGAAGAGATCCGTCAGCAGATGCATGACAACATCCAGTGGATTCGAGGCGCACAGGCCAACCATCTCGTGGTCGGCTCGCAAGCCCGTATCCTTTACGCAGACTGCGAAGGCCGTACCAAGATCGCC
Source organism: uncultured Bacteroidales bacterium (assembly GCA_946407975.1). Taxonomy (GTDB): domain Bacteria; phylum Bacteroidota; class Bacteroidia; order Bacteroidales; family F082; genus Limimorpha. Next base: position 55,939 of record CAMJQC010000004.1, read on the forward strand.
GCTGAGTTCAACAAGGCCATCGCCGATGGTCGCTTGAGCGGTCCTGTCGTCCTGGGTCGTGACCACCATGATGTGTCGGGCACCGATTCGCCGTTCCGTGAGACTTCCAACATTTACGACGGCTCCTGCTTCACAGCTGATATGGCTATCCAGAATGTCATCGGAGACGGTTTCCGTGGCGCTACCTGGGTCAGCATTCACAACGGTGGCGGCGTGGGCTGGGGCGAAGTCATCAACGGTGGCTTCGGCATGGTCCTCGATGGCTCTGCTGATGCCGACCGTCGTCTGCACTGCATGTTGCACTGGGATGTCAACAACGGCATCGCCCGTCGTAACTGGGCCCGCAACGAAGGCGCCACCTTCGCCATCAAACGCGCCATGGATGTCGAGCCTCGCCTGAAGGTGACGATACCTAATCTGGTGGATGACAATCTGTTAAAGGATTTGTTCTAAGTTTTAACGGAAAACTTGAGTAAATACGGATGCCATTAATCGGCATCCGTATTTTTTTGTTCATAATAGCTGGAAAAATCTCGAATTGTCTTAATGTTTATTTGTTAATAAAGGAATTATATATCATGGATTTTTACTAATTTTGCGGTCCCATTTTAAACAAGGTATAAATACAACGATATATGAGCAAAAAAGAAGTGAAATTCAGCCTGGTTTACCGCGACATGTGGCAATCTTCAGGCAAATATGTGCCCCGCAAGGACCAGTTGGAAAAGATTGCTCCTTTGATCATCGACATGGGATGTTTCGACCGTGTGGAGACCAACGGCGGTGCCGCCGAACAGGTCAACTTGCTGTACGGTGAGAACCCGAATCCGTCGGTTCGTGCTTTCACGGCGGCACTGCATAAGGGCGGCATCGAGTGCCATATGCTCGACCGTGCTTTGAACGCATTGAGAATGAACCCCGTTCCTGCCGATGTGCGTCAGCTGATGTACAAGGTGAAGAAGGCGCAGGGTGTCGATATCACCCGTATTTTCTGCGGTCTGAACGACGTGCGCAACATCATCCCGTCCATCCAATGGGCTAACGAAGCTGGCATGATCTCGCAGGCTGCCATGAGCATCACCTACTCTCAAGTGCATACTGCCGAGTATTACATCAAGATGGCAGACGAACTCATCGCCGCTGGTGCAAAGGAGATCGCTCTGAAGGATATGGCTGGCGTAGGCCGTCCTGCCTCTTTGGGCAAGATTGTCGCCCACATCAAGACACAGCATCCTGAAATCAAGGTGCAGTACCACGGTCACACGACCCCGGGTCTCTCGATGGCTTCCATGCTGGAAGTGGCCAAGGCAGGCTGCGACTACCTCGATGTGGCCATGGAGCCGCTGTCGTGGGGTACGGTGCATCCTGACGTCATCAGTGTGCAGGCCATGCTGAAAGATGCCGGTTTCCTCGTGAAGGACATCAACATGAAAGCCTATATGGCTGCTCGCAGCATGACGCAGAGCTTCATGGACGACTTCCTCGGCTACTGGATCGACCCGCGCAACCGTTATCTTAACTCCCTGCTTTTGGGCGCTGGCCTTCCGGGTGGTATGATGGGTTCGCTGATGGCTGACCTCAAAGGCGCCCACGCCCTCATCAATATGAACTTCAAGGCGCAAGGCAAGGCCGAACTCAGCGAAGACGAACTGCTCGTCGCCCTCTTTGACGAAGTGCAACGCATATGGCCTATGGTCGGCAACCCGCCTTTGGTGACGCCGTTCAGCCAATATACCAAGAACATCGCTCTGAAGAACCTCATTGGCCGCAGCATGGGCAAACCCGATTTCAACGACCTCGACGATGCCATGTGGGGCATGATCCTCGGCAAGTCAGGCAAGCTGCCGGGCACCCTGGCACCCGAAATCGTGGAGCTGGCCAAGCAGAAAGGCCTCGAGTTCTTCACAGGCAATCCGCAAGACAATTATCCGGACGAACTGCCACGCTTCATCAAAGAGATGGAAGAAAACGGCTGGGACCGCGGACAAGACGATGAAGAACTCTTCGAGTTCGCCATGCACGAGAAACAGTACCGTGAGTACAAGTCGGGCGAGGCCAAACGCCGTTTCAACCAGGAGTTGGAAGCCAAGATGAAGGAAAAGTTCGAGAAAGCCGGTGGGGCCGTCAACATCCCCGATCTGCGCGCTTTACGTCATCCGAATGCCGAACCCGTCGTGGCTCCCGTCAGTGGCATAGTGCTTTGGGAAGTCGACTTCGACGACAAGTCGGTGGCTCCTGCTCCCGGCAAGGTTTATAAGGAAGGCGACCTGCTCTGCGCTATCAGCTCCGACCACGGCATGGAACCCGTCTATGCCCTCTGGCCAGGCAAAATCGTAGAGGCTACGGCCGACCAGGGCAAACGCGTTCAAAAAGGTGACACGATAGCTTTTATAGAGAAATAAGGCCTTTTCGGAGATTTTTCCCAGATAGGACAGAAAACTGATACGTAATTTGTTATTTTTGCCTCGTTTTGAAAAACGAAGAACAACAAACCTAATTATTTAACATAATTAAAACTTAATCAAAATGAAAAAGTTAGTCTTAGTCTTAGCACTTGCCTTCGCAGGCATCTTCACTGCTAACGCTCAAGTTTGGGTCGGCGGCGGCCTCGGTGCAAGCATTCAAAAGGATTACACAAACCTCTCCATCGCTCCTGAGGTGGGCTATGCCATCAACAACCAATGGCAAGTAGCTCTTGGCGTAGGCTATGGTTTCACTCAAACCAAGACCGATGTGCTCGGAGAAACCATCACCAATACCACCAACACGCTGGCTCTTCAGCCTTATGTCCGTTACGTGGCTGCCTCTATCGAAAAATTCTCTCTGTTTTTCGACCTTTGCGGCGACTTCGGCTTGCTCGATGACGCCCGTGACTACGCTGTGACAGTTCAACCCGGTATCGCTTGGATGGCTACCGAACACTGGACAGCTGCTTTCCGTTTCGGCAAAGTCGGTTACGACCACAACTTCTATGGCACCGATGGTTTCCTGCTGAATGCCGACCTGGCTGCCCCGCAAATCAGACTGTATTACAATTTCTAATATGAATATGGTTTGAGACGCAAGTGGTTGCGTCTATACAACAAACAAAAAGCCGCTCCGAAGAGTGGCTTTTTTCTTTTATGGGATGCGTTGGTATACCGTTGCCACGCGGCTGACGTTGTATATCTTCATCGTGATGTTGTCTTTCTTTTTCTCTGACGGGAACTTCACACTCGCATCAATATTACCAAAGCCTCCAAAAGCCTTGTCGTCGGAGGTAAAGATAATCCGGTAATCGCCCGTTTCTCTTACGGGAATCTTGTAATCAGGAATGGATTTCGTCCCCCAATTGAAGACGAATATCAAGTTGCCGCGTTCATAGACGACGGTTTTGTTCTCCTCGTCGGCTTTCAGCAGCCATCCGGGTTGAGTCTGGTTGACATGGGTCTCTTTCATGAAAGCGATCATGGCTTTGTCAAAATCGCCCATAAAGTGGTATTTCAGGTCGTGGTTGTCGTTGAGCGACCATTGTCGGCGGGCATATTTGTAGCTCCATCCGTTGTCGAATCTGGGGAAGTCGATCCATTCGGGATGTCCGAACTCATTGCCCATGAAATTGAGCCAGGCCTCACCGCCCAGAGTGATGGTGAACAGCCTGATCATTTTATGCAGGGCGATGCCTCTGTCGACGGTGATGCTGGGGGTAAAGACACTCATCGAGGTGTACATCTCCTTGTCCATCAGACGGAAGGCGATGGTCTTGTCGCCTACCAACGCCTGGTCGTGCGACTCAGCGTACGCCACGGTCGGGGTGACGGGCAGGTGGTCGTTCATGGTGAAGAAGAAATTGCTCATGTTCCACTGCTCTTCGGACTGGTCTTTCAGCACCTTGATCCAGAAGTCGGGGAGACCCATGCCGAGGCGGTAGCCGAAGCCCATGCCGCCGTCTGCGATGGGCTGGCACAAGCCGGGCATGCCGCTCACATCCTCTGCGATGGTGATGCTGTCGGGGTTGAGGTCTTTGCATAAGGCATTGGCCAGTTGCAGGTAGGTGACGGCATCGTCATCGACATTGTCGCCGAAGTATTTCTCAGGCGCATCGAAGGTCACCCCGATACCATGGTCGAGGTAGAGCATGGAGGTCACACCATCGAAGCGGAAGCCGTCGAAACGGAACTCTTCCATCCAGTAACGGATGTTGGAGAGCAGGAAACGGAGCGTCTCCTCCTTGCCGTAGTTGAAAAGCTTGGAGTCCCACAGCTCGTGGTTGCCGCGTTTGCCAGGATGGAGGTACTGCTGGTCGGATCCGTCGAAGAGGTTGATGCCTTCCAGCGTGTTTTTCACGGTGTGGGAGTGCACCAGGTCCATGATGACCTTCATGCCCATGCCATGGGCAGTGTCGATGAGTTCTTTCAATTCCTCTGGCGTGCCGAAACGCGAGCTCGGTGCAAAGAAGTTGGAGACATGGTAGCCGAAGGAACCGTAGTAAGGATGTTCGGCGATGGCCATGAGCTGTAAGGTATTGTATCCGTCGGCTTTGATGCGGGGCAGGATGTTGTCGGTGAACTCCTTGTAAGTGCCGACACCTTCTTTCTCTTGCGCCATGCCGACATGGGCCTCGTAGATGAAGAGCGGTTGTTTGCCGAAGTCAGGGGAGCTGTGCCTAAACCTATAAGGTTTTGCAGGATTCCAGAACTGGGCGGCGAAGTCTTTGCTCTCTTCGTCTTGGACGACGCGACGGATGTAGACGGGGATGCGCAGCTGCTCGCCGATCTGACTCTGCACCAGCACCTTGAATTTGCTGCCGTGCGTCATCTTATCGCCGAATTGCCGGTCGGGGAAGAATCCTTCCCATACGCCGTGACCTATGTTTTCGAGAGGGAACTCGTAGGGCTTCCATCCGTTGAAATCGCCCATGAGGCAAAGATAACGCGCTGCCGGAGCCCATTCGCGATACCACCAGCCTTTTTTCTTGGCGTCATAGCTCATGCCAAAGAACTGATGTGCAGTGGCAAAAGCCTTGAGGCTACCATAGTTTTCGCTAATGGCCTTGAACCTGTCTTGATAACGTTTCCAACGCGCTTCAACCTGTCTGGCAACAGGTTCAAGCCAGGAATCTTGTTCGACGATGGGAATTTTTTTCATAGGTCGTATTTGCCACAAAAATACAAAAATATCGTTGGCTTATCTTTTTTGTCGGGTTAATGTCCAGATGCAGGACTGGGATGGTGCCAATGTCATGGAGAGACCGCTTCCGGCGAGTTGAGAAGGATCGAATTTGATGCACGCTTGGGTGAAGAGCTCTTTCGCTTTCCAGTTTCCTTTCTCCATTTCCATCAGCTTCTGGGCGTCTTCGGGGACGCGCATCTCGATCTGTCGGCCTTCGTTACGGTTGAAATTGACAACGATGAGCAGGCGTTCTTCTCCATGATAGCGCAGGAAGGCATAGATGTTTTGCGGGTCGAAATGCTTGAACCAGGGATTGCACCACATCAGGTCGTAGAAGGCGCCTTCGGTGATGGCTTTGCTCTTGATCCTGAGGTTCAGCAATTCGGAATAGAAGGCGCGCAGTTTGTTTTGGCTCAGACTGCATTTTCCTCCGTCAAATAAACCGCCGTTCATCCAAAGCTGGTGTTTGGGCATCGAGCAGTAATCGAAGATGGAGGTGCGTCCGTCGTTGCCGCTGTACCCCTCTGCTCCGATGGCGTTCTCGCTGTTTTCTTGACCGTTGTAAATCATGAAAGGACCTGTGTTCATGAGGGCGGAGACGCACACAGCGGGCAGGGCGGCGAAGGCATCACCGACGAAATGGGGCGAGGCAAGGCGCACTTCATCGTGGTTCTCCATAAAACGCAACATGTGTGCATCAAGGTCATGTAGGTTCTTCCACACCTGGCTGATGCTTTCGGCAGGTTGTCCATGACGCAGTATGGCTTCCAACGTGTTGTAAAGCCCCACTTTGTCGTACAGATAGTCGAATCCGGCATCAAGGAAAGGCTTGTAAAGTTCGGGTTTGTAGATCTCGGCGATGAGCAAAGGCTGGAAGGTCTTTCTCAACTCGGCGATACACCAATTCCAAAACGCTAAGGGAACCATTTCGGCCATGTCGACGCGGAACCCGTCCACGCGTTTGCGACACCAGAATTGCAATATGCAGAGCATCTTCTGCCATGTGTCGCGGTGTTCATAGTTGAGTTTGATGGTGTCGTACCAATCGTTTATGCTGGGGTTGGGCGTAAACACGTCGTTGCCGGAGGCCTTGGCGGGTATTTCCTGATAGCCGTTTCCGGTGGGGGCGACAAAGGCGCTACCATGAAGCAGATAGAAATTCTCATCGCTGAAACCGCGACACTGTCGCGCCACATGGTTAGGAATGAAGTCGATAAGGACCTTCATCCTGTGACGATGGATACGGCTGACCAATTGCTCGAAATCAGTCATATTGCCCAAATCGGGATCGACATCATAATAATCGGTGACGGCATAGGGTGAGCCCGCCTTGCCTTTGGTGATGTCGGGATGGGTCTCTCCGCTGCTGGCATGACGCAGGATACCGGTGAGCCAGATATGCGTGATGCCCATTTCTTTGAGGGCCTTGAGGGCTGTGTCGTCGATGTCGGCGAAGGTGCCGCAGCCGTTCTCCGACTTGTCGCCGTCGAAATGTTGCATGACGGTTTTGTTGCCGAAGAGACGGGGGAAAAGCTGATAAATGTTAATGGATGCAGCCATTTCTTTTCGTTTTATGGGGTAAAAATACGGTTTTTCATAGAAATTTCTTATTCTTGCAATTGTTTTTCACGAAATAATTCTGTTATGAAACGTTTATTCCTCTCATTCAGTCTCATGCTTCTGTTTGCAAACCTTTCGGCGCAAGTGATGCCGACATGGGAATCCATCAACCAACGGGGCTATCCGCAGTGGTTCAGCGATGCCAAATTGGGCATCTTCATCCATTGGGGTGTGTATTCCGTGCCTGCTTATGCCAGTTTGGAAGGCTATGCTGAATGGTATTATCGTGGCCTTAGCACCAACGATGAGCGTAAGACATTTCAGGAGCGCATCTATGGGAAAGACTTCAAATACGAGGACTTCGCCCCGATGTTTAAGGCTGAGCTGTGGGATCCTGCCGAATGGGCAGAGTTATTCAAGAAATCGGGAGCGAAATATGTGCTTTTGGTTTCGAAACATCACGACGGCTACTGTTTGTGGCCGAGCAAATATGCTCCAGAGTGGAACTCCGTTGCCATCGGCCCGCATCGTGACATCTGCGGGGAGTTGACAGAGGCGGTTCGTGCCAAGGGATTAAAAATGGGCTTCTATTATTCGTTGCCCGAATGGTCGAGCAAGATTCACCCATGGTATGTCGCACCTGACGATTCCATCGGACCCTATGTCGAAACCCATATGATCCCTCAACTCAAGGAATTGATATCGGCCTATAAGCCCACGGTCCTCTTTACCGATGGCGAATGGCGCAATACGGCCGAACAATGGCATGCACGCGAACTCATCTCGTGGTATTACAATACGGTGGGGAAGGATGCCATCGTCAATGACCGATGGGGCGAAGGACAGCAACACGGATTCCGCACGCCCGAATACAGTGCCGGCATCACGCTCACCGACCGTCCTTGGGCGGAATGCCGTGGTCTGGGACGTTCTTTCGGTCTGAACCGTAATGAGCCTTTGGAGAACTATCTTACCTCTGATGAGCTCATCCGTCATTTCTGCGTCCTCGTGGCAGCAGGTGGTGGCATGACCCTCAATGTGGGACCTGCCGCTGATGGGAAGATCCCGCTTTTGCAGCAAGAGCGTCTGTTAGACCTCGGAAGATGGCTGGATATCAATGGTGAGGCTATCTATGGGACGAGACCCTACAAGAAATTCTACGAGATGAAGCCGGTCTCTGTGGCCCGTTTCGACAAAGCGATTGACTTCGACTGGAAAAGGAATTCTCCCGATCCGATCATCAGTTGCGACAACTTCAGTGCACATTGGCAGGGCGTGTTTATTGTTGAAAAATGCGCCAAATATACCTTTGAGTTTAAGACGGACGATAAGGCCTCTTTGCTGATCGATGGCAAGACGGTGATTAAGGATTCTCGTGACAATCCTGTTGGGAGCGTCAAGCTCAAAGAAGGTCAGCACGAGATAGAGGTGTTCTATGAAGAGGACAATCTCGAGGCGACGATAAGCCTGTATTGGTCCTCGAAAAAGATGGAAAAGCAACTGATGAAAGGCTTCAAGGTAGGAGGCCTTTTGCCTGAAGAGGGGTTGAAGGCGACTTATACCAGCGAGCAACCCAGGGTGTGTTACACGCAAGGCAAAGATGCGCTTTATGCCATCGCTTTGGAATATCCGGAAAAGGGACTTATTCTGAATATCGATCGTCCTGCCGACAACATGAAAGTGCAGCTGTTGGGCTGCCCGAAGTCTTTGCCTTGGAAATACAAAGACGGTCAACTATTCATTGACACAAGCGAATTGAAATACAGTGATGTGACAAGCACGGCGGCTTGGGTGTTCAAATTGAAATGAGGTTTATCCCTTGTCGTCGGTGAGGTCTTTCATGAAGATGTAACCGATGATATGGGTGGATTTGTTGGGCAAACGTTTGATATAGAAACGCTCGTCTGCTTGCACAAATTTGAAATGGATCCGATCACCTGATGGGAAGCATTTCAAGTCTTTCCTCCCGTTCCAACTGGTCTGATATTCAAAGTCTTTGGTCTTCGTGAAGATATACCTGCATTTTCCTTTCAGGATGCTGGTGGTGAAGCCGTCAAAGTAGTTGCGGTTGCCCCATTTTCCAGCGAACGCAGCGGGGTTTTTCAAGCCATGGACGAACACTTTGAAAGTCTTTGACGAAATGGGCTTGATTTCGAGAACTTTTTGCACCAGGATTTCTTTGGTTTCAGGATTGACTGCCTCCATGTAGAGCCACTGAAAACGGTTGCCACGCTGTTCCCAGATAGGGGTAAAGTGCAAGGCAACGGTCGTGGAGTCGTTGATTTTTGCCGAGTAATCGCCTTGAATAGTGCGATAAAACTGCTTGGCATCTTCTTCCGTATACTTGGCTTTCTTTTGTGAGAATGCAGACCCTATCAGCAGAAATGCTGCAAAAAACAAAAAGATTCTCTTCGTGTTCATGTTCGTATGGGTTAGAAGGTTAAGGTGAGACCTATGCTCGGCAGGATGGGCAGCTGATAGACTTCTTCGCTCGTGATGAGGTTGACGTAGAAGATGTTGTTTCGGTTATAGATGTTGGTGACGCTGAAATCGGCCTCAAGTATGGTGCGCTCGCTGAAGTAGAACTTGCGTTTTACATCCAGGTCTAAACGGTGGTAGGTGGGCAGACGGCCTTCGTTAAGTTCACCGTAAACGACACCCATGTCGCCGTTAGTAGTGGTGTAATCGAAGTTGATTCCATCTTGGAAGGAGAAGTATTCATAATAGCCTTGGACCTGGGTAAAGGGGAAGCCCGTGCCGAAGTTCCATCGGCCGCTGAATTCCCACTGACGTTTGTCGCCAGCCGTGTAGGTCACGATGGTGTTGATATTGTGACGACGATCAAAGTGAGGCGCGTAGTCTTTGAGGAGAACTTCGTTGCCTTCGATTTTTTCATATTGTCTGTTGACAAATCCGAGCGCATATACGGCCCAGACGTACCATCTCTTGTTTTCGAACTTCAACGAGAGGTCAAATCCGTAAGCAGAGCCTTTCTCAACGATGAAGTCCTTGGTCAACAGCTCAGCTATGTGATCGTCGGCAGCTTCGAATACATCACCGAAGTTATAAAGCTTATTACGGTTGATGTTGGTGAGCTGGTTGAAGTCTTTGTAGTAGCCTTCCAAATTGAGGGTGACTTGCTTGCCGAGGTCGAACTCAGTACCTAAGATGGCGTGGTTGGCTTTTTGGAGATAGGATCTGATGGGTTGTCCGTTGAAGGTTTCTGGCAGGTTGTCAATGCCCGAAAGGAAGCCGTAGAACAGGTTGACGACATCGCGGTCACTGGTGGCGGCAACGAAGTTCTGGGAATACATTCCGGCGGCGGCCTTCAGCCTCAACCAGTCGTTGACGTTGTATTTCATAGCTAGGCGAGGTTCGGGTGAGATGTCGGGCAACGAGGCATACCACTGCAAGCGGAAACTGGGCTCTAACAACAGTTTGCCAATGGTGGTCTTGTATTTCACGAAGGCGCCGATCTCGGTGGAGTTCTCTTTGGCTGTGATTTTCTTGTGGCCGTATGTGCTGTAGGTGACGTAGTCGGTCGTATAGCCTAACACTTCGATACCGTATTTGATGGTGCTCTTGCCCAAGAAATAGCTGAAGTCGAAGTTCATGTTGAAACCGTTGATGGTGCTGGTCCTGTCAGGGTTGAACTGCTCTTTCATCCTGGACTTATAGCTGGAATAGGCCACGGTGCCCTCGATCATCACAGGGTGTTTGCCAGGGATGATGAGGAAATTGGTGCCGCCGCCAAAAGAGTTCCAGCCGAAGTCGGAAAGCGACATGTAGTTGTTCACCTGGTCGTTGAACGAGAAACCAAACAGGTTGACTTTACTGCCGTTTGGGGCATTCAGGGAGATCTTGCCATAGACGTCCTGATAGTTGAAAGGCAATCCTATTTCGGAAGCATAGCTGTAGATGGCTTTGCTGGTTTGTTCCAGATAGGAGTTTTTGGCGGAAAGGACAAAGGTCGCAGCGGCTTCATCGGGGGTCTTGGCTTTTTTGAGTGGTCCTTCCAATGTGATCTTGGTGCCGAAGGTGCTTCCGCCTATCTTGCCTGTGAAACGGTTTTTGTTACCGTCACGGGTGGAGATGTCCATGATGGATGAGATACGGCCACCGTGTTCAGCGCCAAAACCTCCCGTGTAGACCTCGGCGTTACGGATGATGTCGGTGTCGAATACGGAGAAAAGGCCGATGGAGTGGAAGGGGTTGTAGACGACCATGCCGTCAAGCAACACTTTGTTTTGGATGGGCGAACCGCCACGGATATAGAGCTGACCGCCTTGGTCACCCGTGAAGATGACGCCTGGGATGACCTGCAGGTATTGCGCCAGGTCGGCCTGACCTCCAATGCTCGGAATCTTGGTGATAGTCTTAGGCGTGACCGTGATGACGGAAGTCTTGGTCTCGGTACGGGCCTCGATCTTGTCAGCCGTGATGGTGACAGTCTCAAGGTTGAGACTGGTAGCCTTTAAGTAGTATTTTTTGTTGATCGATTGTCCTTTGGAAAGCGTGATGTTTTCTCTGATGGTGTCATATCCAACGCTGGTGACCAAAAGGGTATATCTGCCATCAGGGATGCGGCTGATGTCAAAGTGACCGTTTTCGTCGGTCGATCCACCGATGGTAGTGCCTTTAAGATAGACATTACAGTACATGACGGGTTCACCTGTCGATTCTTCATAGACAAAACCTTTGATGTTGTTGTTTTGGGCAACAGCAGCTATGGTAATGAAAAGGACCAACGTGGTGAGGCAGAGTCTTCTGAGTAGTTGATGCAGCATGGCGCTTAAAAGTATTTTACTGATTTTTAATATGCTAAGTAATCGTTCCGTAAGGAATTAATTCGCAAAAATATAAAAAAGACAACAACCTTTGTTTGTTTTTGTCTGTTTTTTCTGAGCAAAAACAAATTATAGCAAAATGACATTTAAAATAGGGGTGGCCAAAAAAGAAAAAAGCACGGACGACAGCCCGTGCTTAACCTTTCTTATGATGGCAGATTAATCTGTTTCGTATCGGCTGACGCTGATGGTGGATACGCCGCAGTCGAACGTGATGAAGATTTTGTGTTCGGATTCGTTGAAGCCGGGAGTCTGGTAAAGGCCTTTATTGACCATGGTGAAACCCGGGAAGTCCTTGCTGGTGAGAGCGGATTCGACGCTGATGCGGCATCCCATGCTGCTAGGAACTTCGATATTGATGTCGGATACACCGGAATCGACATCGAGAGTGATGTCGGTCCCATTGTCAGCTAAGAGTATGTTCATTTTGCAAGCTCCGGCATCGATGTCAACATGGTTGATCCGGTAGGGTCTGAGGTCAAGGTCGCAGTCGGAAGCACCTGTGTCGATGTTGAGGTCCCAAGCGGGATGGTCGCTCATGGCAATAGAGAGCTCGTTTTTGATTTTATTCGATTTGTTGTTCACATTTCCTTTCCCTTTGACAAATACATTGGCGACTTTGTCATTTGTTTCTGTCCTGAAGTTGTACTTGGCGAAACTGCTTGTGCTGTTGACCGTCACCAGTTCGGCACAAGGGGGAAGGATTTCGAGGTTGCCAGCTCCAAAATCAATGTCGAGCGTAGCTTTTTTATAATCTCCGTAAGGTTCAGAGAAATGTTCCGAGATGAGACCTTGCTTGTCAGCATCCCATTCTTCCTCGTCTTTGGAATTGTCATTGTCGTTGTCCCAATCCCAGTTTCTGAAAAGGGAAGATAAAGAGTAACGATTGGCATGGTTGACGGCTTCGTTGTGATAGAGCAGTACGGAGGCCCCCATGGTTAACAAGAGCAGGATGGCCTTCAGATAATCCTTCACGGGCAAGATGGCGATGCCGATGAGGATGAGTATAAAGGGCCAAAGACGGGAGGCGATGCGCCAGCTGAAATCTATGACATTAAGTGCGCCTAGCAAGGCGATGATACCGATGAAAAGGACAATTAGTCCAAGGAATAAGTTTCTACTTTTCATAGTTGTTCTTTTTTGAAAGTGGGAGGATGAGCAGTAATCCGATGGCTATTAAGATGATGGGCCATAGCGTATGCCAGTTGAATCGAGGCACGAGATTGCCGAGGAGGAATAGACATCCTAAAAGGATAAGTGCGATGCCTCCAATCAGGCCACCCCTGTTCTCATCTTTAACAGGAACGGGTTGCCCTTGCTGGTCGTTTACGAATTGTTCTGCCTTTATGCCTCTGTCGGCGGGCAAAATGATCCATAGGATAAGGTAGATGAGAAATCCTGAGCCGCCAGCGAGAAAGAAGACGACAAAAAGAATCCTGATGATGGTGGGGTCGACGCCCAGCATGTCTCCTAATCCAGAGCAAACGCCACCTATGACTTTATTCTGGATGTTGCGATGTAGTCTTTTTTGATTGTCCATTTTATTACTGATGTTTGTTGCTATACGATTGTTCGTGTCTTTTGTTACAAAAGTTGTGCAAAAATGTGCATATTTTTTAAAAGTGGCCAGTTTTTTTTAAGGTTGCAACCTTGCAACTGCCCAAAATTGCTTTTCTTTGGGGTCGCAAATCGGAATCTTTATGAGAAAGACTTTTTTGGTATTATTAATGGTGCTGTCTGCACTTGTTTTGAATGCTCAAGATAAGGCCACGAAAAGGTTGCTACAGGATTATGAAAAATCGAAGCCTGCTTTTGAAGCGGCGTATAGGGTTTTCCCGACGATTCCCCAAGGATTGCTTGAAGCGGTTTCGTATACCAATACCCATTTCCATCATTTGACGGATGCCGACTATGGCTTTGACGATTCTACGGCGATGCCTCGCAGTTATGGCCTGATGGGCCTGGTGATGGATGGCAAGAACTGCTTCCGTGAGAATCTGCATGTGATCGCCAAATTGTCAGGCATTCCCGAAACGGATATTTTGACCGATCCAGCAAAGAACGTTCTGGCTTATGCAGCAGCCTTTTCGAATTTGTTGGAAGATAAGGAGGGAAGCGATTTTAAGCATTGCCTTACTGTAGTGGAAGACCTTTCAGAACTGCCTGTGGGAGGTGAAAAAGACGCTTTCGTCATGAACACGATGCTGTATTCGGTTTGCAATTTCCTTAATGATGAGAAAAAGGCGAGCTTGTGTGGCTTCGTTCCCTATGCTTTAGACCTGAAATCTGTCTTTGGTGATGAATTGCCTCTGCTTTCGGCTCGAATTCTTCGGGTGAAGGATGGCCCCGATTATCCTGGTGCCATTTGGAATCCTGCTCCAGAGTGCAATTTCAGCGAACGCAGCGATACGACGGTAATCAGCTCGGTGGTCGTCCATTATACGGAAGGCTCATATGCCGGTAGCATCAGCTGGTTCTTGAACTGCGATTCACAGGTTTCGGCGCATTATGTCATCCGTTCGTCGGATGGACAGATTACCCAGATGGTGAGAGAGGCTGACAAGGCGTGGCATGCCCGCACCGCCAACGCCTATTCCATTGGCATTGAGCATGAGGCTTATGGTGATATTGTCAGTTATTTTACGCCAGAGATGTATGGCGCGTCGGCTGATTTGGTGCGTGACATCTGCCAACGGCATGAACCCATCCTTTCGCATAGGGTCTTCTATCGCGATACGCTCGACAGCGGAATCTGTTTAAATAATGGGCTGCACGACCTCGGCGGCGAGACGTCCTGTGTCAAGATCCGTGGGCATCAGCATTATCCCAATCAGTCGCATACCGACCCTGGCCCTTATTGGGACTGGAATTACTACTATAAGCTGATCAACCAGGGAACGGAGATGGAGATTCTGGAAGGGGAGTCGGGAGTCTTGAATCACCAAGACTATCCTGACGACGAGCGCAGGCTGTGGCTGGTACGTGTGCCGCTGGGCCATATCGTGCAAATGAATTTCGAGTCGTTTGAACTGGAGACGGATTATGATTTCTTATGGATATATGATGGGGAAGATGAATTTGCGCCTAAGATCGGCCGATGGAACACGCAAAGCCCGGGTACTGTGATATCCACTGGCAATGTCATGTGTCTGGAGTTTCGTTCCGATTGCTTCACTACGGCGGCGGGATGGCGCGCTACATGGCGTGCTGTGGAACCTGTCCCTGTTGAGAGTATTACTATCGAACCTGCTCTGGCTGAGGTGATAATGGTTGAAGGACAGCAGCAGTTCATGGCACGGGTCCTTCCCGACGACGCCACCTTTAAAAAGGTCAGATGGTCGGTGAGCGACGAAAACGTCATTACCGTCGACAGAAATGGGCTGGTCAGGCCGGTTAATGTGGGCAATGCTACGGTTACCGCTACCTCAGCCGTTTATCCGGAACGCTCGGCTACGGCTTATGTCACCGTCCTACCGTGTCCTGTGGCCAGTATTGCTTTATATCCTACTGTTGTGGAGATGAATGTGGGCGACACCGTTGTTTTCACGGCGACACTCCATCCAGAATATGCTACAAATCAGCATGTCACTTGGAGAATTAACGATGAAACGGTTGCAAGCATTCGTGCAGTCAATAGCGATGAGCTCAGTTGCACGGTGGAAGGAATGCTGGGTGGAAAAGTCCATCTCTCCGTCATCACTGAAGACGGTCAGCATTTGGCTTTAGCTGACATTTCTGTTAATGCGTCACCTGACCCCTTTATCGTTGGCGTGTTTCCCAATCCCGTCAGCGACTTGCTGCATGTCAACGTAGCGGAAACGGGATTGATAGACATTGAAGTCTATGACGCATATGGCAATTGCCTGTTGACGGATCGCTTTCAGAAAACAATGGATATCGACGTGAGTCAATGGCGTTCGGGCGTGTACTTCTTACGTTATGGCCCCGCTTTTCAAGAAAAGCAATTGATTAAAATTGTGAAAGTTACACCTTGACGCAAACTATTTCCTTGAAACGATTGCTCGTGTCTTTCTATTTTGTATCTTTGTGGCAAATGAAATATTGTTGAAAGATATAAAATAATCACATGGAGAAATTATTGTTATTAGGCGATGAAGCCATAGCTCAAGGCTTTATCGATGCCGGAGGCAGTGCTATCAACAGTTATCCAGGCACGCCTTCCACCCAAATCACGGAATACGTCATCAATTCGAAGCAAGCCAAGGAACTGGGCGTCAGAGCCAATTGGTGCGCTAATGAGAAGACGGCTCTCGAGGCTTCCATCGGCGTGGCTTATGCTGGCAAACGTGCCATGACCTGTATGAAGCATGTGGGCCTTAATGTCTGTGGCGACCCCTTTATGAATGCCGCCATCATCGGCACGAAAGGCGTTTTGGTTGTCGTAGCCGACGATCCGAGCATGTTCTCTTCGCAGGATGAACAAGATAGCCGTTTCTATGGCCATTGGGCCATGATCCCAATGCTGGAGCCATCCAATCAACAGGAAGCTTACGATATGGTGCATTACGGTTACGATTTGAGCGAACAGCTGGGTACCCCGGTGCTGTATCGTATCCCGACCCGTTTAGCCCACAGCCGTGCCGGCGTGGTGCGTAAGCCTGTCCGCAAGCAGAATGATTTGACGGAACCTGCCGATGCCAAATCGTTCGTGTTGCTGCCCGCCAATGCCAAACGACTCTATCGTGACCTGATCGACAAGCAGCCTGCTTTCAGCAAGGCTTCTGAAGAATCTGGTTACAACAAATACTATGACGGACCGAACAAAAAGCTGGGCATCATTACTACTGGCATTGCTTATAACTATTTGATGGAGAACTTCGCTGACGGCAAGTGCCCTTATCCGGTAGTGAAAGTGACGCAGTATCCGTTGCCGTATAATATGATTAACAAGCTCTACGACGAGTGTGACCAGATTCTCGTACTTGAAGACGGTCAGCCTTTCGTTGAAGAACTGATCAAGGGCTTCCTTGGCAAAGGCAAGAAGGTGATGGGTCGTCTAGACGAGACCATTCGTCGCGATGGCGAACTGAATGCAGAAAAGGTCGCTAAGGCGCTCGGCATGAAGGCTGCTGGTGAATTTACTGTTCCTCAAGTCGTTGTGAATCGTCCTCCGGCGCTCTGTCAGGGTTGCCCTCATACCGATAGCTACACAGCATTGAATGCTGTTATGGCCAATCATAAAGGAGGCAAGGTCTTCGGCGACATCGGTTGCTATACCTTGGGATTCAACATGGGTGCCATCAATACGACGGTATGCATGGGCGCTTCCATCACCATGGCGAAAGGCGCCAGCGAGGTGGGCATCTTCCCGAGTGTGGCAGTCATCGGAGACGGCACTTTCGGTCACAGCGGTCTGACAGGTCTCATGGACTGCGTCAACGAGAAAGCCAATGTGGTGGTCATGATTCTTGACAACGACATCACGGCCATGACGGGAGGTCAGCCTTCGTCAGCTCATAACAAGATCCGCCGCATCTGCGAAGGCCTTGGCGTTGAACCCGAACACATCCGCGATATCGTCCCATTGCCGAAGAATCATGAAGAAAACGTGAAGATCATCGAGGAAGAGGTGAACTACAACGGCGTTTCGGTCATCATCCCGCACCGTACCTGTATCGTTGAACTGAAGAAGCACATGAAGAAATAAGTTGAATTTTTAAAATGGAATCAATATGAAAAAAGATATAGTTCTCTGTGGCGTTGGCGGTGATGGTATCGTGTCAGTCGCCAAGATCATTTCTGATGCCGCCCTTAACATGGGCATGAACATCAAGCAGTCCGAAATCCACGGCATGTCGCAGCGCGGCGGATCTGTGTTTTCACACCTCCGCATTTCAGATAACGAGATTTATGCCGA
The DNA here is from genome assembly GCA_946407975.1 of uncultured Bacteroidales bacterium. GTDB lineage: Bacteria > Bacteroidota > Bacteroidia > Bacteroidales > F082 > Limimorpha. The sequence continues at coordinate 73,375 of CAMJQC010000004.1, forward strand.
TGTCATCCCGGAAGGACAAGCCGACATCATCCTCTCTTCCGAACCGATGGAAGCCTTACGCTATTTGCCTTGGCTGGCTAAGGAAGGCTGGGTCATCACCAACTCTGATCCTTTCGTGAATATCAAGAACTATCCTGATATGGCTGTGATTAATGCCGAACTGGGCAAGTTGGAGCATGTCGTGGCTTTCGATGCCAATGCCATTGCCAAGGAGTTGAAAGCCCGTTCCAACATGGTGCTTTTGGGCGCTACGGTGCCTTATCTCGGCATCGAGATGAGCAAAGTGGAAGAGGCCATCGCCCATATCTTTGGCAGAAAAGGTCAGGATGTGGTCGACTTGAACCTCCAGGCTGTCCGCGCAGGATACGCTCAAGCGACAGAAAAATAATCGATGGGTTTTACAATAAACTAATAGACCGTCCGTATAATATAGAGGTGCTGTGCACCTCTATATTTTTGTAATAATTTGAGAAAAAACTCATGAGTAAAACGCGTGTACGTTGGGATCGTGTCATCCTTTTCATCATACTTCCTATTGTCATCATCATTGCCGCCATCGTGTTTGGCACACGTTCGTGTAAACACATCGGTGATCCTTCTTATCAAGAAGAAGCTGTGGAGCCTGCCGAACCGACATATCTTTACGGCATTTGTGTCGACTCGATGTATGTGGAAGATGGCAAGATAGAGCCCGATCAGACGCTTTCCGACATGTTGACGGAGAAGGGCGTTTCAATGCAAGTCGTCAACCATATTGCCAACGATTGTCGCACCGTCTACGATGTAAGCAGGATGCGGAGTGGCAACACCTATTATCTTTTGGCGACTAATGATACGTCACAGACGCCCTTATATTGGATCTATGAGATCGATTATCGCAATACGGCGGTTTTCAGCCTCACGGATTCTTTGACAGCCTGGCGTATCGAGAAGGATATCGACGTGCGTATGGAACGGACATCGGGCACCATCACCAGCTCATTATGGAGCGCCATTGTCGACCAAGGCGGAGATCCCGCCCTTGCGGTGAAACTGGCTGACATCTATGCATGGACGGTCGATTTCTTTGGCATTCAGGAAGGCGACTCCTTCGATGCGGTGTATGAGCGCAAATATGTGGAAGACAAGTCGGTCGGATTAGGGAAGGTATACTTCTGTAATCTGGTGCATGCGGGCGACACCGTCCGTGCCGTGGCTTTCGATCAGGACGGGAAGACGAATTATTTCAATGAGAAGGGCGAGAGCCTTCGCAAGGCTTTCCTCAAGGCGCCTTTGAACTACAGCCGTATCAGTTCCACCTTCAGCAACCGACGTTTCCATCCTGTGCTGAAATACTATCGTCCGCATCATGGCGTTGACTATGCCGCTCCTGCCGGCACGCCTGTCTATAGCATCGGCGACGGCGTAGTCATCACTAAGGCCTATCAAAGGGGTGGCGCTGGCAATTATCTGAAAATCAAGCATAACGAAACATACACTACCAGTTATATGCACCTGAAGGGTTATGCCAAAGGCATCAAGCAGGGTTCCCGTGTGAAACAAGGTCAGTTGATCGGTTATGTAGGTTCAACGGGCGTCGCTACGGGCCCGCACCTTGACTTCCGTGTCTATAAGAATGAAGTACCCATAGACCCCTTGAAGATGGAGTCGCCGAACGCTGATCCTGTGCCACAGTCTGAGAAGGAGCAGTTCAACAAAGTAGTCAAGTATTGGATGGAAGCCGTGAAGCGTTCTGGTGTTCCTGAACCTTATCATGAGAAAGAAGTGATTGTGGACAGCCTTGCCGTCGATTCTTCCGCACTTGTTGTAGCACAATAAACCACAGATGCCGACAAGGCCAAAGGCATAAGGCTTTAGCCCAGCGCCACATCCATCACCATCATCAGAGCAAATCCCAAGGCAAATCCGATGGTGCCAAGGTTGGAATGGTCTCCCTGAGAAGCTTCAGGTACAAGTTCCTCAATGACCACGTAGAGCATGGCTCCGGCTGCAAAGGAAAGCAGGTAAGGCATGCTTGTCATCACGGCAGAGGCTAAGACAAACACCAATGCTCCTCCTAAAGGTTCAACGATGCCGCTAATCGACCCGATGATAAAAGACTTCATCCTGCTGTTACCTGCAGCTCGTAGGGGCATGGAGATGATAGCGCCTTCTGGTATGTTTTGCAAGGCTATGCCGAGCGACAGGGCTAGTGCGGCGCTTGAATCTATGATGGCTTCTGTGCCTGATGCACCTGCTAGGGCTATGCCAACTGCCATGCCTTCGGGCAGGTTGTGAATGGTGACGGCAAAGGCCAGCATCGCCGTTTTCGACAGGCGGCTTTTGGGCCCTTCAACTTCGCCCAGCGGGTGGAGGTGCGGCGTGATGTTGTCGATGAGTAATAAAAAAGCAAAACCTGCCAATAGACCTATTACTGCCGGAATAACGCTCGTGGTGCCACGGCTTTGGTTCATCTCCATGGCGGGGATGAGCAACGACCAAACCGAAGCAGCGACCATCACGCCAGAAGCAAAGCCCAAAAGGGATTTTTGCAGACGTTGTGGCATCTCTTTCTTCATGAGAAACACGAAGGCAGAGCCCAAAACGGTGCCTGCAAAAGGTATGAATAAACCAATCAGTATGGCGTTCATGCTGTTGTATTGGGGTTTTGCTCTTCGGAAGAAACGACTTCTTCAGGTTCAGAGGCGGATTCTTCTTGCAGTTCGTCCTGACCTGCATTTTGTTCGGTCGCTTCTGAGTCTTTGGGCGTTTCTTTAATCTTCTTCATCCTGATGGGAGCAATGATGAGCAGAAGCAAAATCTCTAAAGCATATTTGTACCAAGGGAAGAACCCTGTGGTAATGAGTTGAAAGATGATTAAAAGCAAAGAAGCGAGGACGAAGATGGATTTGCCGTTGTTTTTCTTCCTGAAAATCTGAATCAGACTGAAGACCAGCAATCCGGAAAGGATGAGTTCCAATATCAGTATGACGAAGTCAGAAGACCAGTTTTCAAAGACCTTTTCACCGTGAAGGTAATAGGAATCGATAGAATAGTGACAGAAGATGACGGTGATGATTTCATAAATGAAGAGCATGCCATAATAGGTGATAGCGAAACTCGCTGCCAGTTTCATGGCAAGCGTGAGCTCGGGCTTCGTGTCAAAAAGCTGGTTTTCTTTTCTATTCTGTTTCTTTCCCATTGTTTTCCAGGCTGAATCGTTTGAAAAAGAGATAATAGACCAGAATAAACAATGCAGTCAGCATCGCATCGGATAAAAAGGGAGAAGTAGGCATCTTAGGATATTGGAATACCGAGGAATTGATGAGCATGCAAATCTGTGCGATGGAATAGATGTGTAATCCTGTCTTGTCCCATTTGAACATTTTCAACACACCTATCAAAGAGGCAATAAAGAGTACGCCCATAATGAGGTAATAGATCCTGTCGATACTGAGCATGGCGGCCATGCCGTCCTTCATGGCAGTAACCATCTCTGAATTCATCATCTGGAAAAAAGGTTCCATCATGCTGTCCAGTTCACCGCTTTCCTGCATTCGTATCATGGTTGGGGCGCTGATGTACAGAATGAGGGATTGGAAAATGTTATAAATGGCGTTGATGAGCGACAGCACCAGCAAAATGGTCATGCCAGTAGGGCGTTTGGGCTGTTGGTCGGTGGACGATTCCATGATGATGAATTATAATGGGGCATGGTAGAGACGCGATTCATCGCGTCTCTACTGTTTCCCGATGATTTATTTGTTCTTCAAAATGTCGAATGCCAGCGGATATTCTTGGACGAATTTCACGCTCTTGGCGATCTCGGTGTACATCACCTTGTCGACTTGCACGAATTCGACGTGCTTTCGGTATTCGGCTACGAATTTCTCAATGCATTCCGATGACTTTAGCGGTCTCCTGAAGGCCAATGCCTGGGTGGCGTTAAAGAGCTCGATGGCGAGGATGCGCTCTAGGTTCTCAGCCACGCGCAGCGCCTTGGTGGCTGCGTTGGCGCCCATGCTCACGTGGTCTTCTTGTCCTTGTGAAGACTCGATGCTGTCGACCGAAGCGGGGGTGCAGAGCTGTTTGTTCTGGCTGACGATGCTGGCGGCGGCATATTGAGGAATCATGAAACCTGAATTGAGGCCTGGTTCGGCGACGAGGAAGGAGGGCAGGTCGCGCTTGCCGGCGATGAGCTGGTAGGTGCGGCGCTCACTGATGTTGCCGAGTTCTGCCATGGCAATGGCAAGGAAGTCCAAAGTGATGGCCAGAGGCTGTCCGTGGAAGTTACCGGCTGAGATGACGAGGTCTTCGTCGGGGAAGATGGTCGGGTTGTCGGTGACGGCGTTGATCTCTTCGCTGAAGACGGAGGCCACATAGTCGATGGCATCCTTGGAGGCGCCATGGACCTGAGGCATGCAGCGGAAAGAGTAGGGGTCTTGGACGTGTTTCTTCTCTCTCGATATCAGCTCGCTGCCTTTGGTGAATTCACGGATGCGCTTGGCGGTGACGATCTGTCCGTTGTGGTGGCGTATCTGATGCACTTGGTCGAAGAAAGGCTCGATACGGCCGTCGAAGGCTTCCAGAGAGACCGTGCCGATGAGGTCAGCGAGATAACTCAGACGGAAGGCTTTCAGCAAGACGTAGGTGCCGTAGCTGCTCATGAACTGGGTGCCGTTGAGCAGAGCCAGACCCTCTTTCGACTGCAGCGTGATGGGCTCCCAGCCGAATTTAGCCGAGACCAGGGTGGCGGGGACGATTTCTCCTCTATAATGCACTTCGCCTAAGCCGAGCAGGGGTAACATGAGGTTGGCCAGAGGAGCCAAGTCGCCAGAAGCGCCAAGTGAACCTTGGTTATAAACCACGGGCAGCACGTCGTTGTTGAAGAAATCGATCAGACGCTGTACGGTGATGACCTGCACGCCCGAATTGCCATACGACAGACTCTGCACCTTGAGGAGGAGCATGAGGCGGATGATCTCTTCAGGCACCATCTCGCCCGTGCCGCATGCGTGTGACATGACGAGGTTGCGTTGCAGGGTGCTGAGGTCTTCTTTTGAAATGCTATGGTCGCAGAGCGAACCGAAGCCAGTGGTCACGCCATAGATGGGTTTGTCAGGGTTTTCCATCTTTTTGTCGAGGTAGTCACGGCATTTCTGGATGCGACGGATGGCATCGTCGGAAAGGGCGAGTTCATATCCTTCATGGAGAATCTCGTCGACTTGCTTAAAAGTGAGTTCTTCTGAACTGATGTAATGTATCTTTTTCATTTTTATATGATTGTTTCTACTAATTTGTTGGCTTCAACAGTCTCTTGACGACCTTCTTTCATCCATTTCACGGTGAATTTTTGTTCAGCCACTTCCTGTTCGCCAGCGATGATGACGACGGGGATGTTGCGTTGGTCGGCATATTTCATTTGTTTCTGAATCTTGGCGGCGTCGGGATAGATCTCCGCATTGATGCCGTGTTTGCGCACCTGGTTGAGGTACTTCAGACAATACTTCTCTTCTTCTTTGCCAAAGTTGAGGAAGATGGCTCTGGTGCCTTCCGAGAGCGTCTCTGGGAAGAGGTTGAGGTTCTCCAGCACGTCGTAGATGCGGTCGGCGCCGAAGCTGATGCCCACACCTGAGACGTTTGGCAGACCGAAAATGCCGGTGAGGTTGTCGTAACGCCCCCCGCCGGAGATGCTGCCGATGGCATAGTCCTTGGCCTTCACCTCGAAGATGGCCCCTGTGTAATAGTTCAAGCCACGGGCCAAGGTGAGGTCGAGTTCGGTCTCGATATTGAGCGTCATGCCGTCGATATAGTCGAACAAGGTCTCGATTTCTTCAATGCCCTTCTGACCGATTTCGTTGTTGAGCAAGGGCTTTAGTTGAGCAATCTTCTCGCGGACATCGCCTTTCATGAAGAGGATAGGCTGTAGCTTTTCAATGGCGTCGGCATCCAGGCCCTTTTCAGCCAACTCTGCGTTGACGGCGTCGATGCCGATTTTGTCGAGTTTGTCGATGGCCACAGTGATGTCGACCAGAGCGTCCGATTTGCCGATATACTCAGCGATGCCGGCCAAAATCTTGCGGTTGTTGATCTTCAGCAGCACGTTGATTTTCAGGTTGGTAAAAACCTCATCCACAATCTGTACCAGTTCGGCTTCGTTGAGCAGGGAGTTGCTTCCGATGATGTCGACATCACACTGGCAGAACTCGCGGTAACGTCCTTTCTGGGGGCGGTCGGCACGCCATACGGGCTGGATCTGGTAGCGTTTGAAGGGGAAGGCGATTTGGTCGCGATACATGGTGACGAACCTGGCAAAGGGCACGGTCAAGTCGTAGCGCAGGCCCTTCTCGCTGATCTTGCTGGCCAGTTTCAGCGATTCGAGCGGTTCTCCGTTTTGCTCTACACCCGACATGAAGTCGCCCGAGTTGAGTATGCGGAAGAGGAGCTTGTCGCCCTCGTCGCCGTATTTGCCGAGCAGGGTGCCGAGATTTTCCATCGAAGGGGTCTCGATAGGCAGGAAACCGAAACGTTTGAATACACTCTTGATGGTGTCAAAAATATAATTGCGGCGCATCATTACTTCTGGCAGGAAGTCGCGTGTGCCTTTGGGTATGGAGGGTTTTTGTGCCATTTCATTAAATTTTGGCAAAAATACGGAATATTGGCGAATGATTTGTCGATTAACTGTTTAATTGTTGACGGCTCGCCTAATATAGTGTTTTCGGTTTATTTGATGATGCGGTATCCTGTGTTTATCAGCAGTACGAGGTTCTAGGCCTTCTGAGAGGTGAAGCAAAGCATAAAAAATCCCCGATGGCATCAGGGATTTTCATCTTATCAGAAATGGTTGCGTTATTTCAACTCAAACGTCTCGCCCGGTTCTGGGATGACAATGTTTTCCCAGCCTTCCTTGCGCAATTGTCGCTTGTAATACTTCTGGGCTTCGGGATCACCGTGAACGATAAAGGTCTTCTTCACCTTGCTCGGGTCTTGGCAACTCAGATAGTCGATCATCTCCTTATAGTCGCCGTGACCACTGAAGGCGTCGATCTCGTAGATTTCAGCATTGACGGCGTGCTCTATACCGAAGATGGAGACGGTCGCAGGCGTGGGCTTTTCCAGCAGTTTGGCACCCAAGGTGGTTGGGGCGCAGTAACCAATGGCAAGAATGCTGTTATTGGGATTCTCGATGCTGTTGGCGATGTGGTGTTTCACACGGCCTGCCTCCATCATGCCCGATGCGGAGATGATGATGCAGGGATCTTTGCGTGCGTTCAAGGCTTTTGATTGGTTGATGTCGCGTACGAAGGTAAGGCTGTTAAAGCCAAAGGGGTCCGGGTCATATTCGATGACATCCTTTACATCATCGTTGAATAGTTCGAGATGCATGCGGAAAATTTCAGTAGCATTGACGGCCAAAGGACTGTCGACGAATACCGGGATCTTTTCTGGCAGCTTGCCTTGGTTGTAGAAGTTGTTGAGCAAATAGACGATCTCCTGGGTGCGGCTGACGGCGAACGAAGGGATGATGAGTTTGCCTCGCTTCTCAACGCAAGTGTGGTAGATGATCTCAAGCAGCTGCTGCTCGGCGTTTTCTCGGTCGCTATGGAGGCGATTACCATATGTGGATTCGGTGATGAGGTAATCGCAGTGTGGGAAGGCCTCCGGTGAGCGCAACAGATAGTTGTACTCGCGTCCGATGTCACCGGTATAGCCTATGCGGGTCATCTTGCCCCCCTCGTCTATTTCAATGATGGCGCAACCACTCCCCAGCATGTGCCCCGTGTTATTGAATTTCACTTTAACGTTCGTGTCAATGTTGAAGTATCGGTTGTAGCCTATGCTAACGAAAGTCTCCATGCAGGCGCGGGCGTCTTTCTCGGTGTAGATGGGCTGTAAAGCGGGCAGACCTTGCTTGCGGCGCTTCTTGTTAAACCACATCATATCGTTTTCCTGGATGAAACCGCTGTCGGGCAACATGATGTTGCAGAGGTCTTGGGTGGCATTCGTGCAGATAACCTGACCGCGGAACCCTTGTTTGTAAAAATAAGGTATCAGGCCACAGTGGTCAATATGGGCGTGGGTAAGGATGATGGCATCGATTTCCTTGGGGTCAACCATGATGTTGCGGTTGGCGGCATCGGTCTCGAGGCCCTTGCCTTGGAACATGCCGCAGTCGAGTAGTATTTTTTTGTCATGGTCGGTGGTAATCAAATGCTTGCTACCAGTCACCTCTTGGGCAGCGCCGATGAATTTGATCTTCATAGATGGATAATTTTGGCCCAAAGATAGGGAAAAAACACATGAATAAAATATTTCCGCGTTGATTTTCAAACCTCTCTATGAAGGAATAACAAATACTGTTGCATTTCAGAGTATTATAAAACAATAATGCCTTTGAATTGATTTATAAAAAAAGAGGGCGCAGATGTGATGTGACCCCAAAAAGTTGGACGGTTTAACATTAAATTAGGCCCCAGAG
>CAMJQC010000005.1 GCA_946407975.1 uncultured Bacteroidales bacterium
GGGCAAAGAAGGTAGCCTTAGCACCGATGGCGAGTTCGCCAGGATTGAACGGATCTTCGTAAGTGCCTTGCGGGCTGGTCTTGGTCTTCGTGCCACGGAAGGTGCAGGGTGAAAACTGACCTTTTGTCATGCCATAGATACGGTTGTTGAACAGCAACAAGTTGATGTCGATGTTACGACGGCAAGCGTGGATGAAGTGGTTACCGCCGATAGCGGTACAGTCGCCGTCTCCCGTGATCATCCAAACGGAAAGGTTGGGGTTGGCTAATTTGACGCCCGTAGCGGCAGCGGCGGCACGGCCGTGAACGCTATGGAAACCATAGGTGTTCATGTAATAAGGGAAACGTGACGAGCATCCGATACCGGAGACGACGACAAGATTCTCTTTCTTCACACCGAGTTTGGGGAAGATATCCTGGACAGCCTTCAAGATAGCGTGGTCACCGCAACCGGGGCACCATTTCACTACCTGATCGCTGGAAAAATCAGCCTTGGTAAGATTAACAACCTGATTCTCTATATTTTGATTTTCCATAGTCGTATTATTTTAAAAGGTCATTAAACTTATTTTCGAGTTCGGCGAGACCGAAAGGCAGGCCTTGGACCTTGTTGAACTGCTCGTATTTGAATTCCGGGAAGTTCATTCTCAGGTATTTGGCAAACTGTCCGCGGTTCATCTCGCACACCACTATCTTCTTGTGACCTGCGAGGACGTCAGCCGTGTTCTTTGGCAACGGCATGATATAATCGAAATGGGCATGGGCAATCGACTTGCCTTCTTCCTTCAGCTTGTCGACAGCGGTACGAACAACGCCGTAGGTGCCACCCCAGCTCACGACAAGGAGGTCAGCGTTCTTGTCGCCATCGATTTCCTGCAACGGGATATCGTCGGCCACACGGTTGATCTTCTCTTCGCGGAGTTCGGTCATAATCTGGTGATTCATTGGGTCGGTAGTAAGGTTACCCTTGATGTTCTCTTTTTCGAGACCACCGACGCGATGACGCAGGCCTTCCGTTCCCGGGATAGCCCATTCGCGGGCGAGGGTCTTCTCGTCACGACGATATGGACGGTAGTCGGGGTCGTTGGCTTTAGCCAGACGAGGCGTGATAGAGGGCAGATCGGCCATGCGAGGGATGCGGAACACTTCGGATCCGTTACCCAGAGCACCGTCGCTGAGCAGGATGACGGGGGTCATGTGCTCGAGGGCGATACGGGAGGCTTCGTAAGCCGAATAGAAGCAGCCAGCGGAGCTACGGGCAGCCATGACGACGAGCGGAGCATCGCCGTTACGGCCAAACAGGGCCTGCAGAAGGTCGCTCTGTTCGGTCTTGGTGGGCAGACCCGTCGAAGGACCACCGCGCTGCACATCGATGATGACGAGCGGCAACTCTGTCATGACGGCGAGACCCATGGCTTCGCTCTTCAGCGAGAGACCAGGACCTGAGGTCGTGGTGACGGCGAGGCAACCAGTGTAGGAAGCGCCAATCGACGACATGATGCCAGCGATTTCGTCTTCAGCCTGAAAGGCTTTCACACCCAGTTCCTTATGCTTGGTGAGTTCCACAAGGATGTCGGTGGCTGGCGTGATAGGATATGATCCCAAGAAGAGCGGGCGTCCCGACTTCTCGCTGGCGGCCATCAGACCCCAAGCGGCGGCGGTGTTACCCGTGATGTTACGATACTTGCCTTTTTCGAGGTCGGCAGCTTCCACCTTATAGGTATTGGTGAAGAGTTCCCAAGTGTCGGCATAGTGGTAACCAGCGTCGAGGACGGTGCGGTTAGCCTTGATGACTTGATCTTTGCCTTTGAACTTGGTTTCAAAATACTTGTAAACGGTATCCAGATTCCTGTTGAAGAGATACATCACGATGCCGAGAGCAAACATGTTCTTCGACTTGAGCATGCTCTTCTGGTCCATCCCGAAGTCCTTCAGGGCTTCTTTGGTCAACTCTGAAATCGGGGCCTTGACGACTTGATAGTCGGCAAGGGTGCCGTCGCTAGTCGGATCGGCAGTGTAACCAGCCTTTTCCAGCGCCTTCTCACTCAGCGAATCCACATCGAAGATGATGATGGTGCCGGGTCTCAGCCAACGCATGTTGGCCTTGATGGAGGCGGGGTTCATGGCAACCAGCACGTCGCAGAGGTCGCCCGTGGTGTGGACCGGTTTGTGTCCGAAATGCACTTGGAATCCCGAGACGCCTGCCACAGTACCTTGTGGTGGACGGATCTCAGCGGGATAATCGGGGAAGGTGGCGAAGTCGTTTCCAGCAAATGCCGTGGAATCTGAGAACAGATTTCCGGTAAGTTGCATTCCATCGCCGGAGTCGCCAGCAAACCGAATGACGACCTGTTCAAGAGCTACAACTTTACTTTTTCCTGTCATTTAATAATAATTTTAAAAATTGATATCGATTAATACTCTGACTCTCAACAGTTCAAGAGGCAATCTCCTCCATTTTACAGAGAGATGAATGCGTTCACTGAGCCAAATGTGCTTAAAACACGTTGCAAAGGTAGGTATTAATATGGTGCAAAAAGACTATTTTGTCATATTTATTTTTCTTCCTTTTTGTGAATAGAAACAGGCATGAAAAAAATGATGCTGCCGTGTCAAAAAGCCACCATAAACAAAGAAAAAATGAGATTCAGATGACCCAATTAACAATCTTAAAGTCAATATCTTATATCTCAACAATAAAAACAATTCTTGATTTTGGCAAATAATTGAATTCAGGCATGCTTTTTGCTTTCCTTATTTAGAAACTTTATAAATTGAGATTTTAGTCGCGGACTATCAAACAAAGTAGTATTTTTGCGGCACTAATTCAAATAACAACTCATTCAAATTAAATAGAACTATGGCTTACAAAATCACAGACAGCTGCGTCGCTTGTGGCACTTGCATTGATGAATGCCCCGTCGGCGCTATTTCAGAAGGCGACATCTATGTCATCGACGCTGACAGCTGCGTCGGCTGCGGCACTTGTGCCGGTGTTTGCCCGAACGAAGCAATCGTTGAAGACTAACATCATCACATCGATCATCATGTTTTTGATGAAAAAAAATCGAAAAAGCCTGCTTTTGGCAGGCTTTTTTTTATTTTTTTGCAATGATTTGAAAAGTTTGGCAAAGTATTTGCTACTTTTGTTGCGGTAAATTTTATATGACACAATTAAAACTCTAATAAACAACCTTATTAATCAACAAAAATTCAAACTATGAAGAAATTATTCATGGCACTCGTTTGCCTCGTCAGCGTTGCTTTCTTTGCAAGCTGCACCAAAGATGGAAATCCTACTATCTCCTTGATTCAGGACGAAGGTTACACCTACGAACAACTCACTGAAGTTGGCGCCGGTCAAGATGTCCAAATCGGTTTTGTTGCTGCTGCCAGCACCGTGACCCAAAAAGCTCTGACTTCTTTCGTTATGTATGTTGAGTACGCTGCTACTGAAGATGCTCAAGTTGCTGAAGAAGTTTTCCGCATCGACCCGATTGCCATCGACAATCAGAATGCTTATGACTACACCACAAAGATCAACTTCTCTGACATGGGCTACTACACCGTCTTCGGTGAAATCACCGATGCTGCTGGCGCTACCGCCACTGCTTCTCTGAAGCTCGTTGTCACTAAAGACAATACCCTCCTCGTAGCTAATTCATACAAATGGATAAGAAGAGGTGCCGTCAACCAGTCAGATGAAGAAATGGGTAAAGCTGGTCTGAAATGGACCGGTTCCTACAAGGAAATCTTTGCCACTTGGGAACCTGCTGAGGGTTACAAACTCTACAGATTTGACAATGCTGACTGGGCCCAGATCCTGACCGTCGCTGACAAAGACGCTTTGCTGAATCAAACCGCAGAAATGACCTCCATCGATAAATTCCGTGACATCACCACCAACAACTCCGCTGATTACAATGTAGTTCTCGGAACTGTTAAAGATGGTGTGCTGAATCTGATCCACGTAGAACGCGCTGATATTGAAACCGGCGCCTACGGCACCCAGATCACCGTTTCTGGTGAAATCAAATAATCTGATCTCAGATCAAACAAAAAAAGGCACCCGAAGGTGCCTTTTTTTGTATCCTTACTAGAACCATATCCACCCTTAACCGCATGAAGACAAATGAAAGAGACGCCACAATGTGACGTCTCTACATGTGTTTTCAAAGTGTGTCAGCAGTTTCTTATTCTGCCAGGGCGTGGCTGATTTTACGATTCATCTTCAACAAACGGTCCTCGTCCAACTTAACAACTTTTCGGTCGTAGGTCATCAAGCCATTCAGTTCTGTCTCACAATCGGTGGTTTGCGTATAAACCGCCGCTGAAAAGCCCTGGAACACCATCTTATACAATTGGTTGGCGTATTCCTCATAAGTGTCTGTAACCTTTTCTTCGGTATCGAACTCCACATAACCCCAGCCCTGGTCCTTCACCCATGTGTGGCCTTCAACCTTACGGCCTATACCGCCATATTCTCCCAGTACGGTGGCGCGATTTGGATCGTAAAGTACCATCTTCGGTTCCGGATAATGGTGCAAATCAAGAATATCGCCACATGGATAAAAATTTCCACCTGAAGCAGGATTTACCAGCCTGGTAGGATCGAGTTTCTTTGTCATCTCCACGATTTCCGGCGTGTCAAACTGGCCCCATGACTCATTAAAAGGCACCCAAACGCCAATGCAGGGCTCGGACTTTAGAAAGTTGATGATTTCAGTCCATTCTTTCTTATAGCATTCCTCTGACTCCAGGGTACGCAGGCTTTCCGGACCTTGATAATACTGATCCGTGATCCATTGCGGTCCACGACCGCCGCTTGGCATATCTTGCCATACAATCATGCCAATTCGGTCACAATGATAATACCAACGAGCCGGTTCCACCTTTACGTGTTTTCGTATCATGTTAAAGCCCAAATCCTTGGTCTTTTGAATGTCGAATGCCAGAGCTTCATCTGTAGGTGCTGTGTAGAGTCCATCAGGCCACCATCCTTGGTCGAGGGGGCCAAAATGAAAAATCGGGACGCCATTCAGGGTAAGGCGCGTAATGCCATTTGAGTCTTTCTCTGTACCGAAACTACGCATGGCAAAATAACTGTCCACGGCATCAATGGTTTTCCCATTGCGCAGGACCGACACCTTCATGTCGTACAAATGCGGATGGTCGGGGGTCCAGCGTAGGAAATTCTCCGGCATGTTCACCTCCACGGCCTGTCCGTTGATCGACTTGCCGAGGGCGACAGGCTGACCCTCATAGGACACCTCCACCTGATACATGTCGTCGCGAGTCGGATTTGTAAAACTGACTTCCACATTCACCGTCCCTTGTTCCACATTCGGAGTAGTCACCACGTTTTGGATATAATCATTCGGAACCGATTCCAGCCAGACGGTTTGCCAGATGCCTGTCACGGCAGTATAGAAAATGCCATGCGGGTTGACGACCTGCTTACCGTGCGGAATATAGCTGCTGTTGGTTGGATCCCATACACGCATTTCTATATGGTTGTTCTTAGGTTTCACCACTTGCGTAATGTCAAAAGTGAAAGGCACATAACCACCCGTATGGGAGCCCACTTTGACGCCGTTCACCCAGACATCCGCTTGCCAATCGACAGCACCGAAATGCAATAGCACGCGACCGTTTTTCCATTGGTTTGGAATTGAGAAGGTTTTCTCATACCACAAGACATTGTCAGGGCCGACCTCTTTCTGCACGCCAGACAGCGAGGATTCGACACAAAACGGCACCAAGATGTCACCATCGTATTTCTCAGGGAGCCTATCCTTTTTAGGTGTGATGGCGTATTGCCAAATTCCATTGAGATTCTTCCACTCGGGGCGCACCATCATGGGTCGTGGATATTCCGGTAGCGCGTTGTCGGGAGAGACCTGTTCAGCCCAGGCCGTCTTAATCTTATCGCCCGCAGGCGCATATTGAGCAAAGGCTGCCATTCCAAACAGCAAAGTCATCATCAGTAAAATAGTTTTTTTCATTATTATAGCGTTTTAGCAATCAAGATAATATACCAGAGACTCAATCTTCTTCCGTCATGGCATTCATAAAAGCATCACAGGCGGAAAGTAGGCTGTGTACCGCTCTTGGCACGATATCATCCACTTCAGGGGTAGCATCCAAAACCTGTTCAAAACACATCCAAACAGAAGCTCCGCTCTCATGTTCGTCTTCATACTCATACACGACCGCTTTCACCACTTTAAAATTCCAGTTGATGTTGTTGGCTGCCATGATGGCTTCGGCGAAATTCTCGTCCGTCACATCGAAAATACCAGGCAATGTGAGGCGAAAAAAGGCAGGGTCATCCTGATCGTGCATCAAGAGAAAGTTCCAGCCTTCTACACTGAAGTTGAGGCCGATCTCATTCTCTTGCGGTTCAAGGCCGTTTTTCTTCAGATAATCCAGCACAAGGGCTTTTGCCGTCATTTTCTTCATTTGTTAAAGCCGATTTTTGTCTTTGTGGAATAGGTCGGATTCTTGAAACGGAGTACGTCAACAAGGATCTTCTGCGAGATAGGCACATCCATATAAGCTGCCGTCATGGCCGCCTCATTGACAGTCTCTGCGATATCGCCAGCATTGAAATCAGCCGACATTTCAGCCAATTCGTCATAATCAATCGCATCGCACGGACGGCCTTTCAGGTGCGCTTTAAAAAGATCCTTACGCGCTTCTTTATCAGGCTGCGGGACAAAGAACACGCGATCAATGCAACCCACGCGCATAATGAGCGGATCGACCATATCGGGGCGGTTGGAAGTGGCCACAACGAGTATGCCGTCCTGCGCACATCCGTTGACCATGGCCAGGAAAGCGGACGACTCTTTGGTAATGACAGGTTCCTCTCCTGTCGACGGGCGAGGTACCATACCTTCTATCTCGTCAATGCAGATGGCAAAAGGCGCCTTGATAGTAGCGGCATCGAAGATGCGCTGCAGGTTATCCAACACCCCTGGCTGATAGATATTGCCGAAATCGGCTGACTTGATAATGGAATAGTTAAATCCCAATTCTTCCGCAAAGCTCTCTAAAACGAGACTCTTGCCGCATCCAGGAGGACCGTAAAGCAAGATGCCGTTGACGGGGGGCAAATGATAGGCTTTGGCTTTCTCCGGGTTCTGCAATGCAAACAGCACTTCTTTACGAAGCTGTTCCTTCAAGTCGTTACGGCCAATTACATTGTCAAAGCCATTGCCTGATCCTTTCTTAAAGGTGATAGGCACAGGCTCTGTACCTTCTTCTGGCTGAGGCTGCTCTTGCGCAGGAACAGACTGCTCTAATTCTTTAACCAGTTCAGGCATCAGTTGTTCCAATAAGGCCTTGGTGAACTCTTCTGCCGAAGCAAAACGGTCATCAGGTTTCTTGGCCAGCGCCTTTTTCAAGATGCCTTTCATGTAGTCTGGCAGCTTCACTTCTTCCGTTTCCAGGACCAGTTCCTGCTTTCTTGCTTGTTTCACAGCCTCTTTGATCAGCGTCTTGTCATCCTTGCATTGGCTGAGATCCTGTTCCCAAGGCGCCTTGCCAAACATCAAATAGTAAAGGAGGGCACCCGTCGAGAAAAGATCTGATTTTGGCGTATAGATGCCTTTAAAGGTCTCCGGAGCGCGGAAAAACGGCATCAAGTCCTCGACATAAAAGGTAGGTCGGCCCATCACCATATAGGAAATGTGCCCTAAATCGATGATAGTCGGCAAAAGCATCCCGTCGTCCGTTTCCTGAAGCATGATATTGGAAGGACGGATGTCGTTGTGAATCAAAGCGCGCGAATGTATATACGACAGCCCATTCAAAACGCATAGCGTAATCTGCGCAGCGTCTTCCGGTCCAAATACACCATCGCGTTTGACAGATTCGACGAGCAACTCCCCACGATAGAATTCGGTAACAAGATAATGGTAGTTCTTCTCGCCTTTTTTCAAACCGCCTTTGTCAACAAAACTGATGACATTATCGTGCTGGAGTTCCTGACAAAGCTGGATTTCATAAACTTCTTTCCCCTCAAACAACATGGAAGTAGGAATCGCTTCCATGTCGAATATCTTCAGAAAATACAGTATGTCGTCTGGACCATATGCGGAATAGGATTCTGCTATTGAGCCTTTTTTAATGAAATCATTGACAGTGAATTTGCCAACCTTATCGCCTTTTTTGAATGTATTCATAGAATTCGAATTATTATGTTGCAAATTTCATGATAAAAATCGGAACATACAAGATGGGAGAAGAAAAAATCAGCTGTCAGCTTTTGCCGCTGACAATAATAAAGTAGAGACGGTGCATGCACCGTCTCTACGATTATTTCAAATAATAATGTATCAATACTTCAGCGAATAGGTCAAGCCTAGGAAGAAACGGTCTACAGGTTCAGCGACTTGCAAGTCATTGTCCATCCTCAAAAAAGCCGACAGATATTGGCGGCGTGAAAGCCTATACTCCACTGTGGCAACCGTACGCAGGTTATCGACAATACGGTTCTTCGGGTCGTTGACCAGCCAGTGCAACTCCGTAGAAAGCGAGTATTTATAACGGCTATTCGGCATCTGATAGGCAACCTGAATGCGGTTGCGCCAATAGAGTCTCGGGTTGACACGATACTCGCCGGTCCGCTCATCACGATAGGTGGCGATCAGTTTAGAGCGGAAAGCAAACTTGAAATGATGATAGGTCTCCGAATAGGTGAGCTGCGCTCCGACACGGCCTCGATTCTCATAATATCCCTTGTCGTTGAAACGGCGGATATAATCACCCATGACCCGCGCCTTCATTTTATTATACATGAAGGTATATTCCACACCCACTGAGTTGAGCCAACGGTCAAACTGTGCACAGTTGTCGATGAAGCGCAACTCCTCCTCCACGGTCACATCGAAGCTGGAACCCAGAGGCGCCGAGATCTCGGTAGAGGCGATAACGCCAAAGTCCTTTTCTCTCTCGCTTTGAGCGAAAGTCACAAAAGGCAACAGCGACACCAATATGAGAATGTACTTTTTCACACTTTTCCTTAATCCGTAAAGTCTTTCAGTTTCGTCACCGTATCAATGGTGTTGACTTCGCCATCGATGGGTCTGTAATAGACCTTCACAAAGGCCACGTCCCTAAGGTAATCGATATGACCCACTTCGACTTTTGTGATGTCGAGGCCAGTACGTTCTATCAGGTCTGCCTTGAGTTCTTCTTCACGACCATGTTTGGTGTTTTCTATCTTATCGTAAAGGATAATCTTCGTTGCCGTATGCGACAGCACCTTGGTGCGGTCGAGAATCCACACAGCAAGGATGACCATAAGGTTCACCACCAGCAATTCCACCCAACTGGCTGTCAGCGCCTGACCATTAATGATGGACAGGCCCATAATGACGAACAGGTAGGTCATCTCGCGGATCTTGATGGTCTCCGTACGGTAACGAATCATGCCGAAGATGGCGAAGAGCCCCAAAGCAAAAGCGATGTTCATCTTCATATTCTCCATCAGTGTGATAAGCAAGAAGATGGTCACGGCGAACATCATAAAGGTGAAATAATAGTCCTTTCTGTTGGCTTTCTTGTAATAGAAGAAATGGATGATAATCCAGCATACCAGCACATTGAAGAAAAAACGGAATATCGTAGTCCAGAAACTCAAGGCGTCGAAAACGGGGACACCCAAAAAATAGGTGGCATGTTTCGATTCGCCGAACTCCTCTTCTATTGTCGGGTCATAGCTTAAATCTTCTTCCGAAAGTCCTTCCTCGTTAGGACGGACGAGGTCGGATGGGGCAAGAGCAGCGTCATCTTCGCCTGCCTGCCCTGCCGTCGCGGCATCTATGGCTTCCGTTACGGCTGGTTCATCTTCATCAACGCCTTGGGCTATGGCAATATTGCCGAAGACGCCCATCAACAGGATCAAGGTTAATAGTTTTGCTATGCGTGTCATAGTTGTTGTGTTATGTGTTTGACATTATTATAATTCTTTGATTGGGCTGTTTCCCCAGCCTTCAGTTTGGCGATACGGCGCAGCTTTTTTTTAAAGCGGTTTTGCTTTACTTCGGGTGCCGTCATGCAGGTCCCGATACAGTATTTGCTGATCTTGAAAGGTCGGATTCGCAAATCGAACAGCACGTCTTTGAGCATGGAATACGCCCTGCCATCTTGTTTGAGTTCCATCACCACTAGGGGCGACATTGCTGCCTTATTGTGGTTGCAAAGGTTTTCGAAACAGAGGTTACAATCAATGGTGAGACGCTCCGTCTTACCATAGTTGACCAGCGTGATGCGGTCGAAAGCCGTCACCAGATGTGGACTGAGGCTTTCCACGGGATAAGGTTGGTGCTCGGCCAGAAATGCAGCCGAAGCAGGATTATTGATGATATCCGTTCCTGTCTCCACTTGGACGCGTTGCTTATTCGTACGGCCTTTGTTACTCTTATGCTTCACCTCGCAGAAAGTCAAGTCCGAATCCACATAGGTGCGAACCCTGACCTTGTCGCGGACCAGATGCCTGTCGTGATGGATGAGATACATCGTCAGTTCGGGCGTATCGTAATAAACTGTGCGATATGGTGAAAAGCGATTTCCTTCCGCTTCCTGGACGTAATAGCCATCCCTGACTCTTTGCAAGATAGCCAACAGCTGACGTTCCGTAATCAGATATTTCGTATCCACACGGTTCATCAGCCTGACATCTTTCATCTCGTCAAGAGTGATGGGCTTCATCAATAGCAATATGTCGAGAAAGGCCTGCATCAACGTAAGGGCTAATCTTTGAAGATATATTCAAAGGTCTTGACCGATTCCAGTTTGCCGTTGGAATAATAGTTCAACTGTTTCTTCTTCTGGCCGTTGGGATAGTATTCGTATTTCTTGATGCGTTGCACCTTGTTACGATGGTCGTATTCGATCTCGCGGGATGCCTTGGCGTCGATACCACTGCCTGCAGGGTATTCAGTCACTACGCGCGACTTCTGTCCATAACTGGCATATTCTATCTCTTCGATCTTACGGCCCAAGGAGTCATAAGTGGTGACATGGTCAAGGAAAGCCTGTTTGCTCCCCACTGCCGTGTTCCACTCCTCCACGGTCATTTTCTTACGACGCTCACGCTTTCCAACAGTCCCGTCTGAAACGACCTGTGCGAAAGAGGCCGTCGCTGCCAGCATAAACAGAATTGAAAACAACAGTTTTTTCATTTCAATGACCTTTATACGTTAATAATCACACTAAAGGGTTCCTCCAGTTCATAAATCATTCCGCTTTCCCCGACTTCGATGGTCTGGAAAAGGAATTCAGGAATCTCGTTCAGGTTTTCCGTGACAGTAAACACATCATAGATGCCGGGCTGCAGCTTTTGGAAAAGAAAATATCCTTCAGGTCCGACACGGGTATCGTCGAAAGGTAGCGTTTCGCCTTGACGGCGGATATAAACGCGATGCTCATAAGCCCAGCCTTCGCCCTCCCAACTGCCATTGTGATAATAGGAGGCATATACCCTACCCTTCACAATTGAGGTCCCATAGGCCTTGCCGTCGTGGATATAGAGGACAGGAACCTGCACCGTGGCGCCACGGTCTAAGGTCACTGAGGCGCTGACAGGAATCTTCTCGCCTGTGGGCAAGGTAGAATAGGAATACACGGTATATTCGCCGGGACGCAGGTACTCAAAACGGTATTTCCCATCCGAACCCGTCTCCACGTCATCGCCAAAGTAGTCCTCATCGCCATAAACGATGAAAACATCCGTCTTGGCAGCGACCAGCGTGTCCGAATTGAGTTGGAAGTCATCGTCAGGATGATGGATCAGTTTCACATAACCTTCGATGGTACCTGTTCCGCCCTCGCCTTCGCCCTTGTTGCATGACATGAAAACGAACGCAGGGAAAAGAAGGCTTATTAAGATGAATACAATCTTTTTCATATCTAATTCATTCTTTGTTACATTGCTATAATACAGTAGGAATATCTACAAACTTCGTTCCTTTTTGAAAACGAAATAATTCCACAAATAATCAACGTTTTGTATCCGTTTTTAGTATAAACACATTTTCATTCACTTTTTGCTCCCATTTTCTCAATGTTATTGCAAGCTTTACGCAGCACATCCACGAAAATGGTGAGTTGTTCTTCAGGGATGCCATCCACGACCTTATTCATCGAGTCGATAGCCAGTTCCTTGGTCGACTGCTTCATGGCCATGCCTTTTTCCGTCACTACGATATTGTTTACGCGACGGTCGTTCTTGTCGACAGCTCGCTCGACGAGGCCTTTCTTTTCCAGATTATCGATGAATTGCGTAACGGAATTCTTGTCCTTCTGGATGATAAAAGCAATGGTCTGTTGCGTCAGCGTGCCTTCGTTCCAAAGCGTATCCATGACGAGGTACTGCTCTGCTGTGAGATTGACGCCTTTTTTCTTAAAAACGTCTGCAATGTGTTTCTTCAGCCTGCAATTCAAGATGTTGACATAAACCGCGGCCTGTTTGATGAGCATCATATCTTCCTAGTTTTATGATTATCTATAATGATGAAAATGCAAAGATACAAACTTTCATATTTTTCAACAAAAGAAACAAAAAAAGTCGGGTAAGCGCCTGACTTATCCGACTTTCGTTAGTAGGAAGTCCTTAAAGGATGGCCATGTTCGGCACCTCATCGGAATCGTAATAACCCTTGGCAAGCTTTTCCTTCACCTCGCCGAAGGCCTTCAGTGTGTATTCCACATCCTCCATGCTGTGAGCAGCGGTGGGGATGATACGGAAGATGATCATGCCCTTGGGAATGACAGGATAGGTCACCACAGAGCAGAAGATCCTGTAGTTCTCACGCAGGTCCATCGCGATGTTGGTGGCTTGGGCCACATCACCCTTGACGAGTACTGGCGTCACGCAAGCCTCAGCGGGGCCGATATCGAAGCCCATATTGCGGAAGCCGTCCTGCAGAGCGCGGGTCACTTTCCAGAGCTGGGCACGGAGCTGATCGCCTTCAGGGCCACGGATAATCTCGAGACGTTTCTCGCAGCCATAAACGATGGCCAATGGCAACGACTTGGCATACATTTGCGAACGCATGTTGTAGCGCAAGTATTCGATGACGTGTTTCGGGCCAGCCACGAAGCCGCCGATAATGGCCATGGCTTTGGCATAGGCGCCGATATAGATGTCCACTTCGTCCATCACGCCGAAATGCTCGGAGGTGCCACGACCCGTGGGGCCCATAACGCCAAAGCCGTGAGCGTCGTCGATGAGGATGCGGAAACTGTATTTCTTCTTGAGTTCCACGATGCCAGCGAGATTGCCCAAAGCGCCCGTCATACCATAGACGCCTTCCGTGATGACAAGGATGCCGCCACCGGTCTTTGCCACCACATCGGTAGCGACCTTTAATTTCTTCTCAAGGTCCTCCATGTTGTTGTGGCGGTATTTATACTTGTTGCCGATATGCAGACGGATGCCGTCCAAGAGGCAGGCATGGGCTTCGTTATCAAAAACGATGACATCGTGAGGGTTGACAAGGGTGTCGATCGTGGAGACGATGCCTTGATAGCCGAAGTTGAATAAGTAGGCTGCCTCTTTCTTCTCGAAGTCAGCCAGCTCATGTTCAAAATGCTCGTGCATACGGGTCTGACCACTCATCATACGGGCACCCATCGGAGCAGCGAGACCCCAGCGGGCAGCGCCCTCTGCGTCGGCCTTGCGGATGGCAGGATGGTTGGCCAAGCCAAGGTAGTTGTTCAAACTCCAGCAAAGCACTTCTTTGCCGTTGAATACCATACGCGGTCCCAGTTCGCCTTCCAAACGCGGAAATGCGAAGTAACCGTCAGCACGCTCGCGGTATTGTCCAATCGGACCGCCGGAGTCTTTTGCTATTCTTTCAAAAATATCCATAGGAATCTGTGATAAATGTGTTTACTTGTTTTCTGCATGCAAAGATAGTAAATATATTGATTATCTAAATATTGACTTTTTTTTTATTTTTCAAAGCGATAAATCGGTACCTTTGCGCATCAATTTACGGAATGAAATGATTCAACTGAAAGACAAATGGGCTATCGTCACTGGCGGGGGCACCGGCATAGGCCAGTCCATCGCCATGCACTTGGCTAAGGAAGGATGCAACCTCGTCCTGACGGGACTCGGCATCGACGATCTCAATAAAACCAAAGAAAGCTGTGAAGCCATAGGTGTGAAAGCCTTTGCCACTGAGACGCGGCTCGACGACTACGCTTCCATCGACCAGCTCTATGAATACGTGACGGGGTTGGGCATCAGCCTCGACTTGTTCGTACTCAACGCAGGCATCTCACAACGTGAGAAAGCCTTAGAAACCGATTTCAGCGTAGATGAGAAAATCATGAAGATTGACTTCATGAGCGGTGTCTATCTCGTCAAACGGTTCAAAGAGATGATCAAGTCGGCGAAACACGTGCAGTTCAGCGTGACCACTTCCCTGTCGGGTCTCTTTGGCTTCCCCTATCGTTCGGCTTATTGCGCTGCCAAGCACGCCCTGTTTGGTTTCTATGAGTCGCTAGAGCTGGAGTATGACAACATCAATGTCACCTTCCTCATCCCTGGCCGTATCAACACGCAAATCAGCAAGAGCGCCTTGCATGGCGATGGCACCAAACACGACAAGATGGATGCCGGACAAGCCACAGGCCTCAGCGTAGAACGATGTGGCGCCATTGCCGTGGGTGCCATCAAACGGCAAAAGCACCGCAAGCTCATCGGCAAGAAGGAACTGCTCATGGCCTATATCCACAAGTACTGCCTGAGCCTCTACTACAAGTTGGCAAGAAAAGTATCAGCAATGTAAAAACATAAATCCATGAAAGAAAAAGTCATATGTGGCATACAGCAGGTCGGCATCGGTGTCAGCGACGTCATCGAGGCCTGGAAATGGTATTACGACCATTTCGGTTATGAAGTGAAGATCGTCGACGACGAAGGCGTCGCCGAACGCATGCTCCCCTACACGGGCGGCAAACCGCAGCCCCGTCGGGCCATCATGGCCTTCAACATCCGTGGTGGCGGCGGCTTCGAGATCTGGCAACCCAAGGAACGCGAGCTCAACTACCTGAAGGAACCCGTCCGCTTGGGCGACCTTGGCATCCTCATCGCCAAGATCAAAACCAGCGATATCGAGAATGCCTACAAGACCTTCACGGCACGCGGGCTGAACGTCATCACCCCTATCGCCACTGACCCCACAGGCATCCGTCATTTCTTCCTGAAAGACCCTTACGGCAACCTCTTCCAGATTGAGGAAGACGACTATGTCTTCATCAACGAGAAAAAAGTCACCGGCGGTGCCAACGGCGTCATCCTTGGCGTCAGCGACATGGAAAAATCCATCGCCTTCTACGGCCAGCTGCTCGACTACGACAAGGTCGTCTTCGACCAAAGCGGTGTCTTTGAAGACCTCAAAGGCATTCCTGGTAGTGAAAACCGTCTGCGCCGTGTCATCCTGGAACGTTCCAAACCCATCCAAGGGCCCCTAAGTCAGGTGATGGGCACCTCGCATATCGAACTGGTGCAAGGTCTCGACGTGCCGGGCAAGAAACTCTATGGAGGCCGTTACTGGGGCGACCCCGGTTTCATCCACCTTTGCTTCGACGTGCGCAACATGGAAGCCATCCAGGCGCAGACCGAGGCCATGGGGCATCCTTTCGTCTGCGACAGCGGATTAGATTTCGACATGGGCGACGCCAACGGCCATTTCACCTATGTGGAAGATCCCGATGGCACCCTCATCGAGTTCGTGGAGACTTTCAAGGTGCCGATTTACAAGAAACTCGGCATCGTGCTCGACATGACCAAAAAGGACGATTACAAACCGCTGGGCATTATGAAACTGCTGCGTTTTGCAAAGACAAAACGGGAGAATATTAAGTAGCCCTTAACCATTAGCCATTAGCTGATGGTGGCAAATAGCTACGGTTGGAAATGTTGAGAGAGTAATAGAGAGACGTCACATTGTGGCGTCTCTTTTTTGTTGATATTATTGTAGAGACAGTGTTTGCGCCGGTCTCTACAAAACAAATAGATAACTAATATGACGGTCAGACGCAATGAATCGCGTCTCTACACAAACAAAAAAAGAGCCGGCTCGCGTCGGCTCTTCAGTGTTATTTAAAACCAAATGTGTTATTTGATTCCGAGTTTTGATTTCACGTCTTTGGTGGCGTCAACGGCACTGGCACCAATATAAACGGCGGTACCCGTAGCAACATCGAGGATATAGGTGTAACCTTTCTCCGCACCAACGTCATTGATAGCCTTCTGGATCTTATCCAAAATAGGTTTCAGCAATTGCTCACGCTTAGCTGCGAATTCGTTTTCTGCATTACCCTGGAATTCGGTGATTCTACCCTGAAGGTCAATGATTTCTTTTTCTTTTGATTGTTTCACAAGATTTGACATTGTGGCTTGATTGGCCTCATAGTCCTGCATCTTGTTCTGATATTCCGTAGCCATCACTTTCAACTGGCTTTCAAGTTCACCATAGTACTTTTCGAGATCCTTCTCTGCTCTAGCTTTCTCAGGCATTGCATCGAGGATTTCAGCCGTATTGACATGAGCGATTTTAACTTGTGCGCTGGCCATTCCACTCATGGCGAAGAAAGCGACACAGATCAATAAGAATTTAGATACTTTGTTCATTTTATGTAATTTAAATTGATTTCACTTGTGAATTTGAGCGACAAAGATAGTCTTTTTTTTTAAACGGCAATGAATATTGTTCAAATCGACATCTGAATCATCTCTTTTCAGTTACAATTAATATGGCTTATTTTCCTGATTTTCCGCCTTTTCCACCTACAGAAGGAGTCTGGCCTTTGCCACCTGATGAAGGAGCAGCCTGGCCTTTGCCTGAAGTACCGGTGGAAGCAGCAGCTCTTTTTCTATCCTCACGGCGGACCGTCTGCATAACGTTACCCAGCTGGTCAAGGACGTCATCACTGATGTCGTTCTTGTCGTTAGCATAGAGCAGAGAAGTGCCAGAAGCCAAATCAAAGATGAAAGCATAGTTCTTTGTTTGAGCAATTTCGTTGAGTGCAGTATAGATTTTTTCTTGAATAGGCTGCACCAATTCGGTACGCTTCTGATAGAATTGGCCTTCTGAGCCGAAATATTGCATCTGCAGGTTCTTGGCTTCCTGTTCCTTAGCAATGATAGCTTGCTCGCGGGCGCGCTTCTGATCTTCGGAAAGCAACACCATCTCAGTTTGGTATTTGTTGTACATTTCCGACACTTTTTCATAGACGGCCTTAATCTCATTCTCCCATCTCACCGAAAGGGCATTCAGTTCTTCCTGAGCATCACCGTATTCGGGAATGTTGGCCATGATGTATTCCGAATCGACATAAACTATTTTTTGGCCTCCACCAATCTGAGCGAAGCCGATGGCTGTACAGCACAAGACGGCTGCAGTCAAAAACAATGATCTTAGAGTTTTCATATATTATTCTATTAAGTTTGTTTCCTTTTGCAAGTGTACAACAATCGTTCCAAAATCATCAGTCGATGGAACCGCCGATGGAGAAGTGGAACTGGCTGCCGCCTGCGTCGGACACGCCATAGACGTCGTCGAAGCCATAGCCCCAATCGAGGCCAAGCAGACCGAACATGGGCAAATAGATGCGCACGCCCAGACCAGCCGAACGTTTCACGTCGAAGGGGTTGAAGTTCTTGATGCCCATCCAACAGTTACCTGCTTCAACGAAGGTCAAGGCATAGATGGTGGCTTGCGGGTTGAGGGAGAGCGGATAACGCAGTTCCATAGTGTAACGCGTGTAAACGTCGCCGCCCGTCATGCCTGTGTTGGTCGTGTTACGAGGTGTCAGCGACTCGTTCTTGTAACCACGCATACCGATGATTTCGCGGCTGTCGAGGGAATAGTTATTCAGGCCATCACCACCGAGATAGAATCGATGGAACGGTGTCGTGCCAATCTGATTGTTATAGTGACCGAGCAAACCAAAACGGACACGAGTCATCAGGACAAGCTTGTCGTATAGCTCGGTGTACCAAGTGGCTTTAAATTTCCACTTGTGCATCTCGATCCACTTGTATTTCTCGTTCTCATCCAAAGTGGAATAGTCCTTATCCGTAAGAAGGGAATACGGCGGCGTCAGCTCGAGGGAGAGCTGCACCTCAGAGCCCGTACGCGGATAGATAGGCTGGCTGACAGAGTTACGTCCGATCACAATGTTGTAACTGATAAAGTTGAACTTGCCATTGCCATCCCCCACGTTGATATAGCTGTTCTGATAGTTTTTCAAGCCATAACGGACGACGTTGAAACTCTGATACAAGGTGAAATAGTCATCGGGCCAGGTCAAACGCTTGCCCAGACCGATGGTACCGCCGGTCATCTTGAACCAACCGTAGTTTTCGGAAGTCCTGGACTGTCCATTGGTATAGAAAGACTGGTGCAACGACACCGTCAGGGCATTGGGTTTGCGGCCGCCTAGCCAAGGCTCGGTGAACGAAAGTCCGTATGAGAGGTATTGTCTACCCAGCGTCGACAAGTTGATGCCGAGTTTCTGGCCGTCGCCGCCCGGGATGGGACGCCATGCGTCTTTGTTGAAGATGTTACGCATGGAGAAGTTGGAGAACTGAAGGCCGAGTTGTAGCATCAGGTAACCCCAGCTATAACCTGCGGAGAACTGAATCTGGTCGGCAGCCTGTTCTTCAACAGAGTAATCTATATCGACGGTGTTGTCCTGGTATTTCGGTTGCACGTCGGGATTGATCGTCTCTTGCTTGAAGAAACCCAAAGTGGCCAGCTCACGGACAGAACGTGTGATGTCGCTTCTGCTAAAGAGCTGTCCAGGCAAAGAATAAAGTTCACGCAGCACCACATAGTCGTTCGTCTTGGTGTTGCCACTCAGCGTGACGTTGCTGATGCGGGCTTGCTCGCCTTCGTGGATGCGGATCTCTAGGTCGATGGAGTCGTTTTCCACCAGCACTTCGACGGGATTGATCTGGAAGAACAGGTAGCCGTCGTCGTAATAGAGCGAGCTGACGTCGAGCGAAGTCTCGCTATAGTTCAGGTTTGTGTTGAGCAGCTCCTTATTATAAACGTCGCCTTTCTTGATGCCGAGGACTTGACTCAGCGCCTCGCTGCTGTATTTGGTGTTGCCCGTCCAGGTGATATCGCGGTAATAGTATTTATGCCCTTCGTCAACCGTGATGTCGATGCCTATGTTACGGTCGTCAATTTTATAGACGGAGTCGCTAATGATACGGGCGTCACGGTAGCCTTTGGCGTTGTATTTCTCGACGACCTTTTTCTTATCGTCTTCATAGTTGCTTTCCTTGTACTTGGAGCTCTTGAAGATACGCGGACGGTAGTTGTCGTAGAAATATTCCTCCACGCCAGTGACAGCCCGCAAAGGCTTAAAAGTGACCACATCGGCGATGGTGTTGACAACCAAGGGACCCAGCGGGTCAAGCGGGTCGAAATGACCACGCTGCTTTGTCTCTTTCATAGCAGCTTGCAGCTGTCCGTCAGATAGGGCTTCATTGCCGATAAAGTCGATGTTGGCGATTTTCACCTTACTGCCTTTGTTGACGTTGATGATCATATCAACGTAATTCTCACGGGCGGTATCAGCCACCTGCTGGATGTCGATGTCGGCATTGAGATATCCCTTGTCGTAGTAGTAATTCTCTATGATGCGGCGCGTTTTGGTAAGCAGATGTTCGGTAGCCACATCGCCACGCGACAGGTTGATCTGATTACGGATTTCGTCCGCTTCGTTCTTCTTGACACCCTTGAATGAAAACTTTGACACACGTGGCTTCTCTTTGACGACAATCTGGAGAAACACTTTGTCGCCCACGAAGTCGGTAGCATTGATGGCGACATCCTCAAAAAGCCCTTGATCCCAAATGTCGCGGATGGCGTTGGTGATTTCATCACTTGGAATCTTGACACGGGTTCCCACACGAAGTCCAGAAAGCATAGAGAGCACACTGGCATCGACGTATTTGGCACCTTCTACAGTGATGCCACCGATTTCGTATTCTATCGGTCGGGAATAATCGACATCGGAGAGGTCGTTGCCTACCTGAATCTGTGCCTGAAGGGCGTTGCCAAACGGCAAAAGCAACAGCACTGAAAGCGTAAGAAGGTAATATTTCAAAGGTAGAAGTCTTTTCATCCGTTTCATTATTTAGGATCAATTTGTTCGCTGGTCTTGCCGAATCTACGCTCCCTATGCTGATAATCGATGATGGCTTCGTAGAGATCTTTCTTACGGAAATCGGGCCAAAGCACTGGGGTGAAATAGAGTTCGGAATAGGCCAGTTGCCAAAGCAGGAAATTGCTGATGCGTTCTTCACCACTTGTGCGTATCATCAGTTCGGGATCAGGCATCCCTGCTGTGGACAGATAGGTATTGAGGGTATCTTGTGTTATCTTATTTGCGTCGAGGTGGCCGGCGGCGACCTCAGCAGCCATCTTACGGGCAGCTTCAGTGAGATCCCAGCGACCCGAATAGCTGAGGGCTATGTTCAACGTCAAGCCTGTACAATCCTTTGTGTCGTCGATAACCTGCAGCAGCTGTCGGTAGTTTGTCTCTGGCAGGCTCTTGAGATCGCCGATAGCGTTGAGGCGGACGCCGTTCTTCTTTAAGGAAAGCATTTCATCGTTCATGGTCTTGGCAAACAACGTCATCAGTCCGCTGACCTCGAGGGCGGGACGGTTCCAATTCTCGATGGAGAAGGCATACAGGGTAAGGTATTCCACGCCCAGTTCGGCGCAGGCCTCAACGCTATCGCGCACTGCCGTGATGGCGTGCTGGTGGCCGAAGAGACGCTGATGTCCGCGCTGTTTGGCCCAACGTCCGTTGCCATCCATGATAATGGCAATGTGGCGCGGTAGTTTTTCCTTAATAATCTGTTCCTTCAGTTCCATGGTTTAGAAATTGCTCAAGTTACAACGGGTCTTACGCGGCATGTTGAACTTCCAGGTCACCGACAAGTTAGCCATGCCATACCAATCATCGAAGATGGAATTGCCACGCTGCATGAAAGGTTGATAATTGCCCGTAGGATCGGTCATATCGGTAGGCGTTCCGCCTTCCGGAGTATAGGTTACATTCTGTTCAGGATAAACCGTACCGCAGTCGTCGAGATAATCGGTGAAGGTCTTATGCATCTTTATTTCAGCTGCCACTCCCAGATGTTTCGTAACACCCCACTTGACACCAAAACCAAAAGGAATGGAAAATGATAAAGGAACAGGCAACTCCCAGTGATATTTCCCGATATCCAAAACGGGATAGGCTGTACCTTCGGTGCTCAAAGAGCGCAGATCCACGAGCTTTCCATCCACCTTACCATAAGGCTGAAAAAGGAATACCGAGATGCCGCCAAAGAGATAAGGCGAGATATTCCGCTTGACATCGCCAGTATAGTATTCAAGGAAATTAAACTCCACGATAAGGCTCACGTCATTGATTTTCGTCAGAAAACTCAGACCGCGTTCAGGGCGCCAGCCGCTGGCCTCATCAGAGGCTGTGACGACAGCATGGGTATAGTCGAGACGATAGGTCCAACGGGGGTTGTAGTTGAATCGAAGCAAACCGCCATAGGCTAACTGCGGCTGGAAAAAGAACTTGGTCGGATTGATGTCGCCCATGTAAAAACTGCCCCCGACATGAGGACCTATTTCGAAAGTCTTTGGGTCATCAAATTGGGCAAATGAGGGCACTGTAAGAATTAGACAGGTGATTATCAGTATAATACGACTTCTTTTCAGCATACTTCAATCATTTCATTCATGCCCATGGCAGCAAAACCATAAGGCATAAAGTTTGCAAAAATAGGAAAATTCTCCTTACAGAAACGGAAAAAATCAGTTTCTATTGTCTTTACCCCACATCAATTTATTGCGGATGGTGCTGAAAAAATCGCCATCGTTAAGTCTGAGCATATTAATGCAAAAATCAGCCTTGCGCACTGTAAGCTCTACCGAAGTATCAAGAGCGCAGGTGCGTGAGTCCATGCTGAAAACGAACTGCTTCTCGCGACCTTCCACTTGGATGCGTATAACGCTGTCGTCGGGAATGACGACGGGACGTACCGTAAGGTTATGTGTAGCTATGGGCGTGATGACGAAGTTGTGCGAGTCAGGCGTTAGGATAGGTCCTCCCGCACTCAGCGAATAGGCCGTTGAGCCCGTAGGGGTGGCGATGAGAATGCCATCGCCCCAGTAAGTGTTGAGATAAGTGTCGTTCACAAAGACCTTGATGGCGAGCAAGGAATGCTCGGGATTACGGATGACATTGAGTTCATTGAGCGCAAATTTCACGTCACCGAAAACATCGTGAGGCGAGATCAGTTCGAGAAGGCTGCGTTTCTCCAGATGGTATGCTCCGCTCATGACACTCTGCACAGCGCTGTCAATCTCGTTTTTCGAGACGCTTGAAAGAAAGCCAAGCCTACCCATGTTGATACCCAAGATGGGGATGCCCGAGTCCTTCACGAGGGGCACAGCATCAAGGATGGTGCCATCACCACCAATGGAGAACAGCAGTTGAGCCTGAGCCTTGAGTTCATCGTAACTGGAAAAGGTGGTGAAAGAAGCATCGGGAGAAAGACAAGGCTTTACCTGCATCAAGTAAGGTGCATAGACGCTGAGGCTGGCGCCTGCCTGCTGAAGGACAGAAAGCAGCTGACGCATGTAAGGATGGTTTTCGGGAGCGAGGCTTTTGCCAAAAAGAGCGATGGTCATGTTTTTGAACAGTTGTATTGAAGGGACAAAGGTAATGTTTTTTTGTTAACCGTTAACGGGCTGATGGCTGCTATTGGCTATCAGCGGTCAGCGGTCTGCTGTCAGCAATCATTAATCCGTTGTCATTCTTGAGCTTTTACCTTGTACGGATATCCTTTATTTTGGGACCGTCACATTATCGCAAGCTTCGTTACCCCGTGTTGTGGCATGGGGGCCCGGTCCGAATCATTCCTTCGATTTGCCGACATCACACCTCATTTGCGACAGAATCTCTTTACGGCATCGCAATGGCTCAACCCGCAATTTCTGTCTCGTCACATACTGAAAAAACATTTTTCCTCCCCTATTGCAAACATCATTAAAAAACGTATTTTTGTAGTGTTGTAAAGAAACACCATCCTTAATAATAGCATCATGAAAAAGGGAGCCTTCTTATTAGCCGCTATGGCGATTGTCCTTTCAAACAGTTTAAAAGCACAATTACTTGATATTGAAAGAATTCCACTTCCTATGATATGGGAAAGCCCGATCTACGATACCGCTTGCACCATCCAATTCACCTACGACGGGAAGGCGTTTCTGGCTTTCACCGGACAGACCGATGCCGACATCGTACAGTCCGACGAAAACGAGGAAGAATACACCGATGGCAGCATGACCTACTGCAACTCACTCTTCCTCTACGACAAGGCGGCCGACACCACATGGATGATAGAGACCTCCTATCCTTACGGAGGCTTCATTAACAATCCTGCTTTCGATCCAAACACTTCATGGCTCTATTATCTGGTCATCACCGATCAGGAATGGCAGGAACTCGACCGGTACAATCTCGACAGCGAAGAAAACATCACTTTGGATTATCTTGACCTCAATGTCGAATTCGAGCTGATGCCCAATGGCGACCTGGCCTTCTATCATGTTACGGAAAGCGTCTATGTTGATTCCGAGTGGGTCGGCGACGTCTTGTGTGACCTGCGTCTTGCCAATAACGGAAGACTGATCAGTAAAGGAAAATACTACAGGTCGGAAGACTATGACCCTGGGATCGACAAGCGGAACTATAAGCTGACCTCCACCTTTAAGATGCTTAAGGACAAAAAGATGCGTCAGGAATGGAGCGAAGAAGACCAGATCACGCTCTTCTACAACCGGAAAAACGAGTTGGTGGGGTACACCGAAAACAAAGTCCTCTTCAACTTCATCTTCCCCGTAGAAGAAACCGAACCCATAATCGAAGAAACAGAAAGCACTGAAGAGTAGAAACCACCTGGGTCAAGACCATGGAAGCGGAATGCTACGACTAAAACGGCAGAGGCCGCGTCTCGGGTCTCATCCTGGCATGGCTCAACATGTACCTCTATGTGTATGTATAAGTCGTAAAGCTCATTTGTAGAAAAACTCAAAGCGAAGCCGACGCATTCAAGCGTCGGCTTTTGCCGTTCATATTGAAACCTTCCAGCCTTGCCAGTTGGAAACGACAGTTGTTTAGAGTTTTTGTTCAACGGTTTTGTTGTGAATTGCATTGAAATATTGTAACTTTGCCTTTTGATAACCACATAAAAAAAAATAAAACAGCATGGAAAAACCCCGCAAACCCTTTAGCTTTGGCAAGATTCTGCTCATTGCCCTTGCCGCACTCTTAGCCTACAACTTCTTTCAAACGCGAAAGAACACCAAAGAACTGCAGAATATGGAAGAAGACGCCACTGTCACTACCCCAGGCTTCGATCTCAACGGGTCAACCGACGCAGAGAAGATTGCCCAACTCACTCAGGTCGTGACGCAACTGCAGGCACAGGTGGAAGCACAGCATCAGGAAATCGAAAACCTAAAATCCGTCCTCGCCAATTCGCCATCGGCGACTGCCAGCACTTCCAATTCGGCCAGCAACACCTCCAGCGGCTACACCTTCCCCACTACTGGTACCAGTTCGAATGGAAGTTCTGGAAGGGTAAATGTCGCCACTAATGTGTGGGTGGCTAACCGAAGTGTCTATGGCGAAACCGTTTTGCCGAAAGTCACCACTGCCCCTGAAGGTGTGGTCGTAATAGGCGTTACCGTGAATGCCGTTGGCAGTGTCACTTCCGCTACAGTGAAATCGGGAACCACAATCTCTGACGAAAACGTGGTCAACGAATGCAGGCAAGCGGCACTCCAAACCCGATTCGCGATCAATGTCGATGCAACGAACGGTTCATCCGGCACCATCTCTTATACGTTTACGAGGAGGTAAAGGCATAAAATGCATTGAAATCTTGTAACTATGCCAATCGGAAATAACTGGGCGACGAATGTCACAAAAAAGATTCGTGTCAATTAGTGAGATTAGTGTTCGAAAAAAAATGATACGAGTTAAGTGGAGCCATCACCCCACGCTTCCCTCCTCCTTGACGGACTCGTGGCTTTCGTCGGTCATCATGCGGAGATAGTTGACATAGCGCCAGTCGGCGATGTCGCCGTTCTCTACGGCAGCTTTCACGGCGCAGCCAGGCTCGTGGGTGTGGGTGCAGTTGGCGAAACGGCATTCGTGCATCAGCTCGCGCATCTCGGGAAAACGCTGTGCCAAGGTCTCCTTCTCCAAGTCGTAGAGCACAAACTCCTTGATGCCAGGGGTGTCGACGATCCAGGCGTCGAAGTCGAGGTGCAGCATCTCGGCGAAGGTGGTGGTATGCTTGCCTTTCTCGTGGATATCGGAGATGGCACCGATACGAACGTCCTTGCTGGGGTCGAGGGCCTTCACCAAAGCGGACTTGCCCACGCCCGAGTGACCCGAGAAGAGACATATCTTGCCCTTCATCAATGCCTTCAGATCCTCGATCTGAAAACCCGTCTTGGCAGAGACACCGAAAGAGGTGTAGCCGAGGTCCTGATAGTATTCCATCAGCACGCACATCTCCCCGATCTGTTCGTCGTCGTAGAGGTCGCACTTGTTGAAGATGATGGCGGCAGGGATGTGGTAGGCCTCTGCTGTGACCAGGAAACGGTCGATGAAGCCCGTGGAGGTGCGCGGCTGCGCGATGGTGGCGACCACGATGGCCAGATCCACGTTGGAGGCGATGATATGCGAGGCCTTGCTCAGGTTGACGGACTTGCGCACGATGACGTTGTTGCGTGGCTCGATCTTCTTGATGACCCCCGTCTCCTTGCCGGGTTCCTGCTCGAAGACAACATGGTCGCCCACGGCCACAGGGTTGGTGGAACGCAAGCCGTCGAGGCGTATCTTGCCCCGCAGACGGCATTCCCACTGCTGTCCTCCCTCATCGAGGACGATGTACCAGCTTCCAGTGGATTTGATGACGGTGCCTCTCATGGTGTTAACAGCGTTGATAACGTTTGCCCGGCAGCGCCAGCAGGACGCCGTCGAACTCGAGGTTGAGCAGGATCGGCGCGATCTTGGTGATAGGCAGTCCGGAGTGGACGATGATATGGTCGAGACTCACGATGGCGTCGCTGCCGAAGCAGTCCATGACCATGCGCTCCTCGTCGGTAAACTCGCGGAAGAGCACGGTTTGGCGTTCCTCGGCCTTCTTGGGCTTGTCCCATCCCATCACATAACGCAGGTTGACCACACTCTCCATGAGATGCGCCTGCTGGGTGCGGATGAGGTAGTTGCAGCCTTGGCTGTAGATGTCCATGACACGGCCAGGATAGGCGAACACGTCGCGGCTATACGAGTTGGCGAGGTCGGCTGTGATGAGTGAGCCGCCCTTGAGGGCCGACTCGATGACGATGACGGCATCGGCCATGCCCGCGATGATGCGGTTACGGCGTGGAAAATGCTCCCTGTCGGGTGGCGTGCCCCACATGAAATCCGTGAGGAGACCGCCTTGCTCCTGCATATCCTGAGCCAGTTTACGGTTGACGGCAGGATAGACGGCTTGCAGTCCGCTTCCCATGACGCCCACGGTAGGGATGCCGTGCTTGACGCAGGCACGATGGGCAGCGGAATCGACGCCATAGGCCAATCCGCTGACGACGAGTACGTTGTCGTCAACGAGGTCTTCTACGAGCTTCTGGCAGTTCTCTCTGCCGTAATCGGTAATATTGCGTGTGCCTACGATGGCCACCACACGGGTGGCGTTAAGGTTGGCGTTGCCCTTGTAATACAGCATCAGCGGGCTGTCGTCACACTGCAGCAGACGGCGAGGATAGTCGGCGTCGAGATAAAACAACGGACGGACGCCGTTGTCTTCTATGTTCCTGATTTCCTCTTGCGCACGCTGCAAGGTCTCATTCTTGCGGATGGCCTCGATGGTGACGTCGCGCATGCCCGAGATCTTCTCAAGCGCGGAACGTTTCTCCTTGAAGACAGCCTCGGCGCTGCCGCAATAGGCAACGAACTTCTTGCCAACGACGTCGCCGACGCCGGGCAGAAGGGTTAGCGCTATTTCATACAAGAGAGATTCGTTCATTAGTCTGGAGTTAGAAGTAACCTTTAATCCAGTTTCAATACGGCCAGGAAAGCGCTTTGCGGCACTTCAACGTTGCCGATCTGGCGCATACGTTTCTTACCGGCTTTCTGTTTCTCGAGCAGCTTGCGTTTACGCGACACGTCGCCGCCATAGCACTTCGCCGTGACGTCCTTGCGCACCTGGCGCACCGTCTCGCGGGCGATGATCTTGGCGCCGATGGCCGCCTGGATGGCGATGTCGAACTGGTGTCGTGGGATGAGCTCCTTCAGCTTCTCGCACATACGACGACCGAACTCATAGGCATGGTCGCGGTGAATGAGGGTAGACAGGGCGTCGACCGACTCGCCGTTGAGCATGATGTCGAGCTTGACGAGCGGCGCCTCCTGATAGCCAGCGATATGGTAGTCGAACGAAGCATAGCCTTTTGAGATGGACTTCAGCTTGTCGTAGAAGTCGAAGACGATTTCGCTCAAAGGCATCTGGAAGGTCAGCTCCACGCGGTCGGTGGAGAGATAGACCTGGTTCTTCAGGATGCCGCGACGGTCGATGCAAAGCGTCATGATAGGACCCGTAAACTCGTTCTTGGAGATGATCTGAGCAATGATATAAGGCTCTTCGGTGTGGTGTATCTTCGTTACCTCGGGCAGACCGCTGGGGTTATGCACCTCGATCATGCCGCCGTCGGTGAGGAAGCACTTGAACGAGACGTTAGGCACCGTGGTGATGACGTCCATGTTGAACTCGCGGTCGAGACGTTCCTGCACGATCTCCATATGGAGCAAGCCCAAGAATCCGCAACGGAATCCGAAGCCCAGGGCCGCCGAAGACTCCGGCTCCCAGACGAGGGAGGCGTCGTTGAGCTGCAGCTTCTCCAACGAGGCTCTCAGCTCTTCGTAGTCGTCGGCATCGACGGGATAGATGCCCGCAAACAGCATCGGCTTCACGTTCTCGAAGCCTGCCACGGGTTCAGCGCAAGGCCGTTCCACATGGGTGATGGTATCGCCCACCTTGACTTCCTTAGAGGTCTTGATGCCCGAGATGATATAACCCACGTCGCCTGCCGAGAGGGTGTCCTTCGGCACCTGACGCAGCTGCAGCACGCCGATCTCGTCGGCATTGTATTCCTTGCCCGTGGCGAAGAACTTCACCAAGTCGTTGGTGTGCATCGTGCCGTTCATGATACGGAAATACGCGATGATGCCGCGGTAGGAGTTGAAGACCGAGTCGAAGATGAGGGCCTGCAACGGTGCCTCAGGGTCGCCTTTCGGCGACGGCACCTTCTCCACGATGGCATCGAGCACGGCGGGTACGCCTTCGCCTGTACGCGCGCTGACCTTAAGGATATCCTCAGGGTCACAGCCCAACATATCCACAATCTGGTCCTCCACCACGTCGATCATGGCGCTTTCCATGTCGATCTTGTTCATCACGGGGATGATCTCGAGGTCATGTTCCAAGGCGAGATAGAGGTTGGAGATGGTCTGTGCCTGGATGCCTTGGGTGGCATCCACGACAAGGAGGGCGCCCTCGCAAGCGGCGATGGAACGCGACACCTCATAAGAGAAGTCGACGTGGCCAGGGGTGTCGATAAGGTTCAGCACGTAGGTCTCGCCCTTGTAGTCGTAATGCATCTGGATGGCGTGACTCTTGATGGTGATACCGCGCTCACGTTCTAGGTCCATATCGTCGAGCACCTGGTCGACAAGCTCCTTGTCCGACAAAGTGTGGGTGAGTTCCAAAAGGCGGTCGGCCAAAGTCGATTTACCATGGTCGATATGTGCTATGATGCAGAAATTCCGTATGTTTTTCATTATGGCTGCAAAAATAGAAAAAATCAGCCTACCAAAAGAGACAGGCTGGTTGAAAAAACAAACATGCTCTTAGTCATCAATGTGATTTCCAGTATTCCAAGGCTTCAGCAAATTCAATCTCCGGAAACTCACATGCCGAACAAATGAATTTCCACATTTTGATTTCATTTTCAACAAACTTGTTATCTGCCGCCATCATGACTGCCAAAAAGCACGCAGCGTATTTCTTTTGTTCCTCATCCATGCCACTCATGACCCTCAAGGCATCAGAAGCCTTCATCTTCAATGCCTCACGGACCAAAGATCGTCTTTCTCTTTCGCTTAATCCCGAAGCAATCATCTCTTTTGACAGGATATCTTTCTCTTGGACGGTAAAACGGCCCTCAGCAGCAATAGCCAGCGCCGCGTTGACAAGTGACATCAACTCTTCTTTTGTAAATTTCATTGTCTTTTCCTTTCTTTTTTCAGCACAGTTCCAATGCCGGATCATTGTTTTAAGAGATGTGGAACTTATACTAGTAATGTGTTGTCACAATGGACTAATACCCATCTTTAATGCAAAGATATGATTTTTTCTAAAACACAGACAATTCTCCATTATTTGATGAAAAACAAAAAAAATCAGCCGAACACTTTCTTAGAAAAAAAAGAATAATACTAATTTTGCAGTTTAAAACGCATGAAACATGATACCTGACACCTATTCACCGGAAGAGAAAGAAGAGATCGAGCGACGACATCAGCATCTCCTTGACGTTTGGCAGACCCGTAAGGAAGCCAGCGACCTGGAGATGGTCAACGATGCCTTTTATTTCGCCGTCGAGGCCCACAAGGATCAACGTCGGCGTTCGGGCGAGCCTTACATCTACCACCCTATTGAGGTAGCCACCATTGCTGCTCATGACATCGGGCTGGGCCGCACCTCTATCGTCAGCGCCCTGCTGCACGATGTGGTTGAAGACACGCCCTACACCCTCGAAGACATCGAAAAACGTTATGGTGAAACGGTGATGCACGTCGTCGACGGCCTCACAAAACTCTCTCAGACTGAGGGTGTTGACAGCATCCAGGCCGAGAACTTCCGCAAGATCATCACTTCGCTCTCTTACGATATCCGTGTCATCCTTATCAAGCTTTCCGACCGGTTGCACAACATGCGCACACTCGACTCCATGCCTGCTCACAAGCAACAGAAGATTGCTTCGGAGACAGCCTACCTTTATGCGCCTCTTGCCAACCGATTAGGCCTTTACGCCATCAAGAGTGAGCTTGAGGACCTCTCGCTGAAATACACCGACCCCACCATCTACCAAAGTCTCAAAAGACGCATGAACGAGGTGCGAGGATCACGTATGGCCGAGATGAAAGAATTCGTTGTGCCGTTGGAAGATGCCCTAAAACAACATGGCATCAAAGCCAAGGTTCGTATCATCGAGCGTTCCACCAACTCCGTGTGGAAACGCATGAAAGAGAAAGAACTGCCCTTCGAGGACCTCTACGGGCTCTTCTACGTACGCATCATCGCCGACTGTCCTGCAGAGATGGAGAAGATAGAATGCTGGAAGATCTACGCCATCCTCAGCGACCTCTACCGTCCAAACACCGCTAAACTGAAAGACTGGATCTCGTTACCCAAGGTCAACGGATACGAGTCGCTGCACGCTGTCGTGATGGGCCAGATGGGCCATTGGGTCGAGGTGCAGATCCGCAGCGAGCGTATGGACGAAATCGACGAGAAAGGCTTTGCTGCCTACTGGAAGAACAAGACCGACAACACTACGGAGAGCGGTTTCGACGAGTGGCTGAAACGTGTGCAGGACCTCATCGGGAGCGACACAGGCACCTCCCTCGAGTTCCTCGACACCTTCAAGCTCGACCTCTTTTCCGATGAGATCTTCGTCTTCACGCCTCAAGGCAAGATGATCTCCATGCCAAAAGGCGCCACCGTCCTCGACTTTGCTTACAACATCCACTCCCATATCGGCGACCACTGCATCGCTGCCAACGTCAACAACAAGCTGGTGCAGCTTAGCCAGACGCTGCGTACCGGCGACCAGGTGGAAATCATCACCTCCGAGGCCCAGCACCCCCAGGAATATTGGTTCGAGTACCTCGCCACCGCTTATGCCAAGTCGAAGCTCCGCAACGGCATCAAAGAATACCGTAAGGACTTCCGCGAAGAAGGCGAATCGCTGTATATCAACATTATGCAGAAACTCGGCATGGAACCCTCCAAGGCCAACCGCGCCAAAATCATGGAAGCGGAGAAGATCACGAGCACCATCGACTTCAACTATCTCCTTGCAACGGGGAAGATTAACGAGCAGACCATTCGCGACATCCTTAAGCCGCAACAAACCTCGGGCAATGCCTTCATCCGCGCCATCACCTTCGGCCGTTACGGGCAGGGCAGCAAGCCTAAAGAAGAAGACAAGCTCAACCCTTCGGGCGATTTCGACGTGTGCGTCGCCAAATGCTGTAACCCCATCCCTGGCGATGACGTGGTAGCTTTCCATTTTGAAGGGGAACCGCTTCAAATCCACCGCAGCAACTGTCCAAAGGCCATCGAAATGTCGTCGCGCTACGGCAGTCACCTCGTCCAAGCCAAATGGCAGCCTAAAAGCGGCATCGCCTTCCTTGCAGGACTAAAAATCAGCGCTTTGGATAACGTCGGCTTACTCAACCGCATGACCGACCTGCTCTCCAACCAGATGAAACTCAACCTGCAGTCGCTCAACATGGAACTGAAACAGGATCTCGTCGAAGCGACCATCTACGTCTTTGTGCATAACATCGAAGAACTCGAATCGCTCATCTCCAAGCTGAGTAAGATGAAAGATGTGCAGAAGGTCACGCGTATTACGAAAGACTAGCCCTAAGCCATCAGCCAACAGGTTGCCACCTACAGACAGTCTTAAAATTATAGCTATTGAAAATACTGTCATCCCAACGTATGCAAACAATTGACCATGTCGGGTTAACATTTCAACAGTTAAACATTAAACATTTCAACAAACTTTACTATCTTTGCAGAAACGATTCGAAACAGAGGAATGAAAGAATCTATCGACAATACTTATCTGACTGTCAGAGAGTTATTCGTAAGTTATCTTCAGGAACACAAACTCCGCAAAACACCGGAGCGTTTCGCCATACTCAAGACCATTTACGCTACCACCGGTCACTTCGATATGGAGTCGCTCTACAAGCAGATGAAAGAGGAGAAATATCGTGTCAGCCGCGCCACCCTGTACAACACCATCGAGCTGCTCATCGACTGCAAGCTCGTCACCAAACGGCAGTTTGGGCATAATAGCGCCCAATATGAACGCGCCTACAAATTCGGCCAGCACGACCATTTCATCGATCTCGACGATGACTGCGTTTTGGAGTTCTGCGACCCGCGTCTGCTAGAGATACAGCGTTCCATCGAAGAACAGCTTGGTGTCGAGATCACTCAGCACTCCTTAATATTTTACGGTCACAAGAAAACGAAAAGTTAGGAAGGTGAATCCGACCTAACCCAAACTGATAATAAACAAATCACAGATAATGAGCAAAATAGACATACTCCTCGGCTTGCAATGGGGAGACGAAGGCAAAGGCAAGGTCGTTGATGCCCTCACGCCCAACTATGACATCGTAGCACGCTTTCAAGGCGGTCCTAACGCCGGCCACACCATCGAGTTCGGCGGTCACAAATACGTGTTGCACAACATCCCATCGGGTGTGCTGACCCCAGGTTGCGTCAACGTCATCGGCAATGGCGTCATCATCGAGCCCCGCATCCTGATGGGCGAGATCGAAGGCCTGCAGCAGGCTGGCTTCGACCTGCGTGAGACGCTGATGATCTCCAACCGTGCCCACCTCATCATGCCCACCCATCGCGCTATGGACGCTGCCAACGAACTGGCCCTCGGCAAGATGAAAGTCGGCACCACGCTGAAAGGCATCGGCCCAACCTACACCGACAAGACCGCCCGGAAGGGCTTGCGCATCGGCGACATTGCCTCTGTCGACTTCAAACAGAAATACGAAGAGCTGAAGAAGAGTCATCTGGTCCAGATCGCAGCCCTCGGGTTCGACATGAACGGCTTCCAACTCGACGGCATGCCTTTCGACGAGTACGAAAAGAAATGGTTCGAAGCTATCGAGCAACTGAGACAATATCAGTTCATCGACAGCGAATACTACCTCAACGAGGCTCTCGACGCTGGCAAGAATATTCTCGCCGAAGGCGCCCAAGGCTCCATGCTTGACGTGGACTTCGGCAGTTATCCCTTCGTCACCTCATCCAACGTCATCGCCGCTGGCGTCTGCTCCGGCTTAGGCATCGCCCCGAACCGTATCGGCAAGGTCTATGGCATCTTCAAGGCCTACTGCACCCGCGTAGGCACCGGCCCCTTCCCCACTGAACTGTTTGACGAGACTGGCGAGACACTCCGTCAGAACGGCCGCGAGTTCGGCGCCACCACAGGCCGCCCGCGCCGTTGCGGCTGGCTCGACCTGCCTGCGTTGAAATATGCCGTCATGCTCAGTGGCGTCACCAACCTGATGATGATGAAGTCGGACGTCATGGACGAGTTTGAAAAGCTGAAAGTCGCCACCGCCTACCGCTACAACGGGAAAGAGACCCAACATCTGCCCTTCGCC
The DNA here is from genome assembly GCA_946407975.1 of uncultured Bacteroidales bacterium. Classification (GTDB taxonomy): domain Bacteria; phylum Bacteroidota; class Bacteroidia; order Bacteroidales; family F082; genus Limimorpha. The sequence goes on from CAMJQC010000005.1 coordinate 33,621, forward strand.
GCCTGCACGGAGACGATGGAACCCGTCTATACCGAGATCGACGGCTGGAAGCAGAAGATTGAAGGCAAGATTCCGCAAAAGCTGGAAGATTACATCAAATTCATCGAAAATTACGTCGGCGTACCGATCAGCTTCGTCTCCTATGGTCCCGACCGTACTCAAAACATTTATCGATAATACCTTTTTTTAGAGACGGTGCTCCGTCTCTACATAAAACAAATACAAAATGATCATTTTAGAAAAACCATACGTGTCGGCACCGTTGGTCGCCTACTTGGAAAGCCATTGCATCCCTGTGTTGCGCAACGAAATGGCAACGCAACTCGTTTCACAAGATCACAAACTCAACCTGCTGGACGACGAGCAGTTCATCGAACAATACAAACAGACGGGCAAGCTTTATGCCGTCTCCGAGAACGCCCTTGTATGGCTCTACGCTGCCCTGCCACAGTCGGAGCTCGTACAGAAAATCAAGATCCTCAAGGACAAAGCCAAGTTCCGTGAGATCTGCCACCAGCTCTATCCCGACTTCTATTACAAAGAAGTGGAAGCCGCTGCCTTGCGCAAAATCAACCCCAAGGAACTGCCCTTGCCTATCGTGTTAAAGCCTTCTGTCGGCTTCTTGAGCGTCGGCGTTTACATCATCCGCAACACGGATGAATGGCAGGCCGCTTTGGACGATATCGACCGCAACTTCGAAAAGCAATGCGCCGTGTTCCCCGAGACCGTGGTGCAGAGCGGACATTTTGTGCTGGAGCAGTTCATCGAAGGCGAGGAATATGCCGTAGATGCCTACTACGACAAGGATGGCAAGCCCAACATCATCAACATCTTCCACCACATCTTCAAGGACGAGACCGACGTCAGCGACCGCCTTTACAGCATGAGCAAGCAGATCTTCGAAGCCAACTACCCGGCTTTCAACCAGTTCTGCATCGACCTGAACGGCGTGTTGCAACTCAAGAACTTCCCGATGCATGTCGAGTTCCGTGTTGACAAGCACACGGGCCGTGCCATCCCCATCGAGGTGAACCCCCTGCGTTTCGCCGGCATGTGCCTCAACGATCTGACGATGCACACCTGCAAAATGTTGCCCGTACAGGCCTATTTCGAAGGCACCCATCCTGACTACCAGCACATGTGGGACGGCATCGAAGACGACACCTTCAGCTTCATCGTCCTCGACAAGCCTTACGAGACCACCCGCGCCTTGGACTTCGAGGCCATCAAACGTCATTTCCACGGCGTGCTGGAGACCCGCGACATCATGAACCCCGCCATGAGCATCTGGGGCTTCCTCTTCGTGAAGACCGACAAGGCGCACAGGGAGGAACTGCACGAGATCCTGCACACCGACCTGGTGGCGTTTATGAAGTGAACCCTTTCTGATATTTGTTGCAAAAAGCATTATCTTTGCGACAAATATCAGAACCATGAGAAACACCATTCTTATCGCCTCGCTGCTCGTAGGGCTGATCTTTACAGCCTGCAAGAAAGAAGAAAAACACTTTATCAGCGACGCCGGGCAACGCGCTGCTGTCGAGAACGACTTGAACAACAAGAAAGCGCTACTCCCTAACGGCAATCTCTTTGAAATTCTTGACAAGGAAGGTCTCTCAACCAAGGAACACGAGGCATTGCAATTTCTATATGCCTATATGCCTATCGGCGATATCACCGATTACCCGGGTGAGTATTACTTAGAGAATCTGCGCCTTGCCTTCCGCGCCAAAGCCGAAATGCCCTGGGGCGATGCCATCCCCGAGCGCGAGTTCAACCACTTTGTGGTGCCTGTGCGCGTGAACAACGAAGGTCTTGACGATTTCAGGAGTTCCTATTATGAAGAACTGAAGGCCCGCGTCAAAGACATGACTTTGGCCGATGCTGCGCTCGAGGTTAACCACTGGTGCCACGAGCATGTGAACTACAAAGGCAGCGACAGCCGCACCAGCGCACCGATGTCGACCATCAAGACCTCGTGGGGACGCTGTGGCGAAGAGTCCACCCTGCTCGTCACGGCCTTACGCACCGTAGGCATCCCGGCACGACAGGTCTATACGCCCCGTTGGGCCCACTGCGACGACAACCACGCCTGGGTAGAGGCTTACGTTGATGGCAGCTGGCATTTCATGGGCGCCTGTGAGCCCGAGCCCGTCCTCGACTTAGGATGGTTCAACGAACCTGCCTCACGCACCCTGCTACTCCACACCCGTGTCTTCGGCGATTACCAGGGTCCTGAAGAGGTCATCAGCCGCAATGCCAACTATACCGAGATCAATGTGGTGGACAACTACGGCAAGACCGCCAAGACCACCTTCACCGTCGTCGATGGCGAAGGCAACCCGCAAGCCGACCTGCCCGTGGAATTCAAGATTTACAACTATGCCGAGTTCTGCACTGTCGTCACGAAAAAGACCGATGAAAACGGTCAGACCTGGCTCACCTCTGGTTTGGGATGCATGATGGCCTACGCTGCCAAGGACGGCAAGTTCGGCTTCCAGGTTTTCAAAGGCGGAGAGGCAAAAGACGTCATTATCACCTTAGACCATGTAACAGGACAAGAAGAAAGCTTCGAGTTTGACATCATCCCGCCCATGTCCAGCAACACATTGCCTGAAGTCAACACGAATATGCGGGCTGAGAACGACCGTCGCTTCGCCCATGAGGACTCGCTACGCAACGCCTATATCGCCGAATGCAAGAAGATACAGGAGCGATACATCGCCGAAGAGGGAAACAAGACCTTGGGCTGGCTGTATGGCAAGAGCTGGGGCAACTGCCAGACCCTCGCCGACTTCGTCAATTATGCCAAGGAAAACGGCAAAGAAATCAAAGCCGTCAACCTGCTGTCGTCCATCTCCAACAAAGATCTGCGCGACGTCAGTTATGAGGTGCTCGTCGACCACCTCGACAACACGCCCGACCTCACTTCCTCCATTATCTCGATGGAGCCAGAACTATATCAGGATTATATCCTTAAGCCACGTGTAAGCAACGAGAACCTTACCCCTTACAGAAAGGTGTTGAAAGAGGCCTTTAGCGAGAAGGAGGCCTGGCAGTTTCACGACGCCCCATCCCTTCTGGCGGACTGGACACGACAAAACATCGCCATCAACGACGACCTGAACCCGCAACGCATCCCCATCTCGCCCATGGGCGTCATGCAGGCACGCGTCGCCGACGAGCACTCGCGCGACATCTTCTTCGTGGCTGCCGCCCGTTGCCTGGGCATCGCCGCACAAGTCAACCCCGTGACAGGTAGCGTACAATACTACCATAAAGGGCAATGGGTCAATGTGGACTTCGATGCCTTGGCACCAGCCCATACTGGCATTGGTTATATCGACATAAATTACCAACCCACGCTGACACTCCCCGACCCGAAATACTACACCCATTTCAGCATCAAGAAATTCGACGGCAACAGCTTTAACCTGTTGGCCTACGATGCCAAAGACCCTGGCATCGACGACGGCATGACCCTGTCTGCTTTCGATCATCCGACTCCACTTGAAGAAGGGTATTACATCCTCACATCAGGCACCCGACTGAATGACGGATCCGCCTTGACACATAGTCAGTTCTTCACCATCAAAGCAGGTGAGACGACGTCTGTCAGCCTTATTTTACGTGAACCGAGCGACGACGTTCGCGTCATAGGAGCCTTTTATTCCGACCTCAGCTTCACTGATGCCGAAACCAACGAAGAATACAATTTCAAGCAACTCGTCAAAGACAAATACTTCGTCCTCGGGCTCCTTGACCAGGGCAGCGAGCCTACCACCCATGCCATGCAAGACATTTCCACCTTTCACAAGGATTTTGAGCAATCCAGTTTGCCAATCGTCTTTCTTTTTGCCGACCATGAGGCCTACGAAAAATTCAAGCTCAAGAATTTCAACGAATTGCCTTCCAACATCATCTACGGCTATTACACGCAAGATATCTTAGACGAAGCCACCGACAGCATGCATCTCGACAAGACCAACCTGCCCATCTTTCTCATCGCCAATGTCAACAGCGAAGTCATTTTTGCCAAGCAAGGCTACACCATCGGCATGGGCGAGCAGTTGCTGAAGGTGATTGGAAAACTATAAACCTGCTTCTGTTTTCTCAAGCAGAACAAACCAGCATCATAGTTGCACCGTATTACAGGTAACACAAGGATTCACTAACGATTCTGAAAATACATGGAAGTAGCATAGACCGTTATTCTCACGCCTCCGCCTTCTTCCATCTGGTGTAACTCAGCACAATCATGACAATGCCGAGAATGACAAAAGGAATGCTCAACCATTGTCCCATATCAAGCGCCATATTGCGTTCAAAATCGACTTGCACATTCTTCAGGAATTCAATGCCGATACGCGAGCCGAAGATGATGACGAGGAAAGTGCCAAACATCAGTCCTGGACGCGTCTTGCCGAAGTCTTTCTTGTAATACATCCACAGCAGGATCACCAAGGCAACGAGGCAGAAGAAAGCCTCATAGAGACCTGTAGGATGGCATGGCAACCATTGATCAGGAGGGCAGCAAGTCTGTGAAGTGCAGGCAAAATAATCGTCCACCGTACCACAGAACTGCTCCTGGCCACGCATAAACACGAAACCCCAAGGCAACGAGGTCGGAGTGCCATAAATCTCATGGTTCATCACATTGCCACAACGGATCAATGCGCCCACCACACACACTGGGATGACGATACGATCCATAATCCAAATGTAAGGTTTCTTGACCTTACGTGCATAGATATACAAACCTATCAATATGCCGATGGCACCGCCATGGCTGGCGAGGCCACCCTCCCAAACGAAAAGCATCTTCAGAGGATGAGCGAGATAGTATTCCGGTTCATAAAAGAGACAATGTCCAAGACGAGCACCCAAGATGGTGAATATCAGCATGTATATCAGCAGCTGATCAAGGGATTCATCCGTCATTTTTTCACGACGATAGACCTTTTTCATCATAAAATAACCGATCAAAAAGCCCAAAGCCCAAAACAGACCGTACCAGCGAATATGGACAGCCCCCATTGAGAACAGCACCGGATCAGCATTCCAAGTGATATAGTTTAATAGCATAGCGATATTTTTTATGCCGCAAATGTAGCAAAAAGAATAAGAATCAAAGAAAAAACGGAACCAACCAAAGAAAAAACCATTTCTGTGTAACTTTTTCTTTCTATTTTCGTAGTTTCAAATTGAGAAGGTCAAGAAACGCAATAAGGACCGTTTTGGATCTCATCTCAGTCTGAATATAACAAATGAACAGAAGTCAATACAACAAGTGCGTGGAACTCTATGCGGACGGTCTCTTCCGCTTTGTGTTGACTTCGATACGCATCCGCGAGAAGGCTGAGGATATCGTCCAAGACACCTTTGCCAAGGTCTGGGAACACGTTGACGAAGTGGAATGGGAGCGCAGCAAATCCTATCTCTTCACCACTGCTTATCACACTATGATCGACTCTATCCGCAAAGAGCAGCGCACACAACTCGTCGACGACCCAGACGCCCTCCGCAGCGACACCGCCTGGCAGAACCCGACCGGACTCTATCCCGACGTGCAGCATATCCTGCACAAGGCCCTTAAGACCTTGCCCGAGATACAACGCACTGTCGTCCTGCTCCGCGACTACGAGGGGTACTCCTACGAAGAAATCGGCAACATCACCGGCCTCGGCGAATCGCAAGTAAAAGTCTACATCTTCCGGGCCAGAACCGCCTTAAAGAAACAACTCAAAAGCATTGACAACTTAATTGACATAGCATCATGAAAATCAACCAAACCAACATAGAAGCCTACCTCCTTGACTATATGGAGGGTCGCCTCGAAATGCATGAGGTTGAAGAACTCATGGCTTATGCCAAAGCAAACGGCCTCGACCTTGACGAACTCACCGAGAACCTGCCCGTGCTTGAACCTGAACCTGCCGTTTTCGAAAGAAAAAACAACCTGATGCAACCTGAAATCATCCCCGTCGGAGAGATGAATGAAAACAACTATGATGACTACTTCATCGCCTATCAGGAAGGGTTACTCAATGCCACAGAGACACAGCAGGTAGAGTCTTTCCTTGAGCAGAACCCGTCGTTAAAGAAAGACTTCACCCTCTATCAGATGTCACAGCTCAAGGCCGACGAGACCGTCACCTTCCCTAACAAGGAAAAACTGCGCAAGAGAAACGTTATCCGTCCTCTTTGGATCAGCGCCGCCTCTGTCGCCGCCGCTATCGCGTTGCTCTTCGGACTTTTCCGACTTCCTTTCGGTGGACAAGATATTCAAACGCTACAGCCTATGGCAGAGCTCACTCCTATCCAGCCCACTGCTATTGAGACGGAACAAAACAGCGAACCGATTCTTGCCGAGAGAGTCCCTGTTACCTATTCCATCCCCCAGCCAGCAACGAGAAAAACAGAGTCTGCCACTCCTAAACGCGACATGGAATTAATCGCCGTCTTGCCATCGCTCCCTTCCAGCCAAGTACAGTTCAGCGAAGACTATGCCATTGAAGTGGGCTCCATGCCTGACTGGCCACCTTATCGTTATAGCGAAGACCTTCCGGCTTACACACAGCTCTGGGATGATATGGAAGAAGAGTTGCCCAACGACCTCCTTGGCCGTGCCATCTATCGCTTCAGCGAAGGGCGATTCTCCCGCATCGGACAACTCATCGACTTTGGCGTCAACTATGCCAGCAAAGAAGTCAGTCGCTTTGCTGAAGAAACCGCCGAAGAAATCGCCTTCCGCACCGACAGCCGCATAGAAGAAGCCAAGGAACGCTGGCAGGAACTGACGGAAAAAGAAAGAAAATAAAACTTAGAAACGGTTCAGGCATCGATAGCCGAATCCGAATTCCTCTTGCGCTTCTTTCGGAATAAACACAATGCGTTTCGTCACGCCCGGCTCCAAATCAAAGAAATTATCGGAAAAACGTCCCTCACCTGCTTTCGTATACAACTGCAAGTCTTTGACCAGGACCTCCGACCGCAGGCTAATGACGACCTCGCCTTCCTTCGATTCATAATCCACCTGCAGCGACTCCTCAGGCAAATCCAGATCCTTAGGCAAGGCCAGATAGCAGAAACGCTCCGATCTCACTGGAGCAATGCTATCGTTTCCTTCAAATTCCAACTTGACATAAACTGAATTCTTCTTTGCCTTCTTCAAGAACTTGTCAAGGCCTTCGACCTTATATCTGACGTTCTGGAAATCGGCGACAGCGACATCTAATGCCTTTTCAAAGAGCACATTGCCTTCGAAGTCTTTGACGCTGGCCTTCAAAGTGCCTTCCAGCAACTCATACACGTCGGAAGTGATGTATATCGAATGGTCTTTGGGGCCCAGAGAGAGCAGCAAGGGCGCATAAAGCGATTTCAGTTTATACTGCATAGCCTTAGGACGGCCATAATAGTCGACAGACGACCACGAGACCACCGGCCATGCATCGTTCAACTGCCAATAGAGCGTACCCATGTTATAAGGCTTCGCCGTGCGATGCGCTTCGATGGCGATCTCCATGCCGTAAGCCTGCGAGAGCTGGCTCATATAGACATAATCCTCGAAATTCTCCGGATATGGATAGTATCTTCGGATAAAGTCATCGATCTGGCGGGTGCCACGGGCATGCTTCTGATGGGCGGCGATCACCTCGCTGTCCTTGTCCAGTTCCTCACCGTCAGCCATTGTCGTCAAGGACCTGTAATCGGGATAGGACTGATAGCCGTATTCGCTGTTGAAACGGCCCACTTTATCACGATAAACCTCAAAAGGCAGTTCGCCCCACCATACGCCCCAATAGTGCACATCGCCTTCGGTCAGGCTCTCTTTCCTGCCCCAGCCTTTTGATGGAGAACTCGGCCAATAGGGTCTCGTGCCATCGCATTCGGCGACCGCTTGAGGCAAAATAGATTCAAACAAGGTGTCATAACCCGCTTTCATCGCCATATCGTCTTCTTTTGACCAGTCCAAAGACTTTTGCCATCCCCAGTTATAGTAGCCTTCGGAGATCTCATTGCCTCCGCACCACAATGCCAAGGACGGATGTGATGCCAATCGCTTCACCTGTTGCTCCGCTTCGATTCTGGCATTATCCAGAAACATGGAATCATAAGGATACATTGTGCCGGCATACATGAAGTCTTCCCAGACCAGAAGGCCCATTTCATCGCAGGCGTTGAAAAAAACCTCATTGGGATATACGCCACCGCCCCATACGCGCAACATATTGAAATGTGCATCCTTGGCCTGTTGAAGCAACTCAAAGGTATGGCCAGCATCCATCCAGGTCTCTATCATCTCTTCCGGGACATAGTTGGCGCCTTTGGCATAAATCGGAACGCCGTTCACCATAAAATAGAACTCCCTGCCCTTGGCATCAGGCTGGTCGACCATCTCAAAGGTCTTGATGCCCGTGCGGATACTGCGTTCATCCGTTATCTCGCCATCGAAATAAAGGCGCAAGGTGAAATCATAAAAGGCCTGCTCGCCCATCTCGTTGGGCCACCATAGCTTTGGATAATTGATGGAGAACGGAATGGAAACGCTACGGTCTTCAGCCAGCGTATAAGTTTTCTCGGCGTATTTCTCCTCTCCCAGCAACAGCTGCAGCGTGACCTGATGTGGCGTCTCTTTATGTTTAGTGCCTAGCAACGAGGCATCCACACGAAGATGAGAACGCAGGTCGGCTAAAAGGCGCAGCTCGGCACGGTTGCCTTCCACCTTGTCCGTCACCACATTGGCCGACTCGATGCGACCGCCCGAGTATCCCACCAGCTTGACGGGTTTCCAGAGGCCAATGTTTTTGTACTTCGGCGCCCAGTCCCAGCCGTGCTGATAAGGAGCCTTGCGGCTCATGGCATAACGCTCGGGAAAACGGGGCACAGCCTGTTCATACAACGCCGACTGAATACTGTCGTAACGAGGGAAGGTGATCTCCAACACATTGTCAATCTCGCGCAACGGATACACCTCCTGCACGATGTCGCGGATGGCCTCGATGGGCGTCTGCCGCACCGTAGCCATGGGGACCGTCCAGGTGCGGAACATGTTGTCAGCAGAAAAGATCTTCTGTCCATTCAACACCACATCGGCATAGGTGTCGATGCCTTCGAAAACCAAGTCTATGAATTCGCTGTTCAAGATGTCGCGGTCCACATTGAAGTGAAGGGTGTATTTCCAATTGTGATCGGAGATCCACTGGTATTGTGCTTCTGCTTGGCCCAGATAGGGGTCTGGAAGCAGTCCGTTCTCCGCCAATTCGCCCTGCACCACCGAAGGCAACATGACCTCGAGGGCGATGTCAAGCGTATCGCCGGTCAGCTGCCAGCCTTCCGTGAGGTATTGTTCCTTGACATATTGCGTTTCATCAGGTTGACAAGAAATGAAGCCCAACAATAATGCCAATAGCAGGAAGTACAGTCTCTTCATAGAAAAGTGTTTTTCGTTATGGATTTGAATCTAAAATCAGAAGGGGTTCAGCATCTTCTGCATCTCGAGTATCAGCTCGTAGTTCGACTCGGTCCACACCATCTGGGCACCCGTGTTGTCCATTTGTTTGGGATAGAGTTTCTCGTTGAAGCGAGGCACCCAATGCGCCAAGGAAGCATGACAGTGTTTCACCCCCGTCATGTTGACGATGTCCTTCACATTGCTCAGATTGATGCCACCGCCAGGCATGATGCCGATTTTGTCGCCATAGCGCAGCTGCATCTCCGCAATCATCGGGACGCCTTCCAATGCAGTGGGCTTACCGCCCGAGGTGAGGACCTTGTCAAAACCGAGAGCTATCAGTTGCTCTACAGCATCGAAAGGCTTCACACAGGCGTCGATGGCGCGGTGGAAGGTGAACTTCATCCCCTCGCCTGCCTCCATCAGGGCCTTCAGCGTATCCACGTCAAGCAGGCCTTCGTCGTTGAGCGCTCCGATGACGACTCCTTCGAATCCCAGTTTCTTGCAAAGCATGATATCGGTCTTCATCAACTCCACCTCTTCCTCGTCGTAAATGTAGTTGCCCGGCCGCGGACGGATCAGCACACGCATGGGGATAAACGAAATGTCGATGGCCTTGGCCAAGGTCCCGAACGATGGCGTCAAGCCTCCCACTTCAAGGGCTTCGCACAGTTCTACGCACTGGGCGCAGCCGTCCATTGCGTTTCTCAACGACTTAATGCCGTTGGCACAGATTTCCAAACGTATCATATTTATAAAATTTGGGACAAAGGTAAGAAAAAATGAGGTGTTCCTTTGAGGTAAGCTTTACAAGTTATTGTTTTAGTTTGATTTTTACCAAACACAATCCATATCGTTCCTATTTTTCAAATCAAAGGAATAAAACAAAACATTTGCAGGTTTACTAAACCTCGTCCCTTTTCCAAAAAACATAAAATATTCCTACCTTTGCACCCTAAATTCCACAGGATGATCTATCCTCGTAACTTTGAACAGAAAATCGGCTTTAGCGGCATCCGTCAAATGATGACGGCACATTGCATCAGTGCGATGGGACTCGAGAAGGCCCAGGCCATGTCGTTTTCGAGCGACAAGACCATCATCGTCAAGAGCCTCGAGCAGACCGACGAATTCATCCGTCTGCTCCAACAAGGCGTGCCCTTCCCTATGCACGACTTTCACGACCTCCGCGAAGCCTTCCATCAGATCCAGATTGAAGGCACCTGCCTCAGCGTCGAGGACCTTTTCGCCCTGAAACCGTCGCTCAACGTGGTGGAAGCCGTCCTGCGCTTCGGCCACTCCGAAAACGCCGAAGGCTTTCCGCAACTCAAAGCACTGATAGAGGATCTATATATCGAGCGTAAAATCTTTACCGAGGCCAACCGCCTCGTTGACGACAAAGGCGAGATCCCCGACAACGCCTCTGAAGAACTGATGGACATCCGCCAGCAGATCCGTCGCAAGCAAGGCGGCATAGAGCATCGCATCCGTCGTATCATGGCCGATGCCAAGACGGCAGGTTGGGTCGACCCGAAATCGGAGATCACCATACGCGACGGACGCATGGTCATCCCTATCAAAGCCGCCGACAAGCGGGCCATCCGAGGCTTTATCCACGATGAATCGGCCACCGGACAAACCGTCTACATTGAACCTGCAGAGATTTTCGAGACCTCTAACGAGATCAAAGAACTGGAATATGCCGAGAAGCGCGAGATCCACCGCATCCTGCTGGCGTTCACGAAGCTGATCCGACCTTATCTCACCGAGTTGCGTAAAGCCTGGGACCTATTGGGCGAACTGGACTTCATCCGTGCCAAAGCCTTGCTGGCGCAAGAGCTGAATGCGACGAAACCCGCCATAAAGGAAACCGCCTGTTGCAACTGGCTTCAGGCTCGCCACCCGCTGCTGGAACAAAAACTCAAGCAACAAGGCAAACAGATCGTTCCTCTCGACCTCAAGCTGGACGAAGACAACCGCATCCTCGTCATCTCTGGTCCTAACGCCGGCGGTAAATCTGTCTGCCTGAAGACCACCGGACTCATCCAGTACATGTTACAATGCGGGCTGATGGTGCCTATGCGCGTTGACTCGGAATGCGGGCTGTTTAAAAACCTCTTTATCGACATCGGCGATGAGCAGTCTTTGGAGAACGACCTCTCCACCTACAGCTCGCACCTGCTCAACATGAAAGTCTTCATGGAGCATGCCGACGCGCAAAGCCTTTTCCTCATCGACGAGTTCGGCACAGGTACAGAACCCCAGTTGGGCGGTGCCATCGCAGAGGCTGTCCTCCTGGACCTCAACAAGAAAAAGGCCTTCGGAATGGTCACCACCCACTACGCCAACCTGAAACTACTCGCCGACAGCAACGAAGGCATCGTCAACGGCGCCATGCTCTTCGACATCAAGTACATGCAGCCCATGTACATCATGACCACCGGAAAACCTGGCAGTTCCTTTGCTTTCGAGATCGCCAAGAAGATCGGGTTCCCAAAACAAATTCTGGAAGACGCCCAGAACATCACTGGCGACCAGCACATCAAGTTTGAAAAGCAGCTGCAACAACTCGAAGTCGACAAGAAAGCCCTTCGAAAGAAAGAACAGGACCTGCGCATCGCTGACAGTCTGCTCAGCGAGGTCGTGACCAAATACAAAAACCTGCTGACGGAACTGGAAAGCAAGAAGAAACAATATCTCCGCGATGCCGCCACAGAGGCCCAAGAACTGATTCAAAAAGCCAACAGTCAAATCGAGCGCACCATCAGGGAAATCAAAGAGGCGAAAGCTGAAAAAGAAAAGACCAAAGAAGTGCGCCAACAACTCGAAGACACCAGGCGGGAGATTGCGCAAAAAGCCAAAGAGCTGGCCGAAGCCAAAAAGAAAGAAGAAGACGCCGAGACGCTCAAGGTTGGCGACACCGTCTGCATCGACGAGATGCAAGTGGTGGGCATCGTGCAGACCATCAGCGACACCGATGCCACCATCCTCTTCGACAGCATCAGGCTGCGCACCAGCCCCGAGAAACTCCGTAAAGTGACCCGTGCCGAGGGACGTAAGGCATTGAAACGCTGGCAGTCGGGCATCACCGAAGACCTCAGCGAGAAAGCCAAGCACTTCGAGCTCACCCTCGACATCCGCGGGCATCGTGCCGAAGAGGCGCTCGACATCGTCGACAAATACCTTGACGAAGCCAAACTCCTTAGTATAAAAGAGGTGAGTATCCTGCACGGCAAGGGCAACGGCATCCTCCGCAAGCTCATCCGCGAGAAGCTCAGCCACATGCACGACATAGAGCGTTTCGAAGACGCCTCGTTGGAGACAGGCGGGACCGGGATTACGCGAGTGTATTTCCGTTAAATATCAACAAAAAAAGGAGCCTTCCGGCTCCTTTTTCCATTCATACCTTGCTAGTCTGTTTATTTCTTCTTGAACAAAGAAACAATCCAAAGCAAGACGACAGCGCCGACAACGGCAACAAGAAGCTGACCGATGAGGCCGCCAGTGGTGTTGATGCCGAGCAGGCCGAAGAGCCAGCCACCCAGAAGACCACCGACAAGACCAACCAGGATCTCAATCAGGAGACCCATTCCGACGTTCATGATTTTGCCGCCCAGCCATCCGGCCAAAGCGCCAATGAGTAAGGAAAGTAATATACCCATAATGTTAAAATTTAAATAGGTTAGTGTTTATCCAGTTATAGTCCTTTCGTCTTTTTCATATCGTCAAGTTCCGCATTCTGCTGATCAATATAGTCAAGGATTTCCTCTCTCCCCACTTTCTTTTCAGAAGAAGTGATGAAGATAGGAGGCAGTTCCTCCCAGTCTTCCAGCAGGCGTTTCTTATAAGCATCAAGGTTGGCCTCCAACTCCGACTTGTTGAGCTTGTCCGTCTTGGTGAAAACAATAGCAAACGGTATGTTGTTCTCGCCAAGCCATTCCATAAAACCGAGGTCGCTGTTCTGCGGCTCGATGCGCGAGTCAATCAGCACAAAAGTGGTGACCAGATTACGGCGGCGCGAAATGTAACTGTTAAGCATCATGCGCCATTCCTCACGGGTCTTCTTCGAACGTCGTGCATAGCCATAACCGGGCAAGTCGACCAGATACCAATTGTCATTTACCACAAAGTGGTTGATCGTGATGGTCTTGCCTGGGGTCGAAGAAGTCTTAGCCAGTCCGTTGCGTTGCACCAGCATATTGATCAGCGACGACTTGCCCACATTGGAGCGCCCGATGAAGGCATACTCTGGCATGTTGTCTTTCGGCAACCTGTCGATACGGGTGTTGCTGCAGAGGAAGTATACCTTGTTGATGTTCATTTCAGATGCTCGGGCTTTTCGTTTTTATCGTAGGTCATGTGGCGTATCGCCTTTTCCTCATAGATGTCTCCAATGGTGACAAGTATGCCTGTCTCTTCCACGTTGCCAAAAGGAGCGTTCAGTGCAGTCCCAAAGGTACGCATTGTGGCTGAAAGGTTCATATAAGCGTTGACCAGAGGTGGCACAGCAGCGCCACGATCGCGGACATTCTTCACTAAAATCTTAAAGTCATCACGGTAGGTCTCGCCAACGAATATCGACTCCAGTTCTTTTTCGTCCATCAAGATGGGCAGATTAAGCTCGGGACGGGGACGCACCAGTTCATCCGGATCAGGGAAGTGTTTCTTCCAAAAATACAGGATCATATCGCGTGACTCCCGCTCCAGATGAGGATACATCGTCACTTTGCCAAAGTAGTATTTGGCGGTCGGATAGAGATCTTTCAGCGACCCCAAGCCATCCCACAAGTTATCGAGAGAGTAAATGCCTTTCGACAGACTCTTGGCCGGCTGATAATCAGGTTGGACAAAAGAGCGGCCCAACTCAATGGTATAGGGCAAATACTCCTTGACGAACTTCTCGGAATAATGGAACAGCTCCGATGTCGGGGTGTTCACCTGTCCCTCTGCATCGACGGGAAGATGGTCACAAAGCAGGAAACGATACCCCCCGACGATGGCCTTGTCGACCGGGTTCCAGACGATGAGCTGCTGGAAATAATTCTCTTCGCAGACATCAAATTCGTCCAGGTCACAGTCAAGGCCCGTTCCACCGCCTGAGTCGCGGAAGCTGATTTCGCGAAGACGGCCTATTTCTTTCATGATGGCAGGCGAATTCAAGTAGTTGACGATATAAATCTCGTTACCACCGTTATTCGTCTTACGGAAAAACCTCTCTTCCGTCAGTTCTGCCATGATAGCGTCAACCGGTATAGGATCGATAACGTTTTTCATATTGTTCATATTTGATATTCTTGATCAGGATTAAAAACCGCATTTCCGTCTTCGCCCAGGTTGTACGAAAAGGCACGAAGCTTCTCGGCCCACTGCGCATCCGTAAAGCGTTTGTCGAAGACCTCATACGAGATGGGCTTCCCAAAAGTAATGGTCAGCGTCTTGTTACGTTGCTTGAAGAACTCATTCACAAGAAAAGCCATCTCAATGTTCACCTTGATACCTAGCTTCTTACGCAAGCGTGCCAGGTTATAAAAGAAATTGGAATTGCGTCCGTCGATATGGGTTGGAATGATGTCGCGACGGAACTCTTTTGATTTTGAAATGAAGGCTTTTTTCCATTCCAAGTCCATGATTTTTCCACCGCTCGTTTTACGCGAACACAACCCAAAAGGAAAATAGCATATGGCTTTCTCGCTCTCGAAGGTCTCGTTGAAAAGGCGCAGGTTTTCCGCCCTATTGGATACAGAGCTTCCCACTTTATTCACGGGGATAAAGATAGGCTGCAGGTTTTTGACAAACATCAAAAAGTCATTCACCGGCGTAACCACATCTTTGCGTTGGCCACCGACTGTGCCAATGAGAGCAATGCCATCGAGACCGCCCAAAGGATGATTGGAAGCGACAAGGATACGGTCGGACTCCATTAAGTGTTCCAATCCATGTGTGACGATATTCAAGTTGAAATCCTTGATGACCGCCTGGACAAAATCAACGCCTTCCAAGTCGTGATAATCCGTCAGGATACGGTTGATATCGTCCTCATGCAGCAGCTTCTGAATCCTTCGGAAAAGCCAGTTCGGCATGTGTTTCATCAACTTAGGCACTTTCGCCGTGAAGACTTTCCTAAGGTCAATCGTGTTATCCAATGCTTTTTCCATAAGCGCAGAATACGTATTTAAAGGCAAAAGTAGGAAAAAAGTATATACTTTTTAAGAAAAAGGAGAAAATATTGATTTCCTTTTGAGAAAAACCAATGCTGCAAATGCGATTTTTTCAGAGATCCTAATGGGAACAAAATGAGCTTCTTTTTACCACTTTATAAATGGCATATTTATTTGATTTACAAATAATTCACATTGATTGTTGAAAACTTTTTATAGCAATCGGCTCAAAAAGTGGAAAAAAATAGAACAAAGTGGGAGAAAATGCAGTAATTTTACACCCTGAAATAAATCAAGGACAGAAATGAGTTATCCAGTAGGACATTTCAACTGCAAGCTTGACGCAAAAGGACGTCTGATGATACCTGCCGAGTTCAAGGAACAGCTTGGCGAGCAGGCAGATGAGGGCTTCGTGATGCGTCCAGGACTTTTCCACAAGTGCCTTGAGTTGTACACCCGGAAAGACTGGGATGAAGTGCAGGACAAATTGCGTGCTTCATTGAATCCCTTCGATCCGCAGCATGACGCCGTATTCAGAAAATACAACGCCGGCGCCCGTTTCGCCAAACTCGATGCGAGTGGCAGACTGCAGATTCCAAAGGACCTCATCGAAAGAGGCGCCCTCGAAAAAGAGATCATCATCTCCTCCGTCACTACCAAGATGGAAATCTGGGATAAAGACCTGTACAACAAAGCTGCTGAAGAACTCCCGGAAGACGTTTACTTCCAGATTTTGAGAGAGCAAATCAAATAAAAAGTGAGCCATGTATCACGAGCCGGTAATGTTGAATGCGTGTATTGAAGGCCTCGACATCCACGAGGACGGAGTATATGCCGACGTCACTTTTGGAGGAGGCGGACACTCCCGCGCCATCATGGACCGTCTGTCGACCGGACATCTCTATGCCTTCGACCAAGACGAGGACGCTGCAAAAAACGCTTTCGACGACAGCCGTTTCACTTTTATCCCTCAAAATTTCAGATATCTGAAGAACTTCATCCAACTCTATCATGGAGGACCTATCGACGGGATCCTCGCCGACCTTGGCGTCTCATCACACCAATTCGACACCCCTGAGAAAGGATTCTCCACCCGGTTTGACGGCGTACTCGACATGCGCATGAGCCAAGCCATGCCCCTCAAAGCCTCAGACATCGTCAACACCTATGACCATACCGCCTTGACACGGCTCCTCAATCTGTACGGTGAAGTGCAAAACGCCCACCTTATCGCCAATGAAATCATCATGGCTCGCGAAGCACTGCCCATCGAGACTACGGAACAGTTGAAAGCAGCTGTCGCAAGCCGTCTGCCCAAAGGCAAAGAGAACAAAACGCTGGCGCAGATCTTTCAAGCGTTACGCATCGAGGTCAACCAGGAACTTGACGCGCTTGTCGCCCTGCTCTCGCAATGTGCCGATGTGCTAAAACCCGGAGGAAGACTGGTCGTCATGTCGTACCATTCGCTCGAAGACCGACTTGTGAAGAACTTCATGAAGACAGGCAATGCCGAAGGCAAGGAAGAAAAAGACTTCTTCGGCAACTTGCTCACACCTTATAGAGTCATTACACGAAAGCCCATTGTGCCCGATGAAAACGAGATAGCACGCAACAGCCGTGCGCGTAGTGCAAAACTCAGAATCGCAGAAAGAAGATAAAGCCATGAAAGAGAACAGATTCAGGACAGAGCAAGACGAGCCCCTTCAAGCCGAGAAAGCAGCTTCGGAACTGGAGTCTCTGGGTAAAAGCACCGAAGAAAGCCCCGCAATAGAAGGCAGCAAGAAAAAAAGGAGAAAGAGAGAGAAGAAAAACCGTGAAGGACTGAGAAGCGTATTAGGAGGCTCCTTCCTTATCAAAGAGGAATTCACCAAACAGTTTCCTTTTATGGTCTATATCACTCTATTGCTAATGATCCTTATAACCAACACCTACGTTGCAGAAGAGCGAAACCGTGAGATTGCAAAGACTACGAAGACTCTGAACGACCTTCATGTGGAATACATACAACTGAAGTCAGCCATCATGCAAGCTTCAAAACAATCGGTTCTAGCTAGAAGACTGGAAAAATACGGCATAAAAGAAACTTATGAGCCGCTGAAACGGATCGTTGTCAGCTCCAATGAAAAAACAGCGGCGATTGATACGGCGACAGACACAATACAACAAGCAGAAAAAGAATAAAAACACGATCTAAAGATTATGGATCCAGAACCTAAAAACGGCAATTCCTTAAGGCCCTTCCTTGTATATGGGCTTGTGCTTCTGTTCGGGATCGCTATCATAGCGAAAATCATTCTTGTGCAGACCAAGGACAGCAAGGAACTCGTAGCTTTGGCTGAGCGAAAGGAACTCCGTATCAGGGAACTGGAAGCTTCGAGGGGAAACATCTTCTCTGACAACGGTAAACTTATGGCCACGTCAGTACCCATTTTTGACATTTATTTCGA
Source organism: uncultured Bacteroidales bacterium (assembly GCA_946407975.1). Lineage (GTDB taxonomy): Bacteria > Bacteroidota > Bacteroidia > Bacteroidales > F082 > Limimorpha. Next base: position 51,680 of record CAMJQC010000005.1, read on the forward strand.
CGCCTCCGTGGTTGATCCAGATTTGTTCAGAAATGGAATCGACACCTTAAGCATACAGATGTCAAAGATGTTTCCCCAGAAGACCGCTCAACAATGGAAAGAAAACCTCAGCAAAGCAAAAGCAGAAGGGAAAAAGTACCATAGCTTGGTAAAAAAAGTATCGCTTGAGCAATACCGAAAAATGGAAAACTTTGCCATCTTCAGCAAGGGGCCAAATAGAGGCGGAATGATTGGAGAAAAAAAGATGCGGCGCGTCAAACCTTACAACGAATTGGCCAGCCGTATCATCGGATATGTCAACGAAAACGAGAACCTGTATGTCGGTCTGGAAGGAGCCTACAATGACTATCTGAGAGGTCAAAACGGGCAGCAGCTCGTCAGAAGGATTCACCACAACAGCTGGATGCCCGTTAATTCAGAAGACGACATCGAGGCAAAAAACGGCGATGACATCATCACCACCTTCGACGTCAACCTGCAGGACATCGTTGAGAGTTCGTTGAACAACACCATGGTGACCAACAAAGCAGAACAGGGTTGTGCCATATTGATGGATGTGGAGACAGGATACATCAAAGCCTGCGCCAACCTTAAGCTAAACCATGAGACAGGAGCCTATGAAGAGTCTTACAATTTCGCTCTGGCAGAACGCTACGAACCGGGTTCCGTCTTTAAGATTGCTTCAATGGTCGTGCTTCTCAATCACAACCATCGCATCAAGCCTAACGACACAATCAATATCGGAGCGGGTCCTATCGTCTTCTCGAAACGCACCATGCGCGATGACCATGTCGTGCGTCGTAGCGGGCGTATCAGTGTTGCTGAAGTCATCGAACAGTCGTCCAACAAAGGCACAGCGGTCCTTATCACGCGCGAGTTCATGAGTCACCCAGAACAATATGTTGACGGTTTATACGCATTAGGCTTGAATAAAAAGCCTGGCACAGGCATCGCCGGCGAGGCCCAGCCCATCATCAAGCACCCTACTGACAAAGACAGAAACGGGAACAAACTTTGGTCAAACGTATCCCTGCCCTGGATGTCGATAGGATATGAAGTCAATATCACCCCGATGCAGATCATCACGCTCTACAATGCCATCGCCAACAACGGCAAGATGATGAAGCCTCAGTTTGTAACCGAAATCCGTCACGGAAACCAGACCATAGAAAAGTTCGAACCCGTCGTAATGAACGAGCAAATTGCCCCGCCAGAGGCCATCACCATGTTGCAGAACATGCTGGAAGGCGTGGTACAACGCGGAACGGCAAAAAAGCTGAAGGATTGTGGCTTCAGAATCGCAGGCAAAACAGGAACGGCACAATACTGTCATCCCAGGCTAGGATATAGTTACCGTAACCCACAGACAGGCAGACGTGAATACAACACTACTTTCGTAGGCTACTTCCCTGCCGACAAACCTAAATACACCTGCATTGTCGTTGTGAGTCGTGCCAGGGGTCAGTTCTGGGCGGCAGGTGGCGTATCGGCACCAGGTTTCAAGGACATCGCCGAGAAAGTCTATGCCATGCGTCTCGGAACACAAGACGAGAAAAACACAGGTGCATCCCTACAAGATGAGCCAGTCATTATGCATTACTCCGAGGCAGCGTCCTTCCTTAAAGGAATGGACGTCAACTACACCGATTACAACACCATGGGCGAAGAATGGGTGACCATCGACAACCTGAACGATGGTAGCGCCAAAATCGAAAGCGCTCATGTCAAGGGGAACGTCATACCCAACGTGATCGGGATGAACGTCAGCGACGCTGTGTACCTACTTGAAGGGTTAGGTATCAGTACCCACTTCAGTGGCCAAGGTGTCGTCAGCGAACAGTCGCTGCATCCAGGCGACTCCATCAAAACAGGCAGTGTCATTTACCTCAAACTATCGCAACAATGAATCTCAAGGAAATTATAGTCAACTGCAACCTGATCGACATCTTAGGAAACAAAGACATCGACATCACCAACCTGTCGTTCGACTCGAGAACGGTGACACCAGGCACTTTATTTGTCGCTGTAAAAGGCACCCAGGTTGACGGTCACGATTATATCGAAAACGCCATTGAGAAAGGGGCCATCGCCATTGTATGTGAGAAAATGCCTCGTAAGAAACACGATGGCATAACCTATCTTAAAGTGGACAATTCGGCCTATGTACTTGGTGTCGCTGCCTCCAACTTCTATGGCAATCCTTCCAAGAAACTCAAACTGACGGGCGTGACGGGCACCAACGGCAAGACCACCATCGCCACCTTGCTCTATCGGCTCTTCACCGATGCAGGTTACGTCTGCGGACTGCTGTCCACTATCGAAAACATCGTCGATCGCGACGTGATTCCTTCCACACACACCACGCCCGATCCAATCGAACTCAACGCCCTATTGCAGCAGATGGTGGATAAAGGATGCGAATATGCTTTCATGGAAGTCAGTTCCCACAGCGTTGCACAAGACCGCATCGCCGGCCTGCATTTTGCCGGAGGCATCTTCACCAACCTCACCCACGACCATCTCGACTACCACAAGACGATGGCCAACTACCGCAACGCCAAGAAGAAATTCTTCGACAGCCTTCCCGACACCGCTTTTGCCGTTACAAACCTCGATGATAAAAACGGAGCCTACATGCTCCAAAACACCAAAGCAAAGAAACTATCCTATGCCTTGAAACACGATGCCGACTTCAAAGGAATCATCCTTGAAAGCCACTTCGACGGCATGATGCTCAAGGTAAACGGCACAGAGGTGTTCACACAACTGGTAGGCGGCTTCAATGCCAGCAACATTTTAGCCATCTACGGAACCGCTATCGCCTTAGGATTCGATAAAGAAGAGCTTTTAGTGGAAATCAGCAAGCTGCACGGCGCCAACGGACGTTTCGACATGGTGCATTCCGAAAGTGGCGTTGTCGGCATCGTTGACTACGCCCACACACCTGATGCGCTTGAGAACGTACTTGAAACCATCAACGAAGTACGCTGTCACAAAGAAACGCTCATCACCGTTGTGGGCTGTGGCGGTAACCGCGACAAGACCAAACGCCCTGAAATGGCTGCTGTAACCGTCAAACTCAGCGACAAAGTCATTTTGACCAGCGACAACCCCCGCAACGAAGACCCTGACGATATCATCCGTGAGATGAAAGAAGGCATAATGCCCGAAGATATGCGTAAGGTACTGGCCATCACCAATCGCCGCGAGGCCATCCGCACAGCCGTGGCATTAGCTAAATCAGGCGATATCATTCTTTTAGCGGGCAAAGGCCATGAAACCTATCAAGAAATCAACGGAGTGAAAAACCATTTCGACGACAAAGAAGAACTGTCGAAAGCATTACAGGAGAAATAAACATGTTGTACTATCTGTTTCAATACCTACAAAAATGCGATCTGCCAGGAGCAGGCATGTTCACTTTCATCACCTTCAGGGCGGTAGTGGCCGGCATTCTTGCTCTTATCGTCTCCATCTGGTTTGGCAACCATTTCATCAAATGGCTAAAGAAGAAAAACTACGTGGAGACGCAACGCGACGAGAAGACCGACCCGTACAACACGCAGAAAAAAGGCGTACCCACCATGGGTGGCATCATCATCATAGTGGCCATCCTCATCCCCTGTCTTCTGATAGGTAAAATCGGCAACATCTACATGATCCTGATGTTATTCACCACTCTGTTGCTAGGCGTCCTGGGATTCGCCGACGACTACATCAAGACCTTCAAGAAACAGAAAGACGGCTTGAAACCCGCTGTCAAACTCGGAGGACAAATCCTGTTGGGCCTCATCGTCGGCCTCACACTGCGTTTCAGTCCCGCTGTCGTCATCAATGAAAACGTTGAGGTCCGCATCGAAGACAACACAGAAGTCGTAGTCAAGTCACCCGACGTGAAGTCAACCCGCACAACCATTCCCTTTTTGAAAAACCACAACTTGAACTATGCCGACATCTTCAACTTCTGCGGTCCCAGAGGCAAATACATAGCAGGATGGATCTTCTTCGTCATTCTGACCGTTTTCGTTGTGGCAGCCGTCTCCAACGGCTCCAATCTCAATGACGGCATGGACGGCATGGCGGCAGGCAACTCAGCCATCATTGGCATCGCGTTGATCGTATTGGCGTATGTTTCCAGCAACGCCATTATGGCCGGCCATCTCAACGTAATGTTCATTCCAGGCAGTGAAGAGGTTGTCGTCTTCTTAGCGGCTTTCGTTGGAGCGCTGATCGGTTATTTATGGTATAACTCCTTCCCTGCCCAGATTTTCATGGGCGACACTGGCAGCCTGACCATAGGAGGCATCATCGCCGTGACTGCTGTCATCATCCACAAAGAATTACTGTTACCGTTGCTATGCGGCGTATGGCTTTTCGAAATCCTGGCTGACCTTGACGTCAAGCTCTTCCTTAAACGAGGCAAAAAACACAGGATCTGGAAAAAAGCTCCATTACACGACAGTTTCCGCACAACATATGACGAATTCAAGACTACATGGCCTAACAGTACGGTTACCTTCAAAGGAAATGGCAAAAAACAACATGAGGTAAAAATCACCATCCGTTTCTGGATTGTCACCATTCTGTTGGCCGCATTTACTATACTAACACTAAAAATCAGATAAAAGCAATAAAACATACCAGACTATGAATTACTTTGAAGAGTTTACTAACACGCGCATCAAGAAGTCAGATTCCCTCGCTGCCGGGATTTCCTCAAAAGTGCTTCAGATCAGGAAAGAAAGCATACAGAAAAGCCTGAAAGAATTTGAAGGCACAGAACACCGGCAGGAATATGTGGGGACCATTGATGAGGTGATGTATTTTGACGATGCAAAAGCTGAGAGCGTCAACGCGACCTGGTTCACTTTTGAAAGCACGGTCAAGCCGATTGTTTGGATCGCCAATGAGCCCAAGACACCCGTCGATTACAGCGACCTCATCCCGATGGCAAAGCAAAACGTCAAAGTACTTGTATGCATAGGTGGCAAAGGAAAAAAAATGCGCAAGGCTTTCGCTGACGTCATCAAGGAAATCTACGATGCCGCCAGTTTGGAAGAAGCTGTAGAAATGGCCTCCATCCTGGCTCAAGAAGATGATATCGTATTGTTCTCACCTGCTTGTAGACCCGATGCTGATGTCAGTTTCTCGGAACAAGGTGAGCTGTTTAAAAAATATGTCAAGAATATAGAAAATGAACATTGTCAATAAGATATTAAGAGGTGACAAAGTCATCTGGATCCTGTCGCTATTGCTTGGCATCATATCGCTAGTCGTAGTGTACAGTGCTGCCAGCGCCCTCGTAGTCCGCAATTATGAAGGGAGTACAGGCCGCATGCTCATCAAGCACGCAGGCACGTTGCTGTTAGGATTCATCATGATGTTTATTGCCTATAAGATTGACTACCGCCATTTTGCTCAAATCTTCACCATCATCATGTGGCTCTGTATTCCGCTGTTGCTTTATACCATGCTGTTTGGCAACAACCTGAATCAGGCTTCACGCACCATCAATATTCTTGGCTTTTCTTTCCAACCCAGCGAATGGGCTAAAATCGCTTTGCTGACCTATCTCTCCAGAGAGCTTGTCATCATGGGTGAGCATCTAAAGAACTTCAAGCAAGTGCTTCTCAAAATCGGGTTGCCCATTCTGCTCATCACAGGGTTGATCTTCACCGAAAACTTATCTACTGCAGCCATTCTTCTAGTAGCCTGCCTTGTGCTGCTATATATTGGTCGCGTCAAGTTTACCCATATCATGTTAATCCTAGCCATCGGCGTAGGAATGCTAGGCATTTACATCATTTTCGATATGGCGAAAACCAAAGTGAACAACAACAAAGCGAAAAAGGAACAGAAAGAACTCGCTATAACCAACGGTGCCACAACCGAGGAATTCGTCCCAAGAAAAAACCGTATCCAGACTTGGATCGGGCGTATTGATGCCATGTTTGAGCCAAAAGACGAGGACTACGATCCTTTCGACGACCATCATTACCAACAGACCTATGCAAAAATCGCTGTCGCCACCAGTTCCTTCATAGGGAAAGGCCCAGGCAAGAGCGAACAGCGAAACTTCCTGCCCCATCCTTATTCCGATTTCATTTTCGCCATCATTGTGGAGGAATATGGCCTTCTTGGGGCTCTTATTGTACTCCTTATCTATATCATCTTATTCACAAGAGTCATAAAGATATTCACCAAAAGGCCGAACACCTTTGGCGCTTATATGTCATACAGTCTGGTCTTCCTCATCATCATGCAGGCCATGATCAACATGGGCGTATCTATCGGATTGTTGCCCGTCACTGGACAACCGCTTCCCTTTGTCAGTATGGGCGGCACCTCCATGATGGCCACTGGCTTTATTCTTGGCATGATTCTCAGCGTCACCAAAAGCATTGAAAAGGATGAACTGGCAGAAAAAGAATTAACAACAAATAATACGGACGAAAATGGACTATCAGTTGAAAATAGTGATTAGCGGTGGTGGAACGGGAGGTCATATCTTTCCCGCAATTGCCATAGCAGATGCTCTCAAGAGGCGCAACCCTGACACCGAGATCCTGTTTATCGGTGCCAAAGGACGGATGGAGATGGAACGGGTTCCCAAAGCAGGCTATCCTATTGAAGGTCTTTGGATCAGCGGATTGCAACTTGACAAGTCCATCGTCAGCTTACCATTTAAGCTTATCAGCAGCCTCTATAACGCGCACAAGATTTTGAAACGGTTTAAACCCGATGTGGTCATCGGTGTTGGAGGTTTCGCCAGTGGACCTACGCTGAAAGCTGCCAACTGGCTCCATATCCCCACCGTCATCCAAGAGCAGAACTCCTATCCTGGCAAAACCAACCGTAATGTTGGTTCCAAAGCCCGGGCCATCTGTGTGGCTTACGAAGCTATGGACCAGTGGTTCCCAAAAGACCGCATCCATCTGACTGGCAACCCTTTGAGAGCCAACATCAAAGCAGAAGGCACCCGTGAAGAGGCAGCTGACTTCTTCGGTATGGATAGCCAAAAACCCGTCGCCTTGCTTATCGGCGGCAGCCAAGGGGCATTGGGCATCAACAAAGGTATCAGTGCACAACTCGAAGTGCTGAAACAAAAAGACATTCAACTCATCTGGCAAACGGGGAAAAGCTATTTCAAACAGGCACAAGATGAAGTCAACCGTCTCGGAATGGAAGACCAAGTCAAGCCAACCGTCTTCATCGAACGCATGGATTTGGCCTATTCGCTGGCTGACATCGTCATCTCACGCGCCGGCGCCATGTCCATCTCCGAGTTGGCGTTGGTACAAAAACCCGTCATATTCGTTCCGTTGCCTACCGCAGCGCAAGACCATCAGACCAAGAATGCGCAGCGCCTTGTTGACGCCAGTGCAGCCCTTCTCGTCAAAAATGACGAGACCGAGACGCAACTCATTCCATCCCTCATCGCTTTGGCAGCCGATACGAAAAAACAGGCTACCATGCGGGAAAACATCGGCGCTTTCGCTCATCCGAATGCTGCTGATGACATCGTTGACATCATATTAGACATTGCAAAGAAATGAATAACAAAAACGGACATAGCATTTACTTTTTAGGCATTGGCGGCATCGGCATGAGCGCCCTGGCACGCTACTACCATGCCCAAGGCTGCACCATTGCCGGCTATGACCGTACTCCGTCGCCTTTGACGAAAGCTCTTGAAGCTGAAGGCATCTCCGTCCATTACGAAGACAAACCCGAATTGCTGCCCGAGCATATCGACAGCGTCATCTACACCCCTGCCGTACCTAAAGACCTCAACGAAATTGCAGAGATCTTGCGACGCGGCTTGACGTTGACGAAACGTTCCGAAGCCCTGGGTGAAATCACGAGAGGTCGTTTCACTTTCGCTGTAGCTGGGACACATGGCAAGACCACAACCACAGCCATGCTGTCTCACATTCTGAAAGAAAGCGGAAAAGACGTCACGGCTTTCATCGGAGGCATTGCTAACAACTTCAATAGCAACTTGCTTCTTGGAAAGTCGGCCGATTGTGAACTGGTCGTTGAAGCAGACGAGTTTGACCGCTCCTTCCTCCACCTCAGTCCAGACATCAGCATCATCAACTCTATCGATGCCGACCATCTCGACATCTACGGAGACCGAAAGCACCTCATCGACAGTTTCAATGCCTTCGCCGCCTTGACCAGCCAGAAGGTCATCTATAAAGAAGGTCTGCCCGTCACCGACAACGGCAAAGGAATCACCTTCGGCCTCAACGAAAACTGTGATGGATACATCAGCGATATTAAGACCGAATCAGGTGTCATGCACTTCAACATCCGTTATGAGAACATGACCACTGCCATCACCTTGCCTATGCCTGGCGTCCACAACGCCTTCAATGCCACGGCTGCATTTCTGGCCGCCCGCCTCGGAGGCATTCCTTCAGAGGCTATTACAAAGGCTTTGCTCAGTTTCAAAGGAGTCAAGCGGAGACTAGATATCAGAGTAAATAACGCAAGGTACTGCTATATAGATGATTATGCGCATCATCCAGAAGAAATAAAATCATGTTTGTCGGCCATCAGATTGGCGTTCCCCACAAGGAAAATCACCCTTATCTTCCAACCTCACCTTTTCACTCGTACACGCGATTTTATGGAAGAGTTCGCCAAGACATTGGCCATGGCCGACGAACTGATTTTACTCGACATCTATCCAGCACGAGAGAAGCCGCTCCCGGGCATCTCATCATCGACATTGCTGGACAAAGTGCAACTGAAAGAAAAATCCATCTGCTCGAAAGAGGAATTACTTACCCGAATCGGAAACAAGAAGCCCGAATTGCTTGTTACGATGGGCGCTGGTGATATAGACCGATTTGTTGAACCCTTGGAAAAAATGATACAGACATGGTGAAGAAGATACTAAGCATATTAGCATGGGTCATAACTGCAGCCGGCATCGTCGTTCTGTTCATCTTCAGCCGTGCCCATTACATGGACACGCCCTTAAAATCCATTTCTGTCCAAATCGAAAAAACCGCAGAGAAAGGATTCATCAATCATGATACCGTTATCCAAAACGTGAATCACATATGTCACCTCATGCCCGAAGCCAACATCAGCAGCATCAACATGAAGATGATCCAGCAGTATCTTACAAAGATACCATGGGTAGAGGACAACGCCTCTTACATCGACCTCAACGGCGTCTTGAACATTAACCTGAAAGAATACGAACCTGTCCTCAGGGTCTTCAACACGAATGGTCAATCGGTCTATGTCACAGATAAAGGGCATGTCGTTCCCACCAGTGCATTCTACACGCCACGCGTTCTGATAGCCAATGGGCAGTTCGTTTTCGACAAAAACAAATTGGATAACGATAGTTTGTATAAAGCCAGCCATATCGATGAAGCCCTGCACATACGGAAAGCCATCGCCAAAGATCCTTTCCTCGAATCGTGCATCGGTCAGATTTATAGAAACCGAGACGGCGAATTTGAAATCGTAGTAAAGGAGATTGCATCGCGCATTATGGTTGGAGATACGACTGACATTGATGACAAACTGCTCAGAATGAAAATATTCCTTCAACAAAAAGCAGGCGATGAAGAACTACAGAACTATAAAAAATTGAATCTAAAATATAAAAATCAAATAGTGTGTACAAAAAAGACTAAATCATGAGTGAAGGTAAAATCATTGTCGGTTTAGACATCGGCACCACGAAAGTAGCTTGCATCGTGGGCAGAAAAGCAAGCAATGGAAAAATTGAAATCCTTGGCGATGGCAAAGCGCTCTCAAAAGGCGTGAAACGCGGCGTCGTCACCAATATCCTTGAGACCATCGAGGCCATCAAGATTGCGGTCAAACAAGCAGAAGACAAATCTGGAGTCGACATCCATACCGTCAATGTCGGTATTGCTGGACAGCATATCAAGAGCTTGCAGCACCGCGGACTAATGATGCGCGACGACCATGAAAAGGAAATCACGGGTGAAGAGCTTGAAAAGATGCGCAAGGAGACTTTTAAGATCAGCATGACACCTGGCGAAGAAATCATCGGCGTCACCCGTCAAGAAACCTACGTCGATGGCGAATTGGCCGACAACCCCATTGGCATGCTAGGCAGCAAGATCGAAGCCAACTTTCATGTCATCATTGGGCAGACGGCAGCTGTAAAAAACATCATAAAATGTGTCGAAGGTGCAGGGCTTGAAATGGATGAGATGATTCTTGAACCCATCGCCTCAGCCCAAGCCGTCTTGGACGAGGAAGAGAAAGATGCAGGAGTGGCACTTGTCGATATCGGCGGTGGCACGACTGACATCGCCATTTTCCACGGCAATAAAATCTATCATACTGCTGTCATCCCGCTTGGTGGCAACTGCATCACCGATGATATCAGCACTGGATGCACCATCATCAGACACTATGCCGAAGAAGTCAAGGTGAAGTTTGGCTCTGCTTTGGCCAGCAAGAACCGTGACGACGAAGTGGTGTCCATCCCTGGCATCCGCGGAAGGGAACCTAAAGAAATCTCTTTCAAGAATCTTGCCAGCATCATCCAAGCCCGTCTCGAGGAGATTTTCGACATCGTCAACTGCGAGGTGCAAAAGGTCAATTCGGAACGAAAACTCATCGCAGGCATTGTGCTCACTGGCGGCGGCGCCTTGATGAAAGACATCAACCTGTTGGCCGAATTCAAGACCGGCATGCCCGTCCGCATCGGTCATCCCGATGAGCACCTCACCAGCAATACCGATCCTGCTCTTATCAGCCCCATGTATTCCACTGGAGTCGGTCTCGTCATTGAAGGCATAGCCCGATCAGAGATGGCAGAAGAACTCGCTATGGAAGCAGAAAAGAACTCAAGAAAATTCGATCGCGTCCGTCCCGTTGATACAATGGATCATGAGGAAGAAGAACAAATCGAAGAAAGCGAAGGCAAAAAGAAAAAGAAGTGGGACCTGACAAAAATTGTCTGGAAATTCTTCAACGAAGACATCAAATAATAAGGACCTATGGAAGAACGATACGATAACCTGCAAAACCCTGATAAAATGAACGAACTATTCAAACTCGTCGGACAAGAAAAAAACAACTATATCAAGGTCATTGGTGTAGGAGGTGGCGGCGGCAATGCCGTCAACCATATGATGGAAGAAGGCATTCAAGGTGTCGATTTCATCCTTTGCAACACAGACCACCAGGCACTAATGAGAAGCAATGTTCCCACTAAGGTTCATCTAGGGGCTCGCGAACTGGGAGCAGGCAATGATCCCAACATAGGCCGCATGGCTGCTGAGACCAGCAAGGACGAGATCGACAAACTGCTTGACGAAAAGACCAAAATGCTCTTCGTCACTGCCGGAATGGGCGGTGGCACCGGCACGGGTGCCGCACCTGTCGTAGCCAAACTCGCCAAAGACAAGGGTATCCTTACCGTAGGCATCGTCACCATGCCAATGGAACGTGAAGGTCGTCGTCGCAAGCAACAGGCTCTGAGCGGCATCGAAGAACTCCGCAAGTGCGTCGACACGCTGATCACTATCAGCACCGACAAACTGCGCGACCAATATGGCAACATGAAGCTCTCCGAAGCCTTCCGAAAAGCTGATGACGTGCTCACCACTGCCGCCAAAGGCATTGCTGAGATCATCACAGTTCCAGGCTATGTCAATGTGGACTTCGAAGACGTGACCACCGTCATGAAAGACAGCGGAAAGGCCATCATGGGAGCAGGAAGAGCCGAAGGTGAAGGAAGAGCTGAAAAAGCCATCCGTGCAGCTATCAGCTCGCCATTATTGAATGATGCCGATGTAGTAGGTGCAAAGAACATCTTGCTCTATATCACTTCAGGAACCGAAGAGGTCTCCCTCGACGAAGTCGATGAAATCCTTGAAATCGCTCAGGATGTATGTGGCAACAACAGCGACATCATCTGGGGTAATGGAACAGACGAAAGCCTAGGAGAAGCGCTTGTGGTCACCCTTATTGCAACAGGTTTTCACCAAGATGGCAAACGGCAGGCAGCACAACAAGGGAAGCCTCAAGTACACGAATCCGTAAAGGAATCCGGTCATCGTACTATCTATGGCTTAGACGGCAACAAAATAAACGAAGACTCCAAAGAGGCAAAGTCAGAAGCACCTATTCAGGATCAAGAATCTCCGACCATAGAGATTCCGATTGCGTCGACCGCTATCAATGATGAAGGCACGAGCCCCGCATCAGACGAAGATGCTCCTCATCACATCGTGCACCATCTTGGCGAAGAGGAGGAAATAGCAGACAGCATGACAGAGCAACCAACTGAGAATCCTTTCCACCAACCAACGGTATTTCCAGAGACTGCTGAAACCATAAACAGAATGCCCGAAGAGAACACACAGCCCTCTGTAAAGAAATACGACAACCCCTTCCTCCATGAAAATGATGACGACAGCTTTGAAATCACTTCCAGGACCCTATCGCAAGAAGAAAAACAAAACGCAGAGCCAGAAGTCATCACCATGGAAGAAGTTCAACCCAAGGTTCCAGATCCCAAAGAAGAACTCATGAAACAGCGCCTGAGAGCTCTGAGCATGAACTTCAAAACGCAAAAAGGCCTTGAAGAGCTGGAAAATCAGCCCGCTTATCTTCGTCGTAACGTCGAAATCAACATCGTTGACGATGATGACGACCTGTCACACTACTCAAGCTCAAAGAATGGCCTTCAAACTAAGAACTCTTTCCTACACGACAACGTGGATTAACAATTGAAATTCCTAAGGGGCTGCTTCGGCAGCCCTGTCTTTTTTTACACACTACCAGAAAACAAGAATCATGTCACTCGAAACAAAAATCATGGCCGAAATCAAGGCCGCCATGTTAGCCAGAGACAGCGAACGGCTTGAAGCCCTGCGCGCTATTAAGGCTCAGATATTACTGGAAAAAACCAAAGGCGGCAACGCTGAGATCACCGAAGCTGCTGAAATCGGCATACTGCAGAAGATGGTCAAACAGCGCAAGGAATCGGCTGCCATCTATGAACAGAACGGCCGTCAAGAACTCGCCAATAAGGAAAAGGCAGAAGCAGAAGTCATCGAAACCTTTTTACCACAACCTATGAGCGACGAAGAACTGAAGCAATGTCTCCAGAACATCATCGCCCAAGTCGGCGCCACCACCATCAAAGACATGGGCAAAGTGATGGGTGCAGCCACCAAACAGGTAGCAGGACGCGCCGATAATGCCAAGATTTCCTCAATGGTAAAAGAATTGCTTAACGCTTAGACCTATTTCACCCTAACGCGCTGACCGACACGAAGCACGCCGGCTTCTGTAATGCGGTTCAGCTGGCACAGTTTGGACACGGTGGTCTTATGCTTTTTGGCGATACTGCTTAAAGTATCGCCATTTTTTACAATATGATACTGTATCTTCGACGAAGCGCCTGATTTGCGTGGCCGTGCATCTATCAGTTTCAATGTCTGGTTACGCACCAGATCCGAATAAGCCGACTGCAAAACGGAACGCGACATATCATATTCCTTGTTCACCTGACGCACCGAGTCCGTCAACGCATGGGAAAACAGCCAGTCATAGGTCTGTTCTAAGTAAAAGATACGGGCCAAAGTACCATGTTGCACCCCTTTCATTTTGTCAAAACGCAACAGCGAAGTGTCACCACATTGAATCATGTCGTTCACCACTTTTTCTGATTGCGACACTGGGACCGCCGTATCTGCAGTACCATGCACAATCCAAAGGGGGACTTCATTTAAGCCACAAACGTCCTTTTTCGTACATCCGCCACACAAAGCCATGGCTGCTGCTACCTTATCAGGATAAGTCGCCACAAAATCCATCGTCCCATAACCGCCCATACTCATGCCTAAGACATAAAGCCGTGCCGTATCCACTGCATAATGCCTCCTGGTCCAGTCATAAATGCGCATCACCTTTTCAGGCGACCATCCATTGTTCGTCTGAGGGGCTAATACGATAGCGTCAATCTCACGCCCCCTGCGCAAGGCATCGAGGCATCCATAACGCAGGACACTCGTCAGGTCCGTCCCCGACAGACTTCTGCCATGCAAGAAGATGACCACAGGCTTGGGCGTAGGCTCCTCGACATAATCATCTGGCAGATAAAGCCAAAAGTCATAGGCATCCCTAACGGAATCACGGCATGCAATGATCTGAGCATTGACAGAAAAACAGCAAAAACAACATAGAAGAATCAGCAATCTCTTCATGAAACGTCCAGTTATTATATCCCTTGGTGAATATGCAAAAATACGCAAAAAAGCTCTATTTTTGCAAACAGATAACTTTTGGCATGAAATCCAGACTCCTTATTTTGCTTTTGCTCTTTTTGTTACCCTTAGGAGCGATGGCTCAACAGGCCTTAGAAACCGATTTTGAGTCGTGGAACTACAATCCTAACTGGAAAAACGTTTATATCAGAACCGACAGTACGGCTCACAGCGGCACGCACGTCTGCCTATGCGATACGCTTCAGGAATTCGGTTTCGGTTTCCAATTCAACAACGAGTACCTTCTCCAAAAACAAAATGTCAGGATAGAATACGAGGCATGGCATAAGATTGTGCTGAACCAAGGCGAGGTCAGTATAGCAGTCAATATAACGGACTCCGAAGGCAAAAACCGCTACTGGCAAAGTTATGCTTTGTCTACTCCCGTCAACGATAGTTCAGAATGGTTCAAGACCAATCTAGACTTATGGTTTCCTTTTGACCATCTGGACGGAGCTACCATAAAAGCCTACCTCTGGAATCCCAACCATTGCGTTGTTCTTATTGACGACGCCAGAGTCTCCATCAACGCAGCCCCATTAGGATGTTTCTTGCCTGTCGACACGCTCATTAGCCCCGAAGGACAAGCCAAAGCAATTCTTCTAAACGACAAATGCAGCATCCTATATCAGCCAGAAAACGGTCACCTGATGCTGGCCGATGGCAAAAAAGAGGCCCTATCCCACCCTATTTATCTGGTCAATGCTTTTGTAAATGACGCCATGCCTTTCGACAATCCGATAGAGCATTTCGAAACTGACTGGAAGCAGGTCGGCGACAATCAATGGATGACAGGAAACCCTGAAACAGGCGTTCAGACCACGCTGACCATTAATGCCAAAAACGGCTCGGAACTCGTTTTCGATCTCGAGTCTCATTTTGAGCAAGGACAAAGGCTCCTGCGCCAAGCCCTCGTCATCCCATTCGTAGACAGCACCATGAAAATCTATCGGAAGAACCAGCTCGTCGACACGGCTGACTTTCAAAACGACTACTATCTCGACCGTGAAGGATTTATCATCGGGCAAGGAGAGCGGAGCATCGCCACCTATCATAACACGGGCATTTCGTCGCTCCAATTCAACACACGGAACCAGACGGCCTATTTCAACACAGATTTCTGGCGTGATCATCCTCTGATTCATTATCCGTTGGATAACGACACCTCGAATTACTATCAAGACATCTCCTATAAAAACGTCGGGCCCGATGCGTCTCTTTACGGGTCTTTCACTCTATTTGTGGGTTCAGCGCCTGTCGAATTGCCTCGAATCATGCCGATGTGGGATGGTTTTGAATCCGCGTTCATCATCACCGAGCATGCCGACTGGACCGACCTCCGCACCCATCGTGCCGTCCTCTTCGGCCGCGAAAACATCACCCATGCCGAAGACGCCGTTGGTGGTTTCGTCTATTATGGCATCCCCGTCACCAAGAGCGTCTTTTACAGCAACCCCGACCAAGTGAACAACGACGCCCTGACTCATGGAGCCTTCAAAGGACTGCATGCCACCATCACAGGTGATAAAGAGTTTTTCAGGTTGCTGAAACAGCTTCGTAAGTTAGGCTTTGAAATCTGTCTCCACACTCCTGAGCAATACACCTCCGTCAATGGCAACCTGAAGAAATCGCTGGGCTTCATGAGGCACCATTTCGGCTCACCCACCTGGATCGACCACGGCTACAACAATGGCGCACGAAACAACCGCGAAGACCTGGTCTGCGATGCCCTGCTGCCCGATTCACCGCAATATGCCGCAGAGCTTTGGAAAAAGAACGGCGTGAAATACCTCTGGAATGCCTACTACGAAGAGGCGCATGACGACAGGCTCAACTTCGACGGCAACTTCATCCAGCCTTACGACGGCTTTGGCGACGGAATTGCCAACCGGCAAATCACCACTCTGCCTGATGGCGGCGATTTCCTGCTATGGGCCACTTCTTCAACCCTCGAGGTGAACGAGGACCGCGAGTGGTATTTCTACTTTTCGCCCGCCAGACTCCAGCGCCTGATCGACAACCACAACGTTTTCATCACGCACACCTACCCTGCCTGGGCCAACCCTTACAGGGCATTCTGGAAATACGACGAAGACAGTCTGGCGGTGGCCATGCCTGGGTTCAACTACGCCTTGCAGCAACTCGACAGTCTGCGTAATGAGAAAAAGATATTGCCCACCACCATACAGGACTATCTCAGTTTCTACGAAGGCCTCCTTGACGTAGCGTACGTTATTCTTGACGATGGCAACATCATGCTTAAGAACAACGGAAACAAAATAGAAGGCCTGACACTGCTTTGCAAGAATCCAGTCTATATCGACGGGAAACCCATACGGTTCCGCAAAGTGGACGACGAATACCTGGTCTGGTTCGATCTTAACAGGAAGGAAAAAGTTAAAATCATCATACAGCGCGACTGAACGCCAAACGAGAAGCACTATGAAAAAAATATCCATCTTCGTGTCGGGCAACGGCACCAACCTCCAACGCATAGCGGAATACTTTGCCAACGACCCTGAGGTTAAAATCGTCAACGTGGTCTGCAACAACCCCAAGGCCTATTCGATAGAGCGTGCCAAGAACCTGGGCATCCCGCTACGGATGATTACCCGTGAAGAATTCAAAAGCGAAGCTTTCACCCAAGAGATGCAACGCCTTGACCTAGACCTGATCGTTTTGGCCGGATTCCTTTGGAAAATCCCTGAGACGCTTATCAAGGCCTTTCCAAAGAAAATCATCAACATCCACCCTGCCCTGCTACCCAAATACGGAGGCAAAGGCTTCTACGGGGAACATGTTCACGAAGCGGTAGTCGCAGCAAAAGAAGCCTATTCCGGCATTACCATCCACTATGTGAACGAGGTATACGACAGCGGTGAGATCATCTTCCAGACCCAAGTCGCCTTAGACAAGGACGAGACCCCCGACAGTCTGGCGGCCAAAATCCACCGACTGGAACAGGCCAACTTCCCTGTAGTGATTGAGAAATTACTGAAACAGAAAGATTAAGGTTGCTTCAACTGCTATAGCCATTTTTGCATACATAAACGGTTGTCCCATAGCGCAAATCATTTAAATCGCGCCACAAATAGAATCATTTTATTAGAAATAGAATAGTTTGAAATAAAAAGATTTGATATAAGATTATTTCATTTGGGTGTGATGACAAAGAAAAAAGTGAGCCTCTAATAAGAAACTCACTTTATCTGTAGATTTAACAAACCGTTTATTCCGTCGGCAACGCCTTGAAGCCGTTACCCATGATCTCGGAGCTCTCAATCACATTGACGAAAGCATTCGGGTCGAGAAAACGAAGGTTTGACTTCAGTTTCACCAAGTCGGAGCGGTTCAAGGTAACATAAATCATCTTGCGCTCAGCACCCTGATAAAGGCCTTGTCCGGCAAAGCAGGTACCACTGCGGTCGAGGTCTTTCAAGATGAACTCACGCACCTCGTCAATCTTGTCAGTGACGATAAAGGCCGTCTTATAGCTTTTCACGCCTTCCACAATCAGGTCGATGACCTTGCTCTCGATGAAGATGAGCAGGATGGAGTAAATAGGCAGACGGAGGTCGTCGAAAGCGAGCAGGGTGGTGAGAGAGATGATACTGTCGACAATCAGCACGAGGGTGCCGAGACTGATCTTTGTGTATTTATGAATAATCATGGAGATGATGTCGGAACCGCCCGATGTAGCGCCAGCGCGGAAGATGATGCCAATGGCGGCGCCATAGATGAGACCCGACACCACAGTGTTCAAGAACATGTCAGGCATGAACCAGCTCTGTGTTCCGTCTTTGGCTATATAATAAAGTGCAGACTGAGTGCCAGCAGCGACTTCACCGCCATGGATGACAGGAGCATACCCCCAAGTGCTCTCAAGGATAAAAGTGAAGACTGGTATCAAAATGACTGATATCACCGTCTTGACACCGAACTTAGGCCCTAAGATGATGGTGCCGATAATCATCAACGGGATGTCCATGCAAATACCTGCCACGGAAATCTTCCAACCCCACAACGCATTGAACACGTTGGCCAGACCATAGACGCCTCCAGGAGCCAAGTGGTAAGGGTTCACAAACATCACATCGCCCACTGCAAACAGCAGAGAGCCCAGCATCAAACATGCATACGACAGAATCTCTTGCTTCAGTTTTCCGTTTTTCATCTTATATAATTTTATTACTCAGTACTTTAAATAAAAACAATCACCTTTTTAAGGGCGCAAAATTACAAAATAAAGCGGTTCAAACCATTCATTTCTTTAATAATTGGTTTAAAACGTTAATAATTAATGATTTATAAAAAAAACGATTGACGGATTGACCAGATATGCCCTGTCGTTTCCGTAAATCACCATCCCATTACGCTTGTCTTTATAGAGGCATTTCAACTTGCCCGAAATCTTTTTCTCATGCAGCGTGTCCATGTCGTTAGACAAATGCAACAGGGAACAGTTCTGTTTTTTTGTTGAATAGGACAACGATAACAAAATTATAAAATGATACAAAAAAGAGGGGAAGCCGACTTGCCTTCCCCTCAATGGTTATAGAAACACTGCTTATTACAGCAGTTTCTTCTTCAGCGTTTCGATCATATCGACCGTCATCTTGTCGAGGTCGTACTTCGGGTTCCAGCCCCACTCCTTGCGGGCGCAGCTGTCGTCCATCTTGTTCGGCCAGCTGTCAGCGATAGCCTGACGGATTGGGTCAAACTTGTATTCCATCTCGAAGTTCGGGTAGTACTTCTTGATGGCGTTGTAGATGATCTCTGGGTCAAAACTCATGGCCGTCACGTTGAACGAGTTGCGGTGGACGAGTTTGGTCGGGTCGGCCTCCATGATGTCGACCATAGCGTCGAGAGCGTCAGGCATGTACATCATGTCCATATAGGTGCCTTTGCTGATGGGGCAGAAGAACTTCTCACCTTTTACTGCGGCGTAGTAAATCTCCACAGCGTAGTCGGTGGTGCCGCCACCAGGCAACGTCAGGTTGGAAATCAAGCCAGGGAAACGGACGCTACGGGTATCCACGCCAAAGCGAGTAAAGTAGTAGTCGCTCAGCAGCTCACCGGTCACCTTGGTCACACCATAGATGGTGTTTGGACGCTGGATAGTGTCCTGAGGCGTATTGTCGTGAGGGGTGGAGGCACCGAAAGCGCCGATGGATGAAGGCGTAAAGACGGCGCAATTGAACACGCGGGCCGTTTCAAGGCAATTCACCAGGCTGCCTATGCCGACATTCCAGCCCAGCATGGGGTTCTTCTCGGCCGTGGCCGAAAGGATAGCGGCGAGGTTATAGATGGTGTCGATGTTATATTTCTTTACCACATCCACGATCTGCATGATCTGCGTGGAGTCGATTCTCTCGAAAGGTCCGTTTTCAGCGATCTCACCCGTCAGCAGACGAAGGTCGCTGGCCACGACGTTCTCATTGCCATAGGTGCGACGGAGTTTTTTCACGAGTTCAGTTCCGATCTGACCGCCGGAACCGATTATCAATATCTTTTTCATTTTTGCTATTTCTCTATTGAATCGGGCCTTCGACAGGCTCAGGCACCCTTAATTGCATAAAAGCGAAAGTCCCTGAGCTTGTCGAAGGGCCGACTAAACTCTTTTATTTCAAAATTCCCAGTTCCTTACCGATCTTCACGAAGGCAGCGATGCACTTGTCGAGGTGTTCACGCTTATGGGCGGCGCTGACCTGGACACGGATACGGGCCTGACCTTTCGGGACGACAGGATAATAGAAACCGGTGACGAAGATGCCTTCTTCCTGCAACTTGGCAGCGAATTTCTGCGACAGCGGAGCATCGTAGAGCATCACGGCGCAGATAGCGGACTGTGAAGGTTTGCAGTCAAAGCCTGCTTCCGTCATCTTCTTGATGAAGTAACTGGTATTCTCATGCAGACGATCTTGCAGTTCGTTGGTCTCGCTCATCATCTCGAACATACGGATGCCAGCGGCCACGAGGCCTGGAGCCATCGAGTTGGAGAACAGATACGGACGTGAACGCTGACGCAGCATGTCGATGATCTCCTTGCGACCTGTGGTGAAGCCACCCATGGCACCGCCAAAGGCCTTGCCGAGGGTACCCGTCAGGATCTCGATCTTGCCACGGAGGTTGTAGTGCTCGGTAACGCCACGGCCAGTCTTGCCGACCACGCCAGCGGAGTGGCTCTCGTCGACCATAACCATGGCATTGTATTTCTGAGCCAGTTCATAGATCTTGTCAAGCGGGCAGACGTTGCCATCCATGGAGAACACGCCATCGGTGACGATGAGGCGGAAACGACACTTCTGAGCATCTTGCAGCTGCTTTTCGAGGTCGGCCATATCTGCATTGGCATAGCGGAAGCGCTGTGCCTTGCAAAGACGCACGCCGTCGATGATGGAAGCATGGTTCAAAGCATCGGAGATGATGGCATCGTCCTGACCAAGCAGAGGTTCGAACACACCGCCGTTAGCATCGAAGCAAGCGGCGTAGAGGATGGTATCCTCAGTACCGAAGAACTCAGCAATCTTAGCTTCCAATTTCTTATGCAAATCCTGGCAACCGCAGATGAAACGGACAGAAGCCATGCCAAAGCCACGGGCATCCATGCCTTCCTTGGCAGCCTGAATCAGTTCCGGATTGTCAGCCAAACCGAGATAATTGTTAGCGCAGAAGTTCAGGCAGACCTTGCCGCCAACCATGATTTCAGCTCCCTGGGCGCTTTCTATGATACGTTCGCGTTTATAAAGACCATCGGCATCGATCTGAGCCAATTCCTTCTTTAAATACTCTTGAAAGTTTGTGTACATTGCAGTATATTTTTAAGTTGAATTTCTTTGGGCGCAAAATTAAGAAAAGCATTGGAAAAATGTTTCGGTTTTCTCTATTTTTTCATCGGATGCTTTAAGGAAACGGAAGGGCGTTTATAAAGCAGCCTTTGTCAGAGAAATCTTTTAACAGATCTATCCGAAAGGATCCAAAAAGTAAGCAGAAAATCCTTTTACCTCACCACCTCAAGTCTTTTGACCCTGGAACCATTGGCAGTGACAACATTGACGAAATACATCCCCGGTCGCAAGTCGTTAACATTGATCACGGCAAAGTCCCCGGAGACCTTTTCTTTCCGGACAATCCGTCCCGACAGATCAACGACCGTGATTCGCTGAAGGGCTTCTGCCTTCACTTGAAATTGGTCCTTGGCAGGATTAGGGAAAACGGCGACCTCAGTTCCAAGCGCTTCATCTGCCGCCGCATAGTCTTCCACATAGATAGCCATGCCCAACGAATAAAGCACATTCTGCCACAATGAACTGTCAAAGAAATACGAGAGAGACCAATACCAAGTGTAATTCAGCATGTCAGAAAAGTAATACTGCCCTTCAACAGCGTTGTCCGCATCACCAAAAGACAACGTACCCATGCCATGCATCTGCACACCAATCCAAAACTCACCATCAGGAATGACATAGGGAGTAGTGAACTCAACAATCTGCCATCCATCGCCTGAAGCGGTGTAGTCTTGACTGTAAACCAAGTCGCCGCAGGAAGTATAATCGTAAAGCATTTGGCCAGCGTCATCCAACTGCAAATCTATGTTTTCATAAACTTTTATGGTGTAGGAGTTTGAATTGTACTCCTGATAAGGATGATGATAAAACTTCAGCGAAGTCACCAGACCATTCACTTCAGGATTGATTTGCCGAGGCGCGATGATAGCTTCGGCATCCTGAAGGCGGGCAAACATCGAAAGGTTGGTATTCCCTACCCAACCATCCTTTTCAAATTCAGAAGCAACAAGGGTTTCCTTCAATGTCAGGACGTCGTGTTGTTGCGAAAACATGATGTTGCAACAAGCAAAAGTAAGAAGCAAATATACGAGCGTCTTTTTCATTTGAATGAGCATTGAACAAGCAAATATACGAAAATACTTGTCGTTTCGTATCTTTTTCTATCAATTTCTATCAATAATATCGCGTTTTACCTTTTCGAAGCAACAATGTGTCTTTAGCGCTATTTTTTGTATCTTTGCAGCCTCATAAACAAAGAAAAATGAACGGCACCTTATATATTTACAATACGCTTGCTCGTTGCAAGCAGCCTTTCAAACCCATCAACGCTCCGCATGTCGGCATGTACGTCTGTGGTCCCACCGTCTACGGTGACGCTCACCTCGGCCATGCCCGTCCAGCCATCACCTTCGACTTGGTCTTCAGATACCTGACGCACCTCGGCTATAAAGTACGTTACGTGCGCAACATCACCGACGTCGGTCACCTGGAGCATGATGCTGACGAAGGCGAAGACAAGATTGCCAAGAAAGCCCGTCTCGAGAACCTGGAGCCTATGGAGGTGGCACAGTATTACACCAACCGCTACCATCAGAGCATGGACAAACTCAACGTGTTGCGCCCCTCCATCGAGCCTCACGCTTCGGGTCATATCATCGAACAGATTGCGATGATCCAGAAGATTCTTGATGCCGGTTATGCTTATGTAGAGAACGGTTCCGTTTATTTCGACATCGAGAAATACAACAAGGAGCACCCTTACGGCATCCTTTCGGGCCGCAACTTTGAGGAGATGCTCAACACCACCCGCGAGTTGAGCGGGCAGGAAGAGAAGCACAACCCCGTCGACTTCGCCTTATGGAAGAAAGCCGAACCCAAGCACATCATGCGCTGGCCTTCGCCTTGGAGCGACGGCTTCCCTGGCTGGCACGCAGAGTGCTCTGCAATGGGTTGCAAATACCTTGGCGAAACCTTCGACATCCACGGTGGCGGCATGGACCTGATGTTCCCCCACCACGAGTCGGAGATCGCCCAATCCGTGGCAGCCAACGGCAAGCAACCCGTCAACTACTGGATGCACAACAATATGATTACCATCAACGGACAGAAGATGGGTAAATCACTCGGCAATGCCATGTCACTTGAGGACTTCTTCGCCGGCAACCACCCGTTGCTTGAAAAGGCCTATTCCCCGATGACCATCCGCTTCTTCGTCCTGCAAGCCCACTACCGCAGCACACTCGACTTCAGCAACGAAGCCCTGCAAGCCGCCGAAAAAGGTTATGCCCGCCTGATGGAAGGTGTGAAATCGGCCAAAACATTGAAAGCCGAAGAAGGCGCCGAGAACCTCGGCATCCAGAAGATCATAGACGACTGCTACGACGCCATGAACGACGACTTCAACAGTCCTATCGTCATCGCTAACCTCTTTGAAGCGGTGCGCATCGTCAACTCCGTCAAAGACGGCAAGATGAAGATTAATCCTAAAGAACTACAACTACTTAATAAAACTTTAAACGACTTCGTATTCGACATCCTCGGTCTCGTTGACAGCGACGCCGCTGAAGGCAACGGACAGCTCGTAGAAGGTCTGATGCAAACCATCATCGACATCCGCAAAGAAGCCCGCGTTAAGAAAGACTGGGCCACCAGCGACCTCATCCGCGACGAGTTGGCCAAGCTTGACATCGTATTGAAAGATGGCAAGGATGGCACTACTTGGAGCAAAAAATGATTTTTTCAGTTTTATTAAGTCCTGTTTTAAAGTTCTTTTGTTTTGAAAAAGATTGTATTGTTTTTAGCCTTCTTGGCTCCCCTTTTTATTCAAGCACAAAACACCAGCTCACTTTGGAACGACCCGCGCAACATCTGGGAAGCTGACGCTCGACTCGGCAGGTATTTCCCCTTCGAAGAACGTCATGCTTATATGAAGGTGTTGCCTCAATACGGTCTAGATTTGCGCGTCTCACGTCAGACCGACGGCCGCGCCCAATGGGAAAAAGACTTCAACTTCCCCTCATATGGCGCCTTTCTTCGCCTGGAGAAAAACCATGTCGACAGCATCAAATATGTGGACCGCGACAAGAACGGTCATGAACGGACGACATGGCGTCCGCTCGGCGACTGCATCTCTGCAGGTGCTTTCATCAACGGACATTTCTATCAGGGAAAGCATTGGTCGTTCGACTACGACCTCATGGGCGGCCTGTCGTTCTGGACGAAGCACGGCGATGAATTTATCGGCTCTGTCGCCAACGTGCACCTCGCCATCGACGCCGGCCCCACCTTCATGATCGAGGATAACTGTGACCTGCTGGTACGTTATCAGTTCTCCCATTCTTCGAATGCGGCCTTGCGCCTGCCCAACTGCGGCATCAACGTGTTCAGCTGGTTGGTCGGCCTGAGGTATCATCCTAACGGTCGTCCCATGATTCAGCCCAAAGAAAGACCGCGTCCTGCCTTCAAGAAAACGACCTCGCTCTTTGTCTCCAACAGCGTCGGACTGCTCCAAACCAACGAATGGATGCGAAGCTACCAGGCCCCTGACGGGACCATGCTTTCCGACCTTCCGGTGGAGCGTCCCTATTACTTTGCCGATGTCATCCAGCTCGGCATTCATCGACAATTCCATCCCAAGTTCAGCTATGACCTTGCTTTGGATTTCGGTTGGACAGGCGAGACCAAACGCATGTATGAAAAAGCCCATCAGATGTATGACGACGGCCACGAGTATTTCACTGGAGAAAACCCCATCCCGTTGATGGAATATAGCTTTGCCCGTGGCTTCCACCTGGCTCCATCGGCCATGTTCGAAATCAACTACAACCGCTTTGCCTTCTGTCTCGGCGGCGCATATTACCTTTGGCACGGCATCTATTACGGTACCGACCAAAAGAAAACCTGGGGACTTGCTGAATCCAGCGAAAGCGATTTCGAGGACACCTATCTCCCACCCTGCTACCGCACTTTCTATGGCAGGTTGGGATTCAAATACTACCTTGGCGAAGACCGCAACATGTTTGTCGGTTCGTTCATGAAAGTCCACGAGGTCGTCATCGATTATGCTGAGTTCACCTTTGGCGTAAATTTGTTTAATTTGTAAAGCAAAACGATCCATTTTCAAAATGAAACACTGGCTGCCCACATTCATCCTGATTCTCTTCAGCGTCATCTCCTTCGGGCAGACCACAGAAAAAAGGCATTGGTACGTGGAACCAGCGTTTCGGTACGCCTATCACATACCCTTCAAGCCTTATAAGGCATATCCCGTTTACTGCGCCGACCTGCGACTGGGATGGCAAACGACAGGAAAACAACCTTGGGAACGATTCTTTAACTATCCTCTTGTCGGCATCGGTTTTCGCTATGAGCACAATACTATGCGCGATTACTATGATGCGGAAAGCCAGTCCAATATCACTTTAGGCGGCAGCCTTGCCCTATTTGGCTATTGCAATGGCCATATCATCAAAAAGCCAAGATTTCAGTTCGACTACACCTGGGGCATCGGCTTGGCCTATTGGCCGCTTGGCGACAACCGGCTGATCAGCTCGCCTCTCACGGTACATTTGAACCTTGATTTTGGGCCTGTCTTCCGACTTCATGACAAAATCGACTTGTTTGCAAGGGCATCCTTCTCACATGCGTCTAACGGTGCCATCAGAATACCTAATAAAGGCGTCAACGTCATTGGTGGTCAGGCAGGAATCAGGGTCTTCCTTGACTCACGAGCGCCCGAACTGCACGACAGCCTTACCAATGCCTTCCAGAAATCCAACACCATCTATATTTCAGAATCACCTGGCTTCAGAGAATCCAACACTATCCCAGGTCGTTATTGTCTCGGTAACACCTTCCAGTTAGGTTATGCCCGACGGTTTCATCCTTGTTTCAGTTACGGAGGCGGACTGGATTTGCTTTATACCGGCGAAAACAAAGTGATGTATGAAAGCCATGGAGAGTTGGACCGCTACAAAGGAATCTACGCCTGGAGCCTGGCTCCTTACGTTTCGTTCGAACTTGTTTACGGACATTTCATCGGCCATCTTGATATCGCCTATTATCTGATTCAGCCAACGCAGTATGTCCCAAGGCATTATCTGCCTTTTTACGAAAGGCTGGCCTTCCGCTATCATTTCGGACAAGACGATCGTCTGTTTGCCGGAGTTGGGATGAAGGTCCATGGCAGCCGTATCGACTATATCGAATGGACAGTCGGGATGAAGCTATTCCAATGGAAGGATAAGAAATAAACCAAGTCAAGATCTCAAGCACCACTATAATGACAAAGGCGACTCCGTAACAGAGTCGCCTTTGTTCTTTTACTCGGTAAATCCTTCTGAAGAATTACACCATCAGTGCGCCGACAAGGCCCAAGATCGCATAGAACTCAGGAAGAGCGGCATAAATCAGCGTGTTGGTGAACACGTTATGACCTTGGCTGATGCCCACGATACCATTTGCGCAGACCTGACCCTGACGTATGGCAGAAATCATGCAGACCAAGCCCACACAGAGGCCAACGCCAAAGATAACCAAGCCTTGTGTTGGATCAGCTTTCATTTTGCTCAGCAGCATGAAGAAAGCCACAAAACCGTAAATACCTTGTGTTGCGGGCAAAGCCGAAAGCACCATGAAATTACCCGATGCTTCTGGCCTTTTTTTCAGACCGCCTTCGGCAGCATTACCGGCAGCCGAAGTGCCGATTGAACTTCCAATGCCTGCAAGGGCCAGAACCAGACCCAAGCCGAGATAACCTAAAATTGTTGTTAACATAGTTGTGATATTTTAAATTGTTGATTTTTATTTATTTGTGTTTTCTGTAAGAGGATTATAGCTTCGCCCTGAGCCTTCATAACCGGAATTCTTGAAGAACTCAAGGAAATTAAGACGTAAGGGGTGCACAAAAGCGCCAAGAACGCACATAGCCAAATTGAGCGTGTGACCTACGATGACAATCAGGATGAAAGGTATCCAGCCAAAGCCACCGTCGCCCAAAGCCTGAACGCCAATGGCATTGAAAGCCTCGCCGAGTTTGGCGCCTGCCAAACCCAAGGCATACAGACGCAGATAACTCAAGACATCGCCCAACAAACCTGTGGCAGTATTGTAGGTGTCCCACAAACCCGAACCGACGTTGAGCAAAGGATTACGATGCAAATTGTTAAGGAAGAAGATGCCCAAAGCCGATAACACACCCAACACGATGACAACCCATTTGGTGACGTTGGAATCGATGACTTTCATCAAAGCCAAGCCACCCACGATGACGCCACCCACGATGAGCAAAGTCCACCCCCACGTGCCAAGCGAATTGGCGAAGCCTTTCGTCTTGGTCGACTGGTATGTCTTGACAATCATCGCAAGACAAATGTGGACGATGCCTACGATGATGGCAAGCACCATTGTGCCGTCGAAGCCTGCAATTTGCGAAGGCAGCATGATCTTCTTCACTGCATCAGGAATGACTTTCCACGTGAGCAAGTCCATCGAGAAAAAGGTGTGGAACAGAAATCCAATCACTGTAGTAGCGACACCTAATGTAACCACCAAAGGCGACAGTTTGCCCAACATCTTCTTGAGGGCAAGGCCCACAACAATCAGCAGCAAGCCATAGCCCATATCGCCCATGCAGAAGGCAAAGAACAGCATGAAGAAAATAGAGATCCATAAAGTCGGGTCGAACTCATCGTATTTCGGGCGACCATACATATCGGTCAACACCTCAAACATCGATACGAACTTGTTGTTCTTCAACTTGATAGGTGGATTGTCATCCACTTTGGCCTTATCAGCGAGATAAAGGACGCTCTCGTTGTCGAGCATTTCCTTAAGGGCCTTTTCGTTCTCTTTTGGGGCAAAACCTTCGAAGACGGTGAGATAATTCTCAGCAGCCTTGGTACCGGCAGCATCAGCCAGATGCAAGTCAAGTCTCGAAAGGGTCTTGTCCAACTCTTTCTGCACCATCGCTTCGTGGCATTTCAGTTCCGCAAGACGATGATCCAGTTTCTCAACGTCGGCTTTCACCTTATTGATTTCTTCCTCCACAGCGACAAAATCACAGTCGGGAGCAGGCAGCTCTTTCAATGGAAACTCGTAATCATCGCTGTCATTGACGATTACAAAATAGGTATAGCCGTCAAAAGAAGAAATCTCGCTAAGGGCGTATTGTTCCTTCCATTCGGGCTGCATAGCTGAAGTCTTGGCTTTGTAGAAGTGCAGCTTCAGTCCACGTTCAGCAAGGGTAGCAAAGCTTTCCTTGCTGAAATGGCCCCAAGGTTTGCGCTCTTCAAGGTCTTTTTGCAACTGCGGCAACCTGGCTTGCAAAGCCTCCTTTTGCGAGACGGCAGAAAGCACCTCGGCCGCCACATCGGTGATTTTTTCGCCAGCTTTCTCCGAAGGTGTCACCGTCTTGAGGGCCGACAATGCCTTGCGGAGAATGTTGGCACGATACGACAGCTTCTCAGAAGGCTCATCGATAGGCTTAGTGGAACGCGTGATGTCAACCATGCCCACGCTTTGTAACTTCTTTAGGAAGACTTCAGCATCGCCGCTCAGAAGAATGAAACCGTATTTCGTCATTTCAGTTACCATGTTCTTCCTCCTCTTCTTCAGCAATATGTTTGTTTTTAACGATCTTCTGCGAAGCCTTGGAAAGGTTCTCCTCGTCTTCCATATATCGTTTGATCTTACGTATAGCTTCGTTATAGCCAGGGATTTGCACCTTTTCGTAAAGATTCACCTTCTGGGTCGTCTTTTTCCTCTGGTAGTCGAGGATACGAGCCACTTCGGTATAGATTTCCGACTCGATGCCCAGCTGGGCGAGGTTCTTGAGTATCTGCACGCCGTCGGCATACCACATCGGCTTGGTGAAGAGGTTGATATCCTTCACATCGAAGAGCACCTCCTCCAGACCTGGCGTCGGCACGCCGGCAATCTTAACGGTCTTCAGCTTCACATCGGTCACGGTGATCAATCCTGGCTCAAATTCATTCCAAAGCCGGGACATGTACTCGTATGATTTGAGTGTGTCCTCTAACTGTGCGACAAGACGCTCTGAATGCTCCTTGGCTTTCTTCACCTCGACGCGCAAGGCCGACTCCTTGCTCTTCAGCGTGGGAAGGGCGCGCACACGAGTCTTCAGTTGCTTGTTCAGCTCATTCAGCGAAGTCTTGTTATATTGGAACTTGATAGCCATGG
>CAMJQC010000006.1 GCA_946407975.1 uncultured Bacteroidales bacterium
AGCTTGCGGGTGATGTCCTCAATCTGCACATAATCGTTCTCGCTGATGAGTCCACGGCCGATGATTTCTTCGCGTGAGATGTCTTCATCGTGACCTTCTTCTGCCTTGGTGGTTGGGGTGATGATGGGCTCGGCAAAGCGTTGGTGTTCCTTCATGCCTTCGGGGATTTGCACGCCACAGATGGTGTGTTGGCCACTCTTGTAGGTGCGCCACGAACTGCCTGTGAGGTAGCCACGGATAATCATCTCGATGGGGAAGGGCTTGCAGAGGCGACCCACGGTGACCATCGGGTCGGGGGTGGCGAGCTTCCAGTTGGGGACGATGTCGGCGGTGGCGTCGAGGAACATGGCGGCAATCTGGTTGAGCACCTGTCCCTTATAGGGGATGCCCTTGGGCAGGATGACGTCGAAAGCCGAGATGCGGTCGGTGGCGACCATCACCATGTATTCGTCGTTGATGAAATAACAATCGCGGACCTTGCCGTGATACACCTTGGTCTGTCCAGGGAATTGAAAATCTGTTCTTGTTAAAGCGTTCATTTGCTGCGTTGTGTTTTTATATACTGTCTTTTATATCTTTACTATCATCAGCATCAAGCTGTGCCGATTCATTGTTCGTTTCTTCCACTTGATGTTTTTTGTAAGCGTTCACGATATCGGTCACCAGTTTGTGACGGACCACATCTTTGTCATCAAGATAGATGAACTCTATGCCGGGCACATCTTCCAGCACTTCCATCGCCTGGAGCAGCCCTGAGGGCGTCTTGGGCGGAAGGTCTATCTGTGTTACGTCACCGGTGACGATGAACTTTGCAGAACGACCCATACGGGTAAGGAACATCTTCAGTTGACTGCGAGTAGCATTCTGCGCTTCATCAAGGATGACGAAAGCATGATCGAGCGTACGGCCACGCATAAAAGCCAATGGTGCAATTTCTATGGTATGATCTTCAAGGCAACTTTCCAGTTTGGCCGCAGGAATCATGTCGCGTAAGGCGTCATATAGGGGCTGAAGATAAGGATCCAGCTTGTCTTTCAAATCGCCTGGAAGAAAACCAAGATGCTCATCCGCTTCCACTGCGGGACGAGTCAAGATGATGCGACGGACCATTCGGGCTTTCATGGCACGAACGGCCAAAGCCACAGCGGTATAGGTCTTACCCGTTCCAGCAGGACCGATGGCAAACACCAGATCCTTTTTCTCTGACGCCTGCACCATACGTTTCTGGTTCGCCGTCAACGCCTTAATGGGTTGTCCTCCACGGCCAAAAACGAGCACATCACTATCAAAAAGCTGACGTTGCAATTCGGGTTCGCTCGTAGCCATCATCACCTTTTCCACATCTTGTTCCGAAATCTTTCCCTTATGTTCCAGTTGCTGAACGAGCATGCCGTATCTACTGATGAAGTAATCTATCTCTTCATCCTCGCCCATCACTTTCATATAATCGCCACGAGCAATGATCTTTAGCTTTGGAAACAGGGTCTTCACCTTGTTCAAGTATTTGTCATTCGGCCCGTAAAGCTCTTTTGGATCCACATTCTCTATCTGTAATATCTGTTCTGCCATGAGTGGAAAAATTTGTTGCAAAGATATTCAAAGATTTTATGCCTTGCTTCGTTATTTTGTCATCATTCTATTTTTTTGTCGACAAGCCGACCTTTAGTCGAATTATTTATCATACTTTTGCATATTATTCGCTTTGACATCATGGCCATCATCACTTTAACCAGCGACTGGGGCACTTCCGGATATTATGCAGCAGCTGTCAAAGGCACTCTCTTATCTTATCTGCCCGACGCCAACATTGTTGACATAACACACTCCATCAAGCCATTCGACACGGCTCAGGCCGGTTTCGCCTTATCCAACAGTTTCCGTTGTTTTCCCAAAGGCACCATACACATCATCGCCTTGGAATCCATAGAATCAAAAGAGCGGCCTCACGTCGTGGTCAAAGCGGAAGGTCACTATTTCATTTCGGCCGACAATGGTATCTTCGGTCACATCCTTAACCCAGAAATAGGCTTTGAGGAGGCTGTTTACATCGATGTCCTGCAAGACACGGACTTCTTCACTTTCGCCGCCCGTGACCGTTTTGCCAAGATTGCTGCCATGATCGCCCAAGGAGAGCCTCTTTCCAACATTGGTGCTAAGCGCGAGAAACTAGATCTTTCCACCACGGCAAAGCCTGTGCCAAAAGCAGATGGAATTGAAGGCATCGTCATGTACATTGACGGATATAGCAATTTGATTACTAACATCTCGAAACCTTTATTTGAAGAAGTACGCAAAGGGCGTGACTTTACCATCAAACTCAAAAGCGGTCTTTACACCATTGATAAGATTTCAGAAAGCTATCTCGACGTCTTTGATGTTGAACTTGTGGCCCTTTTCGGCACACATGGCTTTTTGGAAATCGCCTTCAATCATGCGCCTATCGCACCTCTGTTGGGCATCGAGCAAGGCGATCCCATTACCATTAGTTTTGGCAAACTGCAAACTGCCGGAAACACACTGTTCTAAACCGATACACCACGTCTCTTAGCAAACAACTGGAATAATTTCCAGATAATCAGTCCCACCAAAATGCCTAATATGGCTCCAGCAAGGATGTCAGCAGGATAATGATATCCGATATAGATACGACTGTAACTGGAGATAAAAGCCCATAGATAAAGCACCCATCCTATCCAACGACGGTTTTTCCACAATGCAGCAGTTAAAAAAGCCGCTACTGCAAAAGTGTTGGCAGCATGGGACGACACAAAACCATATTTGCCACCCGCCATTCCATTAGGAAGATGAATGATACCTTGCAATTCCTCGTTATAACATGGCCTCATACGTTGAAATAAAGGTTTAAAGACATGTGCTGATAACTGATCGGAACAAAGGACGGCAACCGCTACGGCAAGAAAAACCCACCAACAGCGTTTGCCATATTGCTTCACTACCCAATATATCAATAAAAGGTACAGAGGTGTCCACACCCACATCTCGGTAATGGCGGACATGACAGGATCAAGCCAATCAGCGCGCCATCCATTCAGTAGCAGAAAAAGTTCCGTGTCAAGATGTGTGATGGCTTCCATAATGATATAAATTCGTTTGGGTTACCAATCTTCAGCTTCATCAAAACCTTTATTCAAAGTACTCCAAATCAAGTCTTTCAGTTCGTCAATTCCTTGTCCGACAACAGAAGAAATGAATACATGAGGCACCTTTTTCGGCAGATGTTTTTTAATCTCTTTGACCCGGTCTTCGTCTACCAGATCGCATTTGGTGATGGCAAGAATACGGTCCTTATCCAGCAACTCAGGATTATACCGCTTTAGTTCGTTGAGTAAGATGTCGTATTCTTTTCTGACATCCTCGGTTATGGCAGGTACCATGAAAAGTAGGGTTGAGTTGCGTTCAATATGGCGCAGAAAACGTATTCCCAGTCCTTTTCCTTCTGCAGCGCCTTCGATGATACCAGGGATATCAGCCATTACAAAACTGCGGTGGCCGCGATATGCCACGATGCCGAGATTCGGCACCAAAGTCGTAAACGGATAGTCGGCTATCTCAGGCTTAGCGGCGGAGACCACGGAAAGCAATGTCGATTTGCCTGCATTGGGAAAACCCACCAACCCCACGTCAGCCAGCAACTTGAGCTCAAGTACAATCCACTCTTCCTGACAAGGTTCACCTGGCTGGGCAAACTTGGGCGCCTGCATGGTGGCTGACTTGAAGAAAGCGTTACCTTTTCCTCCACGACCACCTTTCAACAGGATGACGGTTTGGCCGTTTTCGGTAATCTCGCCCATAAACTGTCTGTCATCGGCACGATAAGCAACCGTACCCAAAGGCACATCAATATAGACATCATTGCCAGCCGCTCCAGTTAACTGGTTCTTACCTCCTGGTACGCCATCGCCCGCCAGAAGATGCTTGGTATAGCGTAAATGCAACAAAGTCCACAACTGGGCATTGCCACGCAGTATGATATTTCCACCACGACCACCATCGCCTCCGTCGGGACCGCCTTTCGGAATATATTTCTCACGGCGAAAATGCAAGGAACCTGAACCGCCCTTGCCAGAACGGCAGAAAATCTTTACATAATCAACAAAATTGGATGTCATCGCTTCAATTCCTCCTCGTCAATAAAACCAATCCTTTCAAAATCAAAACTCATCGATGAATTCCACGTCGAAATCATCTTCGTCGTCACTACTATCATTGCCCCAACAGTTAAAGTCCAAATCAGCATTAGGCACGTTTGGCTTTGGAAAATCGCCTTGACTGATGTGAAGACTTGGATCGTTATAGACCTTGCGCATATAATATGCCCAGATTGGTAATGCCGTATGGGATCCTTGACCAAGTCGGGTGCTCCTGAAACGTACGCTACGTTCTTCAGCACCGACCCAAACACCTGTAGTCAGGTCAGGAGTGATGCCCATAAAATAGCCATCACTGTTTTTCTGGGTCGTACCGGTCTTACCTGCAACAGGATTATTGAAGCCATAAGAGGAACGCAAACGAATACCTGTACCGCTTTGCACCACCCCTTTCATCAGTTCAACCATCTTGTAAGCTGTCAATTCGCTCATGGCCTCTGATTCCTCAGGCATGAAACGTTCAATGACATTTCCATTCTTATCTTCAATCTTGGTGATGAACATCGGTTTGATATATACGCCCTGATTCGCAAAGGTGCTCATTGCTCCCACCATTTCAATCAGTTTAAGATCACAAACGCCTAAACAAATTGAGGGTACCGGATCAATAGGTGATTCCACTCCCATACGACGTGCCATGCCGATGACGGCTTCGGGACCAAAACGATTCATCAAATAAGCTGAAATCCAGTTGTTAGACTGTGCCAAAGCTGATTTCAAAGTGATTTCTCCACCACCGCCTCCGCCATTGCGGGGCTCCCAGAAACGGCCATCAGGCAACTTGATGCTATATTGAATATTTGGGATTCTCGTACACGGCGTATATTCACCTTCCTGCATAGCTAATGCATAAAGAAAAGGTTTGAAAGTCGAACCAACCTGACGACGTGCTTGAGTGACATGATCGTATTTGAAAAACCGATAATCCAAACCGCCCACATATGCTTTTACGTAGCCTGTATGCGACTCGATAGAAACAAGACTGGCATGCAAAAACCATTTGTAGTAACGGATAGAATCCATCGGTGACATAACGGTGTCTATCAATCCATCCCATGAGAATAAGGTCATTGGCACCGGCTTGTCGAATTCCGAACGAATTGAGTCTTCACTCATGCCAGAGAGTTTCAAAACACGATAACGCTCACTGCGCTTCATAGAAAGCTCCAGAAGATGATCAATTTCACCCAAATCGCTCAAATCAAAAGGAGCATTCTTGTAACCTTTCCAGTGGCGATAAAACATGGGTTGCAACTCTTTGCCCATGAATTCCTTGACGGCTTCCTCGGCATAGCGCTGCATTCTCGAATCGATTGTGGTATAAATCTTTAAACCATCACTATAGATATTGTACGGACGGCCATCGGCACGGGTATGGGATTTAGCCCATTCATTGAGCTCGCCTCTCAAGAACTCACGAAAATAAGTCGCTTGTCCCGTATTGTGGTCCATCACTTTGAAATGGCTCATATCGATAGGTATCTCCGAGATAGAGTCGTACTGTTGCTGTGTCAAATAGCCATTTTCGGTCATCTTCTGCAGGACCAAATTACGACGGGCAAGAGAACGTTCGGGATTGCGGACCGGGCTGAAGCGGGTCGGGGCATTCACAATGCCTGCCATCAACGCCGATTCCTCAACAGTAAGGCTCTTTGGCGATTTGTCAAAAAAAGTCGCTGCTGCGGATCGAATACCAAAAGCATTATGACCGAAGGCCACCGTATTGAGGTACATGGCAATAATCTCCTCTTTCGAGTAATTGTGTTCCAATTTAATGGCGGTAATCCACTCCTTGAACTTACGCATCACAAGTTGCGCTTTATTGAGATCGCCTCGGGGAAAAAGGTTTTTGGCCAACTGCTGTGTCAAAGTACTGCCACCACCTTTCTTTGAACCGGACAGCACACCATAGGCGACACGGAATAAGGCTTTCTTGTCGATACCGGAATGCTCTGTAAAACGTTCATCCTCAATGCTCACTAATGCCTGTGGAAGATAAGGAGACAGTTCGCTATAACGTACATTGGAGCGGTTCTCAACGTAGTATGAACCCAGGATCTTTCCATCCGCAGAGATAATTTCGGTAGCCAAATTGGTCTGAGGATTTTCTAATTCTTCAAAGGTCGGCATCTTGCCAAAAACGCCTATGGCGACGCATAAGAAAAACAGCACAAAGAATGCAATCAGTGCACCAAAGACGGTCCACAATCGCTTGATAGCCCTTGATCCGTTATCTGTCGTATTGCTATTTTTTTTGTTCATGACTTATTGTTTTTCGATGTATAGACCAATGTCGGTAATGCCTTTCAGCACGGGTTCCCGCATAGCCTGTTCAATTTCAAAATGATAGGTACCCGCCAAAGGAAATATCAAATTTGAATTGAGAGGAATCCTTAAATCGCGCATACTCTCACTGCCCTTCCCAAGCCACCGGCCTTCTGGAGTAGCTAGGATGCATTCGATTGTATCGAGCGTATTATTGCCATTAGGCATGCGGGTGTGAAGGAAAACATACAAATTGCTGTAACGGTAGTTCTCAAGATGTCGGAGGTCCAGCCCGAAAAGATAGGCACTGACCGTGTCGGATATCATTACGTCAAAAGCCACTCGATCCTGCTGGTTCCATTCAGCCTCAGGAATAACCTTTCTCTCGTTGAATTCGCCATTGTGACAAGCTGTAAAGCCGGCCGTCAACAGTAACGTAATTATAAAAGCTTTTATCTTCATGGTTGTTTCGAATGATACTATCTGTTGCTTAATCGCTCATTTTCTTTAGATCGTCATCGCTGACAAAGCCTTCATTCGTGTCGGTTTGCTGCTCCATCGTCACCGCATAGTCTTCCAGTTTATCCGGGAGCTTCCCTTTATGATTCAAAGCAATGATTTCCTTTACTTTTTCAACAGGAACAGCCATGATATTGCTACGATCAGAAGCATAAGAATACCACATGATGCCTTTAAAGACATCGTTCTTCTGATGCACAGCATCACCATTCTTGAACTTTAGGACAATGTTAGGGTCAGAAAAAGCTTTCAACGCCTCAACATAAGCTTCATATTCAAAGTTCAAGCAGCACTTCAGTTTCCCACATTGACCCGCCAGTTTCTGAGGGTTAGGAGAAAGCTGTTGCACTCGTGCCACACCTGTGGTCACCGACTGAAAGTTGCACATCCATGATGCGCAGCATAATTCTCGGCCGCAAGAGCCCAGACCGCCCAATTTGGCTGATTCCTGTCGCACGCCAATCTGACGCATCTCCACCCTGACATGAAACTCTTCGGCCAGTTTTTTAATTAATTCACGAAAATCGACGCGACCGTCAGCTGTGTAATAAAAAATCGCCTTCGTCTTGTCACCTTGATATTCGACATCGTTAAGTTTCATTTCCAGACCTAGATTGCTGGCGATGGTGCGGGTGCGCGATAAAGTATCCTTTTCCAATTTGATGGCAGAGAGCCATTTATCCACATCATTAGGCCTAGCACGGCGATATATCTTTTTCAATTCTTCTATAGGTGTGCGATAGCGTTTACGCTTCATCTGACGCTCAACAATCTCGCCCAATAAAGTGACTATGCCGATATCGTGTCCGATAGCCGCTTCCACAGTTACCATCTCCCCTTCTTCCAGGTCCAAGTCTTCAGGATAGACATAATAATCCTTACGATCGTTTTTAAAACGCACCTCTGCCAAACAAAGCTTGTCAGCAGGAAGCGTCTGACCTTCATAATCCTTCATCCAGTCAAACTGATTCAACTTACATGCACCAGGACAAAGAACCTTCTGGCCAGAATTATATTCCTTTATCGACCTGCATCCTCGGTTAAACGTTGGTTCATCAATAGGATTTGTGTCGTTATTTAATTGGTTATCTGACATTTGCAAATATTCAAATATAAAAAACACTAAATTGCAAAAATATGAAAAAAAATCCAATTACGCGTAATTAATACTCCCAACTCTCGTTCAAAAACCAAGGAGAGCAAATCAAAAAATGAAACAATTGGGTAATCACATGATTTTTTACACTATTTTTGAAGCGTGAAAACAACCGCATGATGAACAACAGGGTATTGTTTTACTTGTTGACAGTCTTTTTTCTGTCGTTTTGCATCAGTTGCCAAAAGACAAAAACTCAAGGTGGACAGCCAAAAAGCGCTTTCCTAAACGAGATCCCTTTGACTTGGGAAGACGCGGGGCTGCAAGGTCAAGTGAAAACTCTGACCGTCTATGAGCTGGGTGCCGACAACACAAAAAAAACCTATTATTTTGATTCCGAGGGACGACTGGTCAACATTGTAGAACTAACCAGTTCATGCGGAGACTCCATCACTGTACGATTCGATACTACCGGACAGTTAATTGACACGCTTTTTCATTTGGCAGGCTTCGGCTGCTATCAGATTCTTGACGGTCCAAATTGTCTCTATCGCGAAGATGGTCTTCCTCTCGAATTGGCTTATCGTATCAACGACAGTCTTATTGACCATTATGTAATCTACACATATGATAGTCTTGGCCGCCTGGCGGAATCCGTTTATTGCGATGCGGATAAAGTCGGCTTGGGCATGAGCACCCAGTATGATTACGACAGTGTCGGCAATCTTATTGAGGAGCGCTATTATTCTGACGGATTGGCCGAAAAGCACAATTACGAATACGACCAATCTAAACACCTCGTCAAAGAAACCACAAATGCGGGTTATGATGACTTCGGCCTTCCTGGCATGGTTTGGATTACCCTTTATGACAGTTTAGGACGCAAAACCGAACAGCAATACGGTCTCAATGTGGCTTATATTTTAGAAAAAACAGAATTCTGTTATGACAATGATGGCAGGCTCGTATCCGAGCGACTCGTCACCGAAACGCCTGAAGGCGACTGGGTGCAGAATCTGATTGACAGCACGGTCTTCTTTGAAGACGGCAGTGCCCGACGCTGGCATCACGAGACCATTGAGAAAGAAACGGTCACCGAGGCCGATTTCAACGCCATGGGCAATCTTACGTCTTATCATTTTCAAAGTGAAGACGAGCCTGAACTTTGGCTTGACTGCAGCTATTCGGAAGACGGATACACCCTCACGTCCATCCATTTTGTCCTTGAAAGAGATAGCGTCCAAAAAGAAAACGCTTACTCTTTTCCCGTTTACGATAGCAAAGGCAACCCCGTCTTATGGGCCTTCGCAACACCAAAAGAAATGCCGATGGGTTCGTTCATTGAAACCAGTGACGACAAAAACGCACCTCAGAAGCCTTTAGACTCAGTCATGGTTGAACTCAAGCAAAGAATCAACGCAGCCTTCCCTTCAAGATTAATCAAAGTAGCAAAATACACATATTATTAACAAACAACAAACTTAAAACTATAACATTATGGCAGAAACTAACAACGCCCAAAACAAGGGCAGAGGCAGAGGCCTGAAGGGCATCGTCGTCATTTTAGCCATTATCGCACTACTCGTCATGTGGGGTGTTGGCGTTTACAACAATTTAGTTGGTCATCAGGAAGCGGTTGAGACCGCCGTCGGTAATGTCGAAAACGCTTATCAGGTGCGTGCCGACCTCATTCCCAACCTCGTCGCTACTGTGAAAGACTATGCCGACTTCGAACAAGAAACCCTGACAAAGGTTATCGAAGCTAGAGCCAAGGCGACACAGACCACTCTCGATCCGAGCAATCTTACTGAAGAACAACTGAAAGCTTTCAACGAAGCGCAAAGCGAAGTGTCGGGAGCCCTTTCCCGCCTGCTCGTTACGATTGAGCGCTACCCGGATCTTAAGGCCAATCAGAACTACCTTGACCTCCAGCAGAAACTGGAATCCTGCGAAAACGCCATTTCGAAGGCGAGAAAAGACTTCAACGAAACAGCCAAGACTTACAACACGTATCTGCGCCGTTTCCCGAACAATGTCATCGCCAACTTTGGCAACTTCGAGAAGAAGCCTTATTTCGAAGCCATTACCGAAGGTGCTGAAACGGCACCTAACGTAGGTGATCTTTTCAACAAATAAGACAGCATTTAGCCCTTTTATGCATCTTCGCTGATATCAGCGAAGATGCTTTTTCTTTTTTGTCCCATTTGTATTGGGACGAAAAACAAAAAATCATCTTTTTATAACATTTTTATCCCAAAAAACGTCACTTTTGTCCCAAAAACGGTATTTTTCGTCACATTCAACATTGCTGTATCACTTTTTTGCTGTTACCGCAAAAGGCCAAAGTATTTTTGCAGCGAAAAAGTCAAGCAACTATGAAGAACATGAAAAACATGATTTGCACTTTTGGAGATTCCATCATGAAGGGCATCGTTACTAAAGAGAAAGACGAGACAGGAAAACATAAATATACCATTTCGGACAATGGTTTCGTAAACCGTTGCGAACAGACGCTGGGCGTTACCATTCAGAACTTCGCCTGTTATGGTAGTACGACTTCACAAGGAATGAAATATATAGACCGACATGAAAAAAGCATTGAGGACGCCAAGTATGTCGTCTTCGAATATGGCGGTAACGACTGTGACCACAACTGGAAAGAAGTGTCGGACGCTCCTCTGGAAGCACATTATCCTAAAATAATGCCCTCCGTCTTCATCCAGCAATACGAAGCGCTCATCAACAGGGTGAGAAACATGGACTGCCAGCCTGTAATTCTCTCGATGCCACTTATTGATCCCGACAAATTCTTCGATTTCCTTTCATCCGGATTAAACCGCGACAACATTCTCTCCTGGTTGGGAGGTCGCACCATGCGGCTCTATCAGTGGCACGAGATGTATAACGTCCAGTTGTTCAAAATGGCCCGACGACTGCAAGTTCCCATCATCGACATCACTACGCCTTTCCTCAACCAAGGCAACTACACCGATTATCTATGTGACGACGGCATCCATCCAAATGAAAAAGGCCACGCCTTGATTGCGGACACTGTGACAAAAAGTGCTAACGACTACTTCAGCTTAAACCTGAGAGCCTCATAACACCTAAAAACACATGAGCAAGAATAAAAACTATCCCATCTATAAAACCACTTATATCGACGACATGCGGTCGCTCGTCGAGGAAGCCGCCAAAAACTTCCCTAACCGCACCGCCCTCTCTTACAAAAAAGACCCAAATCAAAAGGAAGTGACCCGTGTCTCTTTTCCTGAATGGAGAGACGATGTCCGTCATCTTGGCACCGCCCTAATTGCCAATGGCTTTCGCGAAAAGCATATAGCGCTCGTCGGTGAAAACTCCTACGGCTGGTGCATAGCTTTCTTTGCCATTATGGCCATAGGGGCTGTAGTTGTACCCGTCGACAAAGACCTCACTCAGGAAGACATCGCCGGCATTATCAACACCACCGAGTGTGAAGCCCTGTTTTTTGGCAAGGGTGCCGAAAAGAAGGTCGCCCAAATCAAATCCAAACTGCCTCAGATAAAAGCCTTCTACGCCATTGGTGAAAAAAACAGCATAGAAGGAAGCGTCT
This sequence comes from uncultured Bacteroidales bacterium, assembly GCA_946407975.1. GTDB lineage: Bacteria > Bacteroidota > Bacteroidia > Bacteroidales > F082 > Limimorpha. The sequence goes on from CAMJQC010000006.1 coordinate 11,645, forward strand.
CTCTATCGGAACTGCTCGAGAAAGGCAAAAAACGTTACGCAGAAGGTGACAACGCATATTACGATTACAAGATCGACCCCAACCTTCTCGCCTCCATAGTCTATACCTCCGGCACCACCGGCAAGGGGAAGGGCGTCATGCTCTCGCAAAACAACATCGGACAGGACATGACTTGCGGCATGTACAACTTCGCCATCACGCGCAAGACCCTACACGTTTTGCCCCCACATCACACTTTTGGCACCACTGTAAACTACGTTGGTCATCTGGCTCAAGGCTCCGAAGTGTTCATCTCCAGCGGACTGCGTTATGTCGCAGATGAAATCCGCGAACAGCAGCCCACTCATCTCATCTTGGTCCCAGCCTTCGTCGAAGTGATGTACCGAAAGATCTGGGCTACCGCCAAAGCTACCCATAAAGCGGGCCTACTTAAGTTTTTGATTGCCATCAGCAACGCCTTGCGCAAAATCGGCATCGACGCCAGAAACACGCTTTTCGCATCCGTCAAGAAAGCCTTTGGCAGCAATCTCGAGCTCATCATCTGTGGCGGAGCTCGCCTCGATGAGGATATCATCAGGACTTTCGACGCCCTCGGCGTCACCATGCTTAACGGCTACGGTATCACCGAATGTGCCCCTCTCATCTCTGCCAACCGCAACAAATACCAGAAAAAAGGCAGCGTAGGGACGCCCATCATCGGCTGTCGCGTCAAAATAGCCAATCCCGATGAAAACGGCGATGGCGAAATTTGCGTTAAAGGCCCCAATGTGATGATGGGTTACTACAAAGACCATGAAGCCACAGCCGCAGCCTTCGATAGCGAAGGTTATTTCCATACCGGCGACTACGGCCATCTCGATGAAGAAGGCTGGATATACATCACGGGAAGGCTTAAGAACCTTATCATTCTGGCCAATGGCAAAAACGTCTATCCCGAGGAAATCGAAGCCTGTATTGAAAAGGTCCCTGGTGTAAACGAAGTAGTCGTTTATGAAGGCAAGAGCACGAAATTCCATCAAAAGGCCGTCATTACCGCTGAAATCTATCCTAATCAGGAGGTGCTTGATCGGATGGGAGTCGATGATGCCGATGCATACTTCCATTCCGAAATCAAGAAAATCAACGACAAAATGCCTGCCTATAAATCCGTGAAGTTCATAAAGCTTAGAGACACAGAGTTCGAAAAGAACACTTCCCGAAAAATCGTAAGATTTGCCATCGACAAAAGCATTGATTAATCACTGTTAAAAACCAAATACACATGAAAAAGACACTTATTTTCTTCTTTAGCCTTTTATTCTCCTCCCTAGTGTTTGCCCAAACGAAAGGTGACAACTCTGTTGCCAACAGCATCGTCGGCGAATACGAAGCCGTTCAAAACAAGGACCATTTCAAAGTGCGCATAACCAAAAACACTGATGGCAGTTTCAAAGGACAGATTTATTGGATGGAAATCGACAAAGACGATAACGGCAAGAAACTCTTGGACGACAAAAATCCCGACAAGAACCTCCGCTCCCAACCTGCCGACCGCATCGTCTTGTTCGACGGACTGAAATACGATGCCAAGAAAAAAGTTTGGAACGACACTAAAATCTACGATCCGCAACGCGGTCTGCGGGCTAAAATGACCTGTTCCTTCCAGCCTGACGGCCGACTGATGCTGAAAGGCACCGTGCTTGGCATAGGCGAGAAGGTGTATTGGAAGAAAATCAAATAGACATCATCTAGCATTTCAATACCCGTGTTGCCGAGAAAGCCTATCAGAAGGCCGTATCGGCAACACTATTTTCATCATGAAAAAAACAAAAAATGACGGCAACTATCGTTACCGTCATTGAAACCGTCGGAGTGGCCCGACTCGAACGGGCGACCGCTTGCACCCCATGCAAGAATGCTAGCCAACTGCACCACACCCCGATTTTTGCGCTGCAAAGATAAGAAGGATTTTTGAATAAAATTCTCTTTTAAGCAAAAAAAGTTATCTTTGCAGAAAATAAGTTCTTTCTTAAACAAAAATCACTATGGAACACACAGAATGCCTGATTATTGGATCAGGTCCGGCTGGCTATACTGCAGCCATCTATACTTGTCGCGCCGACATCAAAACCGTCGTTTACGAAGGGATACAGCCTGGCGGGCAACTTACACAAACAACCGAAATCGAGAACTTTCCAGGCTATCCTAAGGGCATCAATGGTCCCGATATGATGGACGACATAAGACAACAGGCAGAACGTTTTGGCGCTGACATACGCATGGGTGAAATCACCGCTATCGACGCCTCAGAAAGACCCTTCAAAGTCAGCACAGAATATAATGGCGACATCTTGGCAGACGCCATCATTGTTGCTACGGGCGCTTCGGCACGCTATCTTGGGCTCCCTTCAGAAGAAGAATTCAAGGGTGGTGGCGTATCGGCCTGCGCTACCTGTGACGGTTTCTTCTACAAAGGCAAAGACGTCGCCGTTGTCGGTGGCGGCGATACCGCATGCGAAGACGCCACCTACCTTGCCAAACTTTGCAACAAAGTCTACCTGATCGTCCGCCGTGACGTGCTGCGCGCCTCCAAAGCGATGCAACACCGCGTGCTCAACACCCCAAATATCGAAGTCTTGTGGAAACACCAGACCAAAGAACTCTTCGGCGAACAGCAAGGCTTCATGAAGAAGCTGAAAGGCGCCGTTCTCTATCATAGCGACACTAAAGAAGAACGCACCATCAACATTGACGGTTTCTTCGTCGCCATCGGTCACATTCCGAACACCGACATCTTCAAAGGCCTCCTTGACATGGATTCGGAAGGCTATATCATCACCAAACCAAAATCGACAGCCACGAACGTAGATGGCATTTTCGCTTGCGGTGATTGTCAGGACCGCACCTACCGACAGGCTATCGTAGCCGCTGGCACTGGCGCTATGGCGGGGATTGAGGTAGAAAGATACCTGATGAGTGGGAAGTAATATGAACAATAATTACCAATAATTATCAGAAATTACTTCACATAAAAGGGGACAGCAGTCATAATGATTGTTGGAAATTATCTGAAAAAAGCGATGGCTAAGAATTACTCCAAGATTGTTTATCAAATCATTGGGGCAGCAATGGAGGTCATAATTTCGAAGAACCTCATCTTCACTCCGAACGGTTTGTTTTTGATAAAGAAACGAACACCTGTCATTTTGCAGACAAAGATCTGAACCCGTTGAATTACAAATAAACATTCCATCGGCATTATTGTTGACAATTATTGATAATTATTGTTTAAAAAATGATCCTATCTACTAAAACCGCCATCGCTCCCGTCAATAATCCTATCGTCTATGGCGATGGGATACTCTTTTTAGGTTCCTGCTTTGCCGATGAAGTAGGCAGTCTTAGCAAAGGATTGGGCTTCAATGCAATGGTAAACCCTTTTGGCGTTTTGTTTAATCCGAAAAGCATTGCCAATGCTGTTGAAAGGTTGAGCCGCAATATTCCTTTTACCCATAATGACGTGATAAAGGTAAATGATGAATTCTACTGCACCTTTAGCCATGGAACAGCGTTTTGGCAACAGGACAAAAAGACTTTGCTTGACAAGGTTAACGATGACTTGGAAACGGCCAGCCGACATTTCAAAAACGCCAGCCACATCGTCATCAGTCTCGGCACTTCATGGGTCTACCAACATAAGGAAAGTGGCAAGATCGTCGCCAACTGTCACAAGATGCCAGCCAACCTGTTTGAACGCTGTTTTATGAGCGTTCAGCAGACGTCTGAATGCCTTTCCCAAATGCTAAACCAGCATCCCGACAAACATTTTATCTTTACTGTTTCACCCCTGCGCCATCTCAAGGACGGCCTGCATGAAAACCAACTCAGCAAAGCTTCGTTGCTTTTGGCGGTGGAACAAGTTTGCAAAAAATCCGACAACGCCTATTATTTTCCGGCCTACGAAATTATGATGGACGAATTGCGTGACTACCGCTTCTACAAAGAAGATATGATACACCCCTCCGAGCAAGCCGTGGAATACATCTGGGAAAAGTTTGTCGACTTCGCTATTGCTGATAGCGAGCGTCCTGTCATGCTACAGGCTGGCGAACTAAAACAAATGTACCAGCATCACGCCTTCTTCCCCGAAAGCAAGTCTTACCAAAGCTTTATCGAAATACGGAACCAGAAAGTACAACAGTTAAAAGAGCGTTTTCCAGCCGTCGTTATAGAGAACCTGTTACGATAATTCGGCTCTGTATACGTAAACTGAGAATAAGCACAATACGAAAACCTATTATAACAACAATGTCCGTTCGCTTTTTAAAATATTGAGCGGACAAGTCCAGGTAATTAATCCTTTGCAAACAGATCGATGTAGTCTTTTCCTTCGGGTGTTGGGGGAAGGTCCTCTTCAGAAACAGCTGTGAAAACGTAAACCAGTTCCTTTTCAGTCTTAGCCTCTCTTATATATTGTCGCTTCAACTTCGGTTTAATTCCCGATAGACCAAGGATTCCCTCCATCTTTTGCCGAAGCGTTTTCTCAGGGGTATCGCCGAAAGCCACGTGCCACCAATAGAGTCCTATAGTCTTCCCTTGTCCATTGATGACGTGCAGATGTATCACGGGGTGCAGCATCTTCTTTCCACGATGCAGTTCCGTATTCAACCCCCTGCCCACGATATTGCCGCGCTCGTTGACAATAGGCAAAAACTCCAAGAAATCCACCTCAGGATTAAACAGGCGAGGTTTCTCCACTTCGGAAGATGACAGGTCGTTTTCTTCGTCCTGTACCACTGGTTGCACCTGTGCAATCTGCACAGGTTCCTTTATGGTGGTTTGGGGACTTATTCTTTCTATAGCCTGCGATGATTCCCGTTGTTTTTCACGTGCCATCTGCGTGAGTGGCATCGGCTCAAACGACACTTCCTCCACCATGATCCTCTCCACGCCTCCTGGCCCTTGCAGTTCAAAGACGTCTCCCACTCTCTTCCCTGCCAATGACTTGGCAAGAGGAGAGATGAACGAAATAAGACCCTTGTTCACGTCAGCCTCATCTACCCCTACAATCCTCACCACACGCCCGTTGTAGCGCACCCAGGCTCCAAAACTCACCATACCCTTTTTGGCTTTGGACAGATCGACTTCCACTGCGCTACTGATCCGGCTAATGAGCAACTTCATCTTTGCTTCAATGAAGTTGCTCATAATGTAATTGTCGCCTGTTTTGGCACGCTCTGTCTCAAGGCATTTCAGTTCTTCGTTAAGAGCTGCAAGTCCTTCCTTTGTGACATAATTCGGCACGCCTTCTGGCAAGTAGGCCCTCGGCGGCACCATAGGAATCGCTTCCTGATCGCCTTCTTTGATGAAACCTCTACTCATCTGAGAGGAATCCCTTATTTAATGACCAATTCGTCAATGATGTTCTGGCACTTGCCGACCTTCTCGATGCACCACAGCAGATAACGGGCATCGACACAGATAGTGCGCTGCACCTTGTTCTCGAAACTGAGGTCGCCGCTCATGGCTTCCCAGTTGCCATCAAAAGCCAGACCTATGAGGTTGCCCTCGCCGTCGATGACGGGACTGCCAGAGTTACCACCTGTGATGTCGTTGGTGGTAATGAAGTTGACAACCAACTCTCCCTTTTCGTTAGCATAACGGCCATAGTCGCGGGCTTGGGCAAGGTCACGCACGTTCTGAGGAATATCAAATTCCCAATTGCCAGGCACATATTTGGCCATCACGCCGTCCATAGTGGTGTAGTAGTTATAGTTCACAGCATCGGCCGACTTGTAGGGTTCTACCGTGCCATAGGTGAGACGCATAGTGAAGTTGGCATCGGGATAGAAGTTACGGTCGCTCTGCATCTCCATCAGGCCTTTCATGTAAAGACGTTCGCCTTCGTTGCCCAGATTCTGGGCTTCATAGTAGCGGTCTAGTAAGGTATTATAGGATTCTATGATGTCCATCGACAGTGCATAGATGGGGTCATTGTCCAGTTTTTTAGGCTTCTGCAACCACTTTTCGAGACGGGTCTGATCCGTGAAGATGGACTTTTCAAAAGCCTTGGCAACGTAAGCGGAAAAATTTCCGCCGTTCTTGTCACCGACTTTACGGATTTCATCAGGTGTAAGCTCTGCAGGAATGTTCTTGTAGAAGAGACCTAACAGGGCTGCTGTCACATCCTGGTCAAGAGGCATGCTATAGTCCTTGAAAAAAGTCTCCACACTGCCTTTCATCATTTGAGCGGCAGCTTTGATGTCGGCTTTGTCGGCCTTCTCTGCAAACATCCTGTTGATGCGCATAAACCTACGGCTGAAAGCGATGGCTTCTCCCCCATTCCAACCAGCCTCACGGTGATAGACGAAAGCCTTGTTGATTTCGTCCATAATCTCCCATTTCTTTTCGATACCATCGAATATTTTGCCATATTCGGCTTTGCGTTGTGCATCTTTGTTGACCCAAGCCTTAAAGTCTTCCTCTTGAGCAAGACGGCGTTCGTAGACGTGGTTGCGCTTTAGTTGCTTCACCTGACCGATGTAGTATTTCCAGTAGTTGGATACGCTGGCCTGCTTGGAGGCGTACATGATGAACACTTCCTGGTCGGCATCCATATGCTTGCGATAGTTGTCGAGTTTGGTGGTACGGCAATCGATGATGGCAGGACCTTCTTCCTCAATAACATTCCTAACAGTGTAGGAAGTGGAATAACGGTCGGTGCTGCCCGGATAACCGAGAATCATGGCATAGTCGCCTGGCTTCACGCCATTCAGGTTGATAGGCAGAAAATGCTTTGACTTCATCGGGATGTTATTCTTGTCATACTCAGCAGGGCTTCCATCGGGAGCGGTATAGACGCGGAAGATGTTGAAATCTCCCTTATGACGCGGCCAAGTCCAGTTGTCGGTGTCGGCACCAAACTTTCCAATGCCCCAAGGAGGACAGCACACGAGACGCACGTCGCGATATTCGTCATACTCGAATAGGATAAATTGATTGCCACTATAAAAAGGAACGATTTCGACACGCACCTTACGGTCTCCCTTACGCTCTTTTTCCAAGGCTGCAATATTCTTGGCCACCGTTTCCTCCCGTTCAGCTTCGGTACAGCCTGCTACAACGCCATTCAGAACCGTCTCAGTGACGTCTTCCACTTTGGAAAGGAACAAGACGGAAAGTCCCGGATTAGGCAGTTCTTGTCCTTTATTCTTTGCCCAGAAGCCATCGGTAAGGTAATCATGCTCAACGGAAGAGTGTTTTTGCACAAAACTCAACCCGCAGTGATGATTGGTGAGCAAAAGGCCTTCGGAAGAGATGAGTTCACCCGTGCAGCCGCCACCAAATTGCACGATAGCGTCTTTCAGAGAGGGTTGGTTAAAACTAAATATCTGTTCAGCTGTGAGTTTACAACCCAGGGCTTGCATCTCAGCCAGATTTTGCCCGTTGAGTGAATAGGGAAGCCACATGCCTTCGTCGGCTCTGCCCATCAGGAAAGAAAGCAGTAACACAGCGGTAAATAGGAGTTTTTTTCTCATGGTTGATTCCTGTTTATATTAAACAATCTATTGTAAATATGGGTGCAAGATACAAAAAAATCTCCGACATCGCTGCCGGAGATTCCATAGAAATTTGTCAATTGCTTAATATTCCCACAAACTTTGTTCATAGTCGAGCATTTCATTCTTGATTCGTTCAGATTCATAGAGAGCGTCAACATTGAATGCGTAGGAATTAATGTATCTATCAAAAACGTTTTCTTCTTTAACAATATAGCTATCAAAGATACGCTTTTGAAGGATTTCGTCATAGGTCAGGCGCTGAGCCGTATTATTACGGTTGAAGGCAAAGGCTCTTGTAAGAACCGTTCTAGTTGCTTCATCATAGGGAATCCAACAGGCCTGTGAAAGTCCGTCTTCATCAACAATTACTGGGCTTAAAGCAATTATTCTGACCAGAAACTGTGAGAGCTTTTTGTCAAAATACCAGTCTTCCTTAATTCTAAGACGGGTAACGTTGAGCATACGGTCTCTAAAAGGAATTTCATTTGCCACTTCTTCTCCATCTTTCCAAATGACAGGAGGATCGCCTATTTTAGTGTTTTCATTTTCAAAATCGTCTCTAGTCAAAGGCGTCATCATGTCATCAATGTTGTTTTCAACACGATAAGGCGTGATGTCACCACTCTGAATACCGTCGTAAATAACGGTAATAAGGTTTCTCCAGTCTTCAGTAGGATTTATGGGATAATAGAAAACTTGGTTGATCTTCTGGCGAAAGTCAATTTCCCTGATGATAGTCTTCTTCCACATGATATTGGCCTCCTGAATGTCCGGGAGTGGAGAAGGCTTTTTCTCCATCATGGTTTGCTGTTGTGACGACAAGATGCTATTCATAGGTGGTTTGACATCAGTGGTCTGGGCTTTCAGACTGCCGACAAATCCGCCAAGCAACATTATGGTCAACATTGAAAGAAGTGTCTTTTTCATTTTTATTGTTATTTTATAAATCATTTTCAAATTACTTGATTTCCACACCGAGTTGAGAATCAAGCACCTTAACTTTGCCGTCATTACCTCTTACTTGAATGGCGGTGAATTGGTACATGTCGCCTACATTGGCAGTCTGGAACACACTTTTGATTTCCTCACTAAAAGCGGCTCCGTTCACTTTAGCTTCCTTTGTAGTACCTGCCTTAGTTCTATATTTCACGGTGTAACCCACTACATCATATTTTACTCCATCAAAGTCGAAATCTTTCATTTCGGCTTCCACGCGGTTGGCGGCGAGCAAGGCGCTCTTAGAAACCTTGCCGGTAGTAGGATCTACATTCCTAATAATGGCAGATGGTTTGGGAAGGTCTTTAACTCTAAATTTCATACTACCCAGGCTACCACTTTCGGATCTGCTGACATTAACTATGACTTCCTTAGCGCCTGGAGAGACTCTCAAGTTGTAAGTGCCGTTACCTGTACTAGAAAGCGTTGCGCCGTTAGCGCTCACATTCAGAGCACCGCTGCCACCGGCGGCGACAGCAATAGGATTGTCAATACCGGCATATACCACGTTCATTTTGGTGGCCGAAACGCTCATGGTCGAAGGAGGCGTAACAATGAATTCTCCCTCAAACGGATATTCATTCATCTCATTGGTCTTAGGGTCACGCATTTCGATGACGCCTGAATAGCGGTGTGAACCAATACCGGCATTATAGTCAAGATTGATAACGCCTGAAGCGTCGCTGGTGTATTCTCTTTCAGGGCCACCATCAAGTTTAACCTTGGCAGTGTATTGCGAGCTCTTCCATGCTGTCACCATCGCTTGTGCTTTGTATGGTTGACCAGAGACAACGTATTTGCTCTCAGCAAAGACTTTAGCACCAATTTCATCGAAAGTGAAGTCACTAGCGTGAATGTCACCAGCAAGTTTATTGACAGTCATACGTTCAGCAGTCTGAATCTCGGAGACGATCTTGTTCATCAAAGTGATGTCAGCAATAAGCACTGTATGATAAAAGTTGTATCTTTCCCAGTCAATCTTATCACCGCCTTTGGAACCTTCGGTGTATTCTTTCTCATTCGTAAACAGGCCGATTTCGTTGCTCAAAGCTTCGCGTTCCGTATCGGAAGTCGTCTCATCCGTAAGCACATCCATCAGATAATCACGATATTCCTTAATCTTTGCAGACAATTTATATGCTCTGCCTTCACCATCAATAAGGAAAGAAGTAGGATCATTGAAGTTATCTCTGGAATGGATGTTATTTGTATTGATGGAATACATGATTCTACGGCCCTCTGTGACGGTCTTTTCTCTATTAAGAAGAGGTTCCTCGCCACTAAAGGCGTCCTCTAGATCCTTTGGTTTTTCAATATTTCTAGTAAGTTCCCATTTGAGAGCTTCTACATAATTGATGATGGAATCCGTCTTTGTTCTGACTTCTTGGGCTTTTTCCCAATATGGGCCGACCTTTTCGGGGTCAAGACTATATTGTTCAGCAAAAGAAGCATACTGATTATCGATGATTTGACCAATACTATAATTGGTTTCTTGAACACCATTATTGACGATATCGAAAGCATTCAGAATGTCCTTAGAGACATTCATTGCGAGCAAGGCAGTATAGACCAGGTACATCATACCGATCATTTTCTGTCTGGGGGTTTCTTTAGCGCCTGACATATTCTTACTCCTATTTTTTTAGATTAAGATTAATTAAAACTGTGGTTGAGTAGGATTATGCCTTGATGTTCATAGCGGAAAGCATTCCTCCGTAAACGTTATTCAATGCGGTCAAGCGGGATGACAGTTGGGTAAGTTGTTGATTAAGTTGTCCGGCATTTTGAGCCGAAGCATTAAGGTTATCCATATACTGTTCCATAGCTGCTGCAAGATTCTTGCTGGCGACAGCCGTTTTTTCGGCACCTTGAAGTTGCAATTCATAGATGGAATTCAGCGACTGCATGCTATTGGCCACTTTTTTAATGGTCTCAGCATCGAGAGCACTGAAATCAAGTTTACCCAAAGAAGCAGAAAGCTTCTGGTTTGTTTCCGTATAATTGTTGGCAAACTCAGAAATGGACTTGGTAGCACGATCCATCGTATTGGCATAGTTGGTAGTGGCTGCCATTGCGTTGGAGAGATCTGCCATCTGGCCAGCATTCTGTGCCAGTCTATCAAGACCTTTTCCAATTCTATTGAAGGTGTCCTCGGAGACATTCATCTTTTCAAACATCTTGCTGAGTATTGCGTCTTCAGCATTAGAAATGGGAGCGCCACCGCCAGCGCCTGTAGTAGCGAAACTGGTTTTTTCTTTACCGTCCCATTCTTCGTCCAATTCAACGAAGACTCTATCCCAAGCATATTCAAGATGTTGGGGCTCAAAAGCAGAGAGGAAGAAGATAAGTGCTTCAACGCCCAAACCAAGACCCAGCATGATATCTGCACCTGGGATATGGGTCAGTTTGAAGAATGCACCAACCATAACGATAGCAGCACCCCAACCGTAAACGTAAGCCATAAAGGTCTTGTAACCCTTAGTCTGGGTACGTGCTTGAAACTTTTTAAATGCTGAAAGATTTTCCTGTGATTTTGCCATGACAAATTTCTATTTTAATTGTTGATTATTATCTATTGTTGATCCAAAAGTTCCCTAAACATATTATCTGTATACACGAGACATTCTTGGGTTATCGCCTTTATTACGTCCCAAATAGGGCTGTATGCAACGGAAACCTGTATAACAGTTTGCCGAATCCTGATACTGATAATCGCGTGTAGTAACCTGGAGATAATAGGACACATCCTTCCAGGAACCGCCACGGACCACCTTACGTTTCATTACTGGCGGATCGTCTGGTTTGGCGTTGTAAGTATAATTGGGATTCATGTCCCAAGTAAAATTATAAGAGTTGGGGTCAAAGGCGCTATTGGTCCATTCTGACACATTACCCGCCATATCATACAAGCCCCATCCGTTGGGTGGATAACAGCCCACTACTAACGTTCTCAGGCCGCCATCAGCTAAATAATTGCCTCTTCTTGGCTTGAAATTGGCCAAGAAGCAGCCTTTGGCATTACTTGCATTGGGACCTCCCCACGGATAAGGATTCAGGTTGTTGCCGCCTCGGGCAGCCCATTCCCATTCCGTCTCGTTGGGCAATCTGAACTCTGAAAGATCGGCATCTTTCTTTGAACGCAAGTAACTGTTCAGCAACTCGGTACGCCAAACGCAGAAGGCACGAGCTTGTTGCCAAGTGACACCGACAACAGGATAATTGTCGTAGGCAGGATGCCAAAAATACTTTTCAGTAAGTGGGTCATTGAATGAATAGGAATAATCGTGAATCCAGCACAAAGTGTCGGGATAGACGTTAATGGCTTCTGCACGGGTATAAACTGAACGATCACTGTAACCTTGCTTACGATTCGACCATGCACCTTTGCGATCCACATTGATGCCTGCGTCGGCTTCACCTAATGAGTAATCATTATCTACAAGCTTTTCATCCGCAAATTCCTTACGGGCAGCCGCTTGCATATCAATCCAGAAATAGGAATAATAGAGTTTTCTCGTGTCAATTTCTTTTTTGCGGAAATAACGCTCATGCTCAGGCAGATACATGGGCTCAAGTGCTTCACGAATATCCTGATCCTTGCTATTCCATTCGATCTTTTCTTTCCAATTCAACCTAGGCGGATCATAGACTTCTCCGGTTTTGCTTTCGGTGATGGCATAACGATCTGGAAAATTGTCTGCAAGAATCTGTCGTGCAATGGAATCTCTCACCCAATATACAAATTGACGATACTCGTTGTTGGTGATTTCCGTCTCATCCATAAAAAAGGCGGGAACTGAAACCGTTTTGGGCTCGTTCATATAAGAAGCAGTAATGTCTTCACCGCCCACACCCATTGTAAAACTTCCTTGCGGAATAAACACCATACCATAAGGGTCGGGCTGGTTGAACGTCTTGCTTGTTTTACGAACACCAACAAGTTCACCCTGATTCGAATTGCCGCATGCTGTAAGCAGCAGTACGAAAGGTAACACGAACAATAGCTTTTTCATCTTATTAATTGTGAACTGATTGTTATTTTGACTCATCATATTAAAACCATTTTTCCGATGCATTCTAACAATTAACCGCAAAACTTAGTTTTTATTATCTTTATGCTTGTTTTTTTTCTATCTATATGGATTTTTACAGATATCGAACACTTCTATAGTCACGCGGTGTCTTGTCAAGATCAAGCTTGAAACAATAACTCAGCGCAATCTCATGAGAACCGGGCATATTCAAATTCATTGTGTTAAGATCATAGGAATAGCCCACCATGATATCTTTAATTATTAAACCCACCATCAGACCGACAGACTCCTGATAGCGATAATTGACTCCAAGGGAAAAGACATTATTATATACCACTCGCCCACTTAAATTAAACTGCGTGGAGGCCAAATCGCTCATGACACTAAGAGAAGGGATAAAGGTATAGGATGGCAAATTCTCAAATTGGAAAGGATAACCTGCCAAAAGATAAAAAGTCCTGTCAGTGGTAAAACTAGCACTGCTGTTGGCATTCTGCCCCAAAGCTTTTCCAACCGTTTCAAGTACATTGACGACTGACAATCCTAAATAAAAAGATTCTGGAACTTGATAAAACACCCCCAGATTAAAATCAAAAAGCATATCGCTTTCCTTACCCAAACCCGCAAGGACAGGATCGTTGGGCTCAGCCGGATTGAGATGGGAAAACTCGACAACGCGGTTCAAGACGGTTGCTGTTGCACCCAACCCTAAAGTAGAACCTCCTAGATTAAAATGGTAAGAATAGCCAAGTCCAACATTAGTGTTGCTCTCAAAACCAAGCATGTCTTGCACCAAAGAAAAGCTCATGCCTCCATGCAGCTTGCGAAATGGCATATCGCCAGTCAATAAAAAGGTTGTCGGTGTGACGCCATTCGTCTCTTCATCCATAAAACCAGACCATTGCTGACGATACAAACCAAGCAAATTGATGCCTTCGCTCAATCCAGCAAATCCTGAATTTACATAAGCATAAGAATTCGTGTAATTCGTAAAAATCGGCATCTGCTGGGCTTTCGCTTCAGAAAACGCCATCAGCATTGCTATAATGCAAAGGACTATATGTCTCCTTTTTATCCTCAATTTCAATTTATTGTCGTTTGAATTGAACCGCTAAAATACAAAAATAGTATTTACCTTTTTCAATTTTTTTATTGCTATTTATATATCTTATTGATAATCAATTAGTAATAAAAACTACCTAAACAACCTGATGATGTCATTTCCATTGGCTAAGATAACCAAACCAAGCACCAAAATCAAGCCGACCGTTTCGGCCACCTCCATAAACTTCTCACTGGGCTTACGGCGCGTGATGATTTCATAGAGCAAGAAGAGGATGTGTCCGCCATCGAGGGCAGGGATGGGCAGGATGTTCATCACGGCCAAAGCGATGGAAAGAAATGCCGTCAAGCGCCAGAACATGGCCCAATCGAATGTATCGGGGAAAATCTTGCCAATGGAGATAAAACCGCCCACGCTTTCGTAGGCCTTGGTCTTGGGCGTGAAAATCAGTTTCACTTGCTTCCAATAATCCGATAGTTCCTTGAAGGTCTTGGAAAATCCGGCAGGAATAGCCTCCAAGAAAGTGTAATCTTTCGTCTCTAGATTGAAATAGTTGGCGATAGGAGCCATATATACGCCGATATGGCCTTCTGCCGGAAGGTGCATCGCCAGTTGGATCGTATCGAAGTCACGGATAGCACTCACTACAATGTCTTGGTCAAGATAGGATCCCAAAGCCTTGACAAAGTCCTGGTAATAAGGCGTTGGCGTACCGTTGATGCCGACGATGATGTCGCCTGCTTCCATGCCTGCTTCTTTCGCCACGGAGTTGTCGACGAATTCATAAGCCATAAACGGCGTTCTGAACGAGATGAAGTTGGGGTCTTGCGAGCCAAGCAATTTGGCCAAAGCATCTTCAGGCAAGGTGATGGTCATTCGCTGACCGTCGCGTTCCACGTCAATGGTTTTGGCTTTTTCGAGGATGATCTGCATCGGAACATCAGAGAAATTCTCAATATATTTGCCATCTACCGCCAGGATTTTGTCACCGTCACGCAGGCCAAACTCATAGCCCAGGCTATCTACCATGATACCGTACTTGTTGACTTCGGAAGTAGGCAGGTATTGCTCGCCATAACGTGAAAGAAGACCTATGTAAATCATAAAGGCTAGCAATACATTCATGAAGACGCCGCCTATCATGATAATGAAACGCTGCCAGGCAGGTTTAGAGCGGAACTCCCATTCCTTGGCTGGCTGTTTCATCTGTTCCTTGTCCATCGACTCGTCAATCATGCCGGCAATCTTGTTATAACCGCCAAGCGGGAACCAGCCGATGCCATATTCTGTGCTGTCGCTGCGCCGCCAGTCATCTTCAGGCAGCGTATCGAGGTCAATAGGCTTGTAATCCTTTTCTTTCTTGCCATCGGCATTGACGGTTTCAACTACTTCGTATTTGTCAGGTACATTCTTGGAAAAGAAACGGCAACGCCATTTTCCATTCACTTTTTTGCAACGGAAGAGAGAGAATCCCCAGTCAAAAAAAAGATAGAATTTCTCCACCCTCACCTTGAAAATTTTAGCCGCTGCAAAGTGTCCAAACTCATGCAAGACAATTAAAATGGAAAGGGCAAGGATGAATTGAAGAATCTTACTAAGTATTACCATTTGGATAAAAGTCTATTTAGATAAATAAGGGCGCAAAAATAATACATTTTCCCGTCGGGTGCTGTCGTTTTTCGACAAAGGCTCAATGTTTCTCAATGTTCATGTAGTCAGCGGGATTCAATGAAACGCCATTATGCCAGAGTTCAAAATGGAGATGTGGCCCCGTAGTCAAGTCGCCCGAGTCACCAAGAATGGCGATGGCCTCGCCTGCTTTCACAAAATCACCCTCACGCTTCAGTAGTGAAGCGTTGTGCTTGTAGATGGAAAAATAGCTGTTGGCATGCTGTATGCCAATGGTATAGCCGCCATCGATACTCCAGGTGGAAAACACCACGATGCCGTCAAGCGTCGAATTGATAATTTGATTCTCCCCTGCCGCGATATCCACGCCATAATGTCGGTTGTTGGGATCATAAGCCGCTGTGATTATGCCATTAAGCGGCACAAAGAAGACCTCTGCCTTCGGCAAACCAGGTGTTAAAACGACTTGTTTCTCGTCATATGGGGCATAATACTGAGGTATTTCCAACTTCTCACGCAAAAGACTATCGTTAACTGAGTTTTGCCGCTCAAGACTGTCGATATCGGTACCTGGCAAAGGTGTAAAAATATCCAAATCGTCACGCAAACTATCTGTAATTTCATACCCGCCAATGATTCGCTGCAAGTTGTAAAAATACACATCTCTCTTTTGCATTTCATAGGCCAACGAATCGGCTCGACGGCTGAGCAAATAGACCTCGCGGTTGAGACTGTCGTTAGCATATCCGGGAATTTTTTCACGAATTGGAGTGAACACAATGATGATCACCGTCAAGGCGATCAGCAACACTATGAAGCCTAATATGCTCAAGATGAGCGTCTTCATGTTCAAGTGAAATGTGAGCTCTGCATCCTTGTTTCCAAGACGAGACAAGGTCACATGATATATCTTATTCAGCTTTTGCCACCAGCGTTCTTTCTTCTGTTCTTCTTCCATGTGTTAATGGTTGGAATAAAATAACTTGCAAAAATACGAAATATTGTGAGACCAAAAAAAAGCGGAGGCGCACTCATGGTACGTCTCCGCTCGTTTGTATTAACAAACCTAGCCTTGAGGCGACATTACATCATGCCGTCCATTCCGCCACCCATTGGCATTGGAGGCGTTGGAGGCGTAGGTTCCTTGTGGTTGCTGATGACACATTCTGTGGTCAGCAGCATGCCGGCGATAGAAGCGGCGTTCTCGAGAGCAACACGTGACACCTTGGCAGGATCGATGACACCTGTCTGAAGCAGGTTTTCGTAAGTCTCGGTACGGGCATTGAAACCAAAGTCTTTCTTGCCTTTCTTGACGCGGTCGACGATAACAGAGCCTTCAAGACCGGCATTCTCGACAATCTGACGCATAGGTTCTTCCAAGGCACGCTTGATGATACAAATACCCGTAGTCTCGTCTTCGTTCTCGCCCTTCATGTTCTTGATGGCGTCGATGGAACGGATATAGCCTACGCCACCGCCAGGGATGATACCTTCTTCGATAGCGGCTCGGGTGGCAGCCAAGGCGTCTTCAACACGGTCTTTCTTTTCCTTCATCTCCACTTCGGAAGGTGCGCCGACATAGATGACAGCCACGCCGCCGGCGATCTTAGCCAGACGTTCCTGAAGTTTCTCACGGTCGTAGTCAGACGTGGTGCTGGCAATCTGAGCCTTGATTTGAGCAGCGCGGTTGGCAATGCTTTTCTTATCACCATGACCATTCACGATGGTGGTGTTGTCCTTGTTGATGCTGACCTTGTCGGCCTGGCCCAACATCTGCAGGTTGGCATCTTCCAGCTTGTAGCCCTTTTCTTCGCTGATGACGGTGCCACCGGTCAGGATGGCGATGTCTTCCAGCATTTCTTTTCTTCTGTCGCCGAAGCCTGGAGCCTTGACGGCAGCAACTTTCAGAGAACCACGCAGGCGGTTCACAACCAAAGTAGCAAGAGCTTCACCGTCGATGTCTTCAGCGATGATGATCAGAGCACGACCCGTCTGCAGGCATTGTTCAAGCACTGGCATCAGGTCCTTCATGACGGAGATCTTCTTGTCGTAGATGAGAATGTAAGGATTCTCATAAACAGCTTCCATCTTCTCGGTATTGGTCACAAAGTAAGGAGAAATGTAACCACGGTCGAACTGCATGCCTTCGACGACATCGACATAGGTGTTGATGCCTTTGGCATCCTCAACAGTGATGACGCCTTCTTCCTTCACTTTCTGCATGGCCTCAGCGATCAGACCGCCGATGGTGGCGTCGTTGTTGGCAGAAATGGTAGCCACTTGCTTGATCTTTTCGTTGTCGCCATCGACTTTCACTGCCATATCCTTCAGGTACTTGACCACAGCGTCAACAGCCTTGTCGATACCACGCTTCAAGTCGAGCGGGTTTGCGCCAGCGGTGACGTTCTTCAAGCCTGTGTTGACGATAGACTGAGCCAAAACGGTGGCGGTGGTAGTACCATCACCAGCCTGGTCATTGGTCTTCGAAGCCACTTCCTTGACGAGCTGAGCACCCATGTTTTCGACAGCGTCGGTAAGCTCAATCTCCTTGGCGACGGTCACACCGTCCTTGGTGATCTGAGGAGCGCCGTATGATTTTTCGATAACCACATTACGGCCCTTAGGACCCAACGTGACTTTCACTGCATTGGATAATGCGTCGACACCTTTTTTCAGGCCGTCGCGAGCATCCATGTTGAAAATAATGTCTTTTGCCATGATATTATGTTTTTCTTATTTGCTATTCTGTTAATGACCATTCATTAAATGATTGCGATGACATCGGATTCACGCATGATCATGAAATCCTTGCCGTCAATATGGAATTCGGTACCGGCATATTTGCCATAGATGACTTTGTCACCGACTTTCAAGGTCACGGCATTGTCCTTGGTGCCAGGTCCAACAGCGACGACCGTGCCACGCTGTGGTTTTTCTTTTGCTGTATCAGGAATAATAAGGCCACTAGCGGTCTTCTCTTCGGCGAGATCGGGTTCAATGACAACGCGGTCTGCCAATGGTTTGATGGATAATTTTGACATAATGTTCTATTTTAATTGTGAATCAAATCCAAAATGCTGTCCGTTTGAGCGGACGTCTCTATGGGTCACATTTCGTGCCAAACCGTAAAAACGTTTTTTTTGTCAGTTGGAGTGACAATATGACACTTCTTATGACGAAAAAACATCGACAAAAAAATGCCGAAACGCAAGCGTCCCGGCATCTTTTTTCCCTTTTTCTGATACGGCCTTATTCGGCTGGTGCTTCAGCTGGAGTCTCAGCTGGCTGGTCGGCAGGTTCCGTCATGGATTCAACGGGAGCAGCCTCGGCAGGAGCTGCGGGCATGGTGTTTTCAATCTGTTTGCGCATCTCGGTGTCTAACGCATTGCCCGACTTGACGTTCTTGGGAATGGTGATGCTTGAAATCAAGCACAATACCACCAATATGGCAGCCATCGTCCAAGTCGCTTTTTCAAGGAAATCGGTCGTCTGACGAACGCCCATCACCTGGTTTGCTCCACCAAAATTGGAAACCAAACCGCCACCTTTCGAGTTCTGAACCAGAACCACCAATCCTAATAAAACACTGACTATCAGGATTAAAACAACTATAAATGTTTGCATATTCTAAAAATTATTATTTGATTTTCGTAGTGCTTCAATTTGGGCTGCAAAGTAAACACTTTTTTCTGGATATTTCAAACTTAATTTTTCATAAACTGAAATTGCCTTTTCAACATATCCCTGTCCGGCGTAGATCTTGGCTAAAGTTTCACTCACAATATTCTCCTGGTCGATAATACTGTTTTGCGCCACTGAAATGGGATTGTAAAACTCTGCTTTCGGGCGAGAGATGCTTGGATTCTCCACAATAAACTTATCAATCAGTTCTTTCTTTGACAACTTCTTGGGGCGTTTCTTCTCTTCCTCGTTACGCTGCCTCTCAGCCTCCATTTCCTTCAACCGGGCCGCAATGATTTCTTTCAACTCATCCAATGACTTGCGCTTTTCGTCCAGCAAAGCCATCTCGGCTGAAAGTTCTTCTTCGCTTCCGCTCAGATTGATTTCAGGAATGATAAACACCTTTTCACGTATGACCGACTTGTCCTCTGGGACCTCGATGCTTTCTGCGGCTTTGAAGATGCTGTCATGTTCCTTATATTCATCTGGAAGATCTATCAGTTCATCCCGTTTCTCCCAACGATGACGCGCAATCAGCGAGAACAGCCTTAGCTTATCCCTATTAGGAATCATGCTGGCGGACTTCCTTAGCTGCATAGGGTAACGCTCGTCGTCGGCATTCTGATAGCCCATGGCTAAAAGAGCCTGCCCAATGGAAAAATAGGGATAGCGATTGACAAGGTCTTCCATCTGAAATACGGCATCACCTAACAATAGTTCAGGACGATTGATGTATTTTGGTAGTGCGTCAGATTCCATAGTTCTTTGTCGTCTTATTTAAGTTTACCAATTGACCAAGGCCTTGTTAAAAACGTCCTCCACCAAGGCTTCAATAATGGTGGCTGTCAGAGCGTCCTGCACGGAGTTCAAGTCCTGGTCGCTGGGATAGTCTTCATAATGTGTGAAACGGGTCTCGAAATTCTTGGTCTCATCAAAACGGTTGACAAAACGCACATTGACCGTTATGGTAAGACGGTTCAGGGCGGCTGTCTGGCCTGCTGTGATGGCCACGGGACTCGTTTTGTAGTCGGTGATCTCGCCTTCAAATGACAGGTCACCGCCCGATTCAACCATATCGAGTGGCGTCTGATTCATCATGGCATCGCGCAAAGCCGTGCTGAAATCGTTGCTCAGGGTCGGGTTGACAAGTTGAGCGTGATTGGGGAAATACTGCACCGAAACGGTCTTCGCTTCAGCGGGGATGGACGCTCCAGAGAACGAATAGACACCGCAGCCGTGCATGAGCAGGCAGAACACAAGAGAAAAAGCCGATGCCAAGGTGCGCATTCTCATAACTTGATATCGTATTCCTTAATCTTACGATATAGCGTGCGTTCGCTGATACCCAGCTCGGCAGCGGCATCCTTGCGTTTGCCATTAAAGCGTTCCAAGGCTCTAATGATCATCTCTTTCTCATGATGTTCCAAAGAAAGCGTTCCCAATTCTTTCTGTTGCGGTTCTTCAGGAGTAATAACCTCTTCAAAGGCCTGTTCGTCATCCTCATTGTTATCCTTATTGACGCGGGTCACGACCGTATTGCCGATATGGGCGACAGGCGCATCTAGAGGAGTCTGCACAAACGAGACATGTTCCACGTGTTGACCATTGGATAATTTGCTGACAACAGAACGCAGATCATTAATATCCTGTTTCATCTCGAACAAGACCTTATAAAGAATATCGCGCTCCGACATGCCTTCGGTCTCACCTGCCTGATGAAGCAAAACCGGCAAATTCAGATTCTTGTTCACCGGCAGATAACGCTCTAAAGTAGACGCATCGATGGTGCGCTGCGTCTCCATAATGCAGATTTGTTCCGTGACGTTTTTCAATTGACGTATGTTGCCTTCCCATCTGTAGTTTTCCAACACCTTTACAGCATCAGGCGTCAGATTAAGCGTTGGAATTCTATTATGTTCAGCAAAATCGGAAACGAATTTTCGAAACAGCAGATGGATGTCTTCTTTACGTTCACGAAGCGCAGGAATGTGTATCGGGATGGTGTTCAATCGGTAATATAAATCCTCTCTGAACTTCCCTTTCTGAATGGCTTCCGATAGGTTGAGATTGGTTGCGGCCACCACACGCACATCTGTCTTCATCACTTTTGAACCACCCACTTTGATGAATTCGCCGTTTTCCAGCACACGAAGCAATCGAGCTTGAGTAGATAAAGGCAATTCGCCTACTTCGTCCAAAAACAGGGTGCCTTTGTCGGCTGTCTCAAAATAACCCTTACGGTCAGCGATGGCCCCGGTGAAAGAACCTTTTTCGTGTCCGAAAAGCTCCGAATCGATAGTACCTTCGGGAATGGCGCCGCAGTTGATGGCAAAATATGGCCCATGCTTACGGTTACTGTATTGGTGGATAATTCTGGGAAACACGTCTTTACCCGTTCCACTCTCACCAGTAATAAGCACCGTCAGGTCGGTAGAAGCCACTTTTGTTGCCACCTCTATGGCTCGTTCCAATTGCGGGTCATTACCAATGATGCCGAAGGTCCGTTTTATAGTCTGTAAATCCATTCCGTTACATTTTGTCCTCGGAAAAACACCCTAATCTTTATCTTAACACAGCGCCAAGCTGTTGCTCTAAAGCGCTTTGAATACGGTTCATCGTCTTTTCAATGACCTTATCCGTCAACGTAGTCGTGGGTGACATCAGAACGAAACTCATGGCGTATTGCTTCTTGCCTTCCGGAATCTTATCGCCTTCGTACACATCGAAAAGACTGATGGACTGGAGCAATTTGCTTTCTGCAGCAATCGCCACTTGTTGAACCTGCTCAAAATGGACGTTCTTATCGAAAATCAAGGCCAGATCGCGGCGTACTGCCGGGAACTTGGAGAGCGGGACATACTGGATGTCGTGCGCTTTGGCAAAATGCTTAACCATCACGGTCCAGTTGAATGTGGCATGAAAAACATCTTTCTTCACGTCGAACAGTTTAAGTGCCTTTTTGCCCATCTTGCCCATGACAACGATTTCTTCGCCATCAACTGAATAAGAGGTGGCGTATTCGTAATGCGACAACGTGCTGGGGCTCGCTTTAAGCTTATCCATGTCGAAACGCATCAGGCGCAGGATTCTCATCACGAATTGTTTCAGGTCAAAATAATCCAAAGCCTTCACCTGATTGTTCCACAGTTCTTCGTCACGATTGCCTGTAAGGAAAAGGTCGAGGCATAGGTGCTCTGAATAAGGGGCCAGTGCATGCTTATCGTCAGGGGTGACTTTAGCATTAAAAGCATAGACGTTGCCAAATTCAAAGAGCTTCATGTCATTCACTTTGCGGTTCTGGTTGTACGCAATTGATTCCAGCCCACCCCAAAGTAACGTTTGTCGCATTACGTTAAGATCGCTGCTTAACGGATTGAGTATCTTAACGTTTTTATCCTCATCAAAGGCGTCGAAAGCCGCGCTATAGGCCGATTTGGTAAGCGAGTTGTTCATGATTTCGAAGAAACCGTTGGACACCAGCATGTCTGAAATCTTCTGTTGCAGCTTGTCGGCATCAGGCTTGTTGGTGCGGCTGATATAAGCGCTGATCGTATCCGGAATGGCAATATTGTCATAACCGTAAATACGGAGAATCTCTTCCACTATGTCGGCGGGACGGGTCACATCGACCTTGCAAGTAGGAACATCGACTAAGACATGTTCTTCATTCTGTTCTAAGATCTTACAATCAAGGCTGTGAAGGATCTTGACCGCATCATTCTTATCAATTGCCTGACCCGCAACTTTATTGAGGTAGGCAAATTTCAAATCCACTCGAGCGGGCTTGAAGTCATCATTTTTTACATCCTTGATTTCGGAAGATATAATACCGCCAGCGAGTTCTTTTATTAATAATGCGGCACGTTTCAGCGCATACAATGTGATGTTCGGGTCGGCACCACGTTCGAAACGGAACGAAGCATCGGTCTGCAGGCCATGGTATTTTGACGTCTTACGGATAGAAGTCGGATTGAAGTAAGCGCTCTCGAGAAAAACGTTGGTCGTTTCCGCGGTCACGCCCGATTTTTGTCCTCCGAAAACGCCAGCGATACACATAGGTTCCTTAGCGTTGCATATCATCAAATTGGTCGGGGCAAGTTTGCGCTCCACTCCGTCAAGGGTAATGAAGGGAGTGTCTTTAGGCATGCACTTCACCACAATCTTTTTGCCTTCGATTTTGTCGGCATCAAAAGCATGAAGCGGCTGCCCAATCTCCATCAGCACATAATTAGTGATATCCACCACGTTGTTGATGGGACGCAGTCCGATGGCGGAAAGGCGGTTCTTCAGCCAGGCAGGTGAATCGCCCACTTTCACGCCGCTGATGGTCACACCAGAATAGCGGGGACATGCTTCTGCATCTTCCACCACCACATCAATATCGTTATCCCTATTATCTACTTTAAAAGTCTCAACTGATGGAATAATCAGATGATATTTGTCGGTATGTTCGCGCTGGTTTAAGGCGGCTACGACATCACGGGCAGAGCCGATATGCGAAGTGGCGTCAGAGCGATTGGCAGTCAAACCGATTTCATATGTATAGTCTTGTTCCACAGGAAAATAGAAGGATGCTGGCTTGCCTACTTCATAACTATCTGGCAACACCATAATGCCTTCATGCGATGAGCCTAACTGGAGCTCGTCTTCAGCACAGATCATACCTTCCGAAACTTCGCCACGGATTTTTCCTTTTTTGATGACAAAACTCTCATTATCCTTCCACAGTTCGCAACCGATGGTAGCCACTAGAACTTTCTGCCCGGCAGCAACATTCGGAGCACCACAGACGATATGCAGAGGCTCTTCTCCACCACAATCGACGGTAGTGATGTGAAGATGATCGGAATTCGGGTGATCAATACAAGTAAGAACCTTGCCCACGACAACGCCCTTCAGGGCGCCTTTTACCGATTCGAAAGGAATGAGATCCTCCACTTCAAGACCCGTACCCGTCAGCACTTCGCTGAGTTGCTGTGCCGATAAATCGCAGTTGACATACTGTTTTAACCAATTATAAGAAATCTTCATATTCTAATGTGTTAACTCTCAATTTTTTAGACAAAAAAACATCTGACACCAAAAAATCTTGGCATCAAAAGACTTTGCAAAGATAGGCTTTTCTGCCAAAATGTCACATTTTTTTGAACAAAAAATGAAATAGACGAAAAAGGGGAAGAAAAATCACCTATTTATAAAAAATGCAGTATCTTTGCCCCAAATTCCATAACTATGTCAGATACTATTTTTCCAAATTTAGATTCCACTGAAGATGGTCAAACTCCTCAAGAACAGGTAACTGTAAAGAATACTTCAGGACAAGTCCATCCTACTGAAATACAATCGAAGGATTATCAAAACATCCATCTGTTGACAGAGTCTCGCTACGGTGCAAGCAGGGTGTTCACCGCCATGAATAATGGCAGAAAAGTCATCATCAAGGCCTTGAAAGAGACTTATATGAACGATCCAAAACGCAGGGCTGCCCTAAGGAAAGAGTATGAAATCACCTCGCAGCTGGACCACAAATATATCCGAAAAGTCATCGATTTAACCACAATTCAGGGTTTAGGCGAATGTGTCATTTTCGAATATATTGAGGGGAAAACGCTTAACGAACATGTCAGGGTGGGCACGTTGAGTGAAAAACAAATCAAGACTGTTCTTACCGAAGTTTGCGACGCCCTTTATTATATGCACCGCAATCAAATAGTCCACTGCGATCTGAATCCAGAAAACATTCTTGTTACTGATGCTGACAATAAAGCCAAAATAATTGACATTGGCTTGCCAGAAACAGAATACACGACCGACAAAGAGCTTTTGATCAAAGAAATGGAGTTTGTAGCTCCCGAACTCATCAAAGGAGAAGATTGCGATCCGCGTTCCGATATCTATTCTTTAGGCAAAATCATGGAATTCATCAATGAACGCAATATCACACGTCAATTCAACAATATTGCGACCCATTGCACCCAATTCTCCAAAGAACAACGCTTCGATACCATTTCAGAAGTAAGGACTGCCATCACCAAAGGACATCCTGTTGTTAAAACCATTCTGCTGGTGCTGGCGCTTTGTGCCCTGGCTGCTTTGGCCTTCATTTACGTGCCCAAGATCAAGGAAAATGCCGAAAAAGAAAAAGCAGAACGTTTGACTGTCGATTTCACTCATGCCATTGAACGCATAGAAGCTGAAACACCGGTGCTATGTGAGAAATATGCCCTTAAATCTTTGTCAGAACCTATCATGGCTGACTGGACAGAGGACAGTCTTCGTTACAGCCAGATGTTACAGCCTTATTTTGGCATTGGTGACTTGCAAAATGCAGCAATGGAGGTCTTGCAAGAGCAAAAAGCCAGCATTCAGAAACACCGTCAGGATGATTTCGAACAACTGTTGCTTAACACCTTCAAAAGTGCCGAAGACAGCTTAGCCGTACAATTGCGGAGCGCTTTAACCGAACCCAACGATTCTCTTTTCATGATTGAAGCTTTCAAATGGTTTGGTCAACGTCAATAAGGGTGCATCTTGTTGAGATTGTCTTGAAATAATAATGACAAATTGCAGTTATATCTAAAAAAGCAAAGTGACGTGCGGAAAAACAACAATATAAAAATCGTTTTAGGTTGTGCGATTGGCCTACTGATCATCAGCGGATGCTCCACGAAGAAGAACACGATGATGCGTCGGACCTATCACAATTTGACCAGTCATTATAATGTCTATTGGAATGGTGAACACAGTCTTAAGGAAGGCGACAAGGAACTAAGATCAAAGGTAAAAGACGACTATTCACAGGTGCTTAAAATCTACAATTACGGCACCAAAGAAGACGGAATGAGCCTAAACTCGCAAATGGATCGCGCTTTGGAAAAGACTTCCATTTGCGTTCAAAAGCATTCTATGAAGTTCGGAAATCGCGAACGTGTAAAATGGATTGACGATGCTTATCTGGTCATGGCTAAAGCCCATTTTTACAAACAAGACTATATTCCCGCACGCCGAACCTTCGATTTTGTTGCGACAGAATACCATTATAACGATATTGTATATCTTGCCAATCTATGGCTTATTAAAACTTATATTCAGACAGAACAATATCCCAAAGCTTCGGCTCTTATCGAGCAACTGCAAGCCAAAATGGCAAGTGCCAATAAGCTGCCAAAAGAACTGGTCAGAAACATTGACTTCACAATTGCCGATTATTACATTGCAACCAAAGATTACAACAGCGCGGTCAAATATCTGAAAAACGGCATCCTTCAGACCAAAGACAATCAACTTAGGACAAGGGCGATGTTTATTCTGGGCCAAATATACATGAAACAGAATGATGCCACTCGGGCTACTGAACAGTTTAAAAAAGTCATCAAACGAAATCCCATTTACGAAATGGCGTTCGAATCGAGGATGAATATGGCAAAAATGGGATCGGCCCATAATGCGAAGGATTTGTACAAGATGCTGAACAAAATGTTGCGGGACCCCAACAACGAAGAATTTGCCGACCGCATCTTCTACGCCATGGCTGAGCTCGCATTGCGTGAAGGTGATGAAAACAAGGCCCTTCAGTATCTTAGAAATTCCGTTGCCCTATATAAAGACAACAACGCCCAAAGGAGCGCTTCTGCTTTAAAAGCAGCTACCCTGTATTTTGCCAGAAACGACTATGAACTCGCTCAGGCTTACTACGACACTGCCATGATTTCGCTTGACAAAAAATACCCGGGGTATGACAGCATCTCCAATATCTCTACGACTCTGAACGAACTCGTCATGAACCTCACCATTGTACATGATCAAGACAGTTTGCTACGTGTTGCCGCCATGGACTCTGTTGCACGGAACGCCCTTATTGACAAAATCATCGCCCAAGTCATTGAGGAAGAAAAAAGAGAAACAGAGAGACAGCAATACGAGGAACAACTTGCACTCATGGGTTCGGCTATCGGCAAGTCTAGTATAGGCGGCGAAGAAAGGTCGGGAAAAAAATCTTGGTATTATTACAACCAAGCTTCTTTAACCCGAGGTTTCACCGAATTTACCAAAAAATGGGGCATGCGAAAACTGGAAGACAACTGGTTCATCAGTGACAAGCAGAGTTTTTCTTCCTTTACATCAGGAGATGGAGAGGTCGCCTTTGATGACGAAAACCGAAACGCTCAAAAAGGGTCAGACGTGTCTTTTACCAATCATCAAAGAGGCTATTATCTTCAAGATCTACCTTTCACCGATGAGGCAAAGAAGGAGGCGAACAACCAGATATACGAAGCCCTCTACAACCTTGGCTTTATTTATATGGATCGCCTTTCAGACTACCCTCGTTCTATCGAATCCTATGAAACGCTCAACACCCGTTACCCAGGTAGAAACAAAGAACTTCCTTCCTGGTATGCTCTTTACAAAATGAGCAACGATCTTCAGGATACGGAAAAGGCTAGCCTTTATAAAAACAAGATCTTGGGGAAATACCCATCTTCCACATACGCACAAGTCATTCTCGATCCTAATTTCTTCAAGAAACTGGAAGAACAGGCAAAAGAGTCTTCGGATTACTATAGCAAGACATACGAAGCCTATCAGCAAGGGCAGTATTTTCGCGTGAAAATGAACACTGAACGCGCCATGGATCTTTATGCTAATGATACGGCCCTTATGCCGCGTTTTGCTTTCCTTAACGCAGTCGCAAGGGGACATATGGAGACCATTGATACTATGGCTTATGCTTTATATGACTTGGTGAAAACTTATCCTAAGAGCAGCATTACGCCGAATGCGACACGCATTCTTGAATATATCAATAATGAATACCATCTTGGAATAGACTTGAGTCATATTGCAGACACCACCAAAAAAGAACCTGTCGTTAAGAAGAGTTCTCTTTATGTTGACGACCCCTCAGCAGAGCATTTCGTCATGATCATATGCGATTCAAAGCTGATTCGTATAGAGCCTTTGAAAGTCCGACTCGCTGATTTCAATAAAAAGGAACATCGTACAAAGTCATTCAACATTCGTGACGTCATTCTTGACGAACAACACACGATCATCACCATCGGAAACTTTTCTGATAAACAGCAGGCGACGGATTACATCACCTCTATGTTTATTTCCGACTATCTCTTCGGTGGCATTGACAAGAAGTATTATTCGGTTTATCCGATATCAAATAAAAACTATCCTCTGTTCTATCAATCGAAAGATTTGAAAGAATACGAAGATTTCCTAAATGAAAACAACTAATTAAATGAAAATCATGGAATCTCCAGTACGCAATCTGATTGGAAACGGAACGGTGATCAAAGGCGACATCGACTCCAACGGCGACATCCGCATTGACGGAAGACTCATCGGTTCATTGAAATCCAATGGTAAAGTCACCATTGGCCAGACCGGCATCATGGAAGGCGACCTGACTTGCAAGCAGGCAGAAATATCCGGAACTGTAAAAGGCAATATCAAGACTGACGAACTGACGGCCCTGAAAGCCACCTCAAAAGTCGAAGTCGAACTGACGACCAAACAACTGCTCATTGAAGTCGGCGCCCAATTCACCGGAAAATGCAACATGGGCCAGCAATCGACCGTAACTATGCCAAACCAGAAAATAGGCTAACAGTATCATATGATGGAAGAAGAGAAGCTGAATGACCATTTCGGCTACGAAGCCATAGAAAAATATGATCCTGAAAAACTGGCCAAACTGCAGGAACACTATGCAGCCATTATCGAACTCTTAGGTGAAGACCCCTCTAGGGAAGGTCTTTTGAAAACACCTTTGAGAGTCGCCAAGTGCATGCAGTTCCTCACTCAGGGCTACCATCAGGACCCAATGGAAATCCTGCTTTCGGCACGATTTAAGGAAGACTATAGGCAAATGGTCATCGTCAAAGACATAGAGATTTACTCGTTATGTGAGCATCATATGATACCCTTCATAGGAAAAGCTCATGTCGGTTACATTCCTAACGGATACATTACGGGGCTCAGCAAAATCGCCCGTGTGGTAGAAGTCTATTCCCGCCGACTTCAGGTGCAGGAACGACTGACTACGCAAATCAAGAATGCCATTAACGAGGCGTTGCATCCGTTGGGCGTTGCCGTCGTCATCGAGGCAAAACACCTTTGCATGGCTATGCGCGGTGTCCAAAAACAGAACTGTGTCACCACCACTAGCGATTTCATCGGCGCTTTTGAACGAGAAACGACCAGAGAAGAGTTTTTCCAACTCATAGGTACAAACTTACATTGACATATTTTAAAAACAATAAATTGATTACGAGCATTTATGATTAGAGCTTACGTTTTTCCCGGACAAGGGGCCCAGTTTGTAGGCATGGGAAAGGATCTCTTTGACAAGTCGTCGAAAGCCAAGGATATGTTCCATAAAGCCAACAGCATACTTAAATTCAAAATTACCGACATCATGTTCGACGGAACTGACGAAGATCTTCGTCAAACTAAAGTGACGCAACCTGCCATATTCTTACATTCCGTCATTTTGGCATCCTTGTTGGAAGATTTTCAACCCAACATGGTGGCCGGCCACTCATTAGGCGAGTTTTCCGCTTTGGTGGCCAACAAGGTCTTGACTTTTGAAGACGGCCTGCGCCTCGTTGCCAAGCGTGCTTTTGCCATGCAGAAAGCTTGTGAACAGCAACCTGGCACCATGGCAGCCGTTCTAGGAGCTGATGATAAACTTGTAGAAGAAATATGCAAAAGCATCACCGATCAGGTAGTTGTACCGGCCAATTACAATTGCCCGGGCCAACTGGTCATTTCAGGTTCCCTTGAGGGCGTTGCCGAAGCAACGGAAAAACTACAAGAAGCTGGAGTCAAACGCGTAATACAGCTCAAAGTAGGTGGCGCTTTCCACAGCCCCCTGATGGAACCCGCCCGCGTCGAACTCGCCGAAGCCATTGAGAACACAAAATTCAACGATGGCATTTGTCCCATCTATCAAAACGTCACGGGGCAATCTGTCAACGACCCTGAAATCATCAAGAAGAATCTGATTGCACAGCTCACCTCTCCTGTGCTTTGGACGCAAACCATGAACAACATGATAGCCACCGGGGTTAGGTCGGTCGTCGAAGTCGGACCTGGCACCGTTCTTCAGGGATTGTTTAAGAAGGTGGATAAAAACACAGAGCTCGCTAGCGCTACATTCTGATGGACAAAAACAGACGGACACCTGCACTTTATTTCATTATCGCTTTCCTGCTCGGTCTGATACTTGGTATCTATCTGCTGAAGGGACAGATCGAAAAACAAGGTGTGGCACCATATGGAGCCAGCAAATTCGACGCCGTGCTCTCTTTAATAAATAAGGAGTATGTCGATACGGTAGATGTTGCAAAAATCGAAGAAGACGCCATCGTTGCTATGATGGAGGGACTAGACCCCCACAGCCAATATGTCTCAGAAGAAGAGTTTAATGCCATGAACGACCCGCTGTTGGGCAGCTTCGAGGGCATAGGAGTCTCATTCCGCATTGAAAAGGACACGATAGCCATCATCAATACCATCAAAGGCGGACCATCAGAGAAGGTGGGCATTATGGCAGGCGACCGCATCATCTTCGTCGACGACTCGTTAGTAGCGGGTGTAAAGATCAAGAATGAAGATGTCATGCGACGCCTAAAAGGTCCAAAAAACACGAAGGTAAACCTACAGGTCATGCGACGTGGAGTGGACGGCCTGATCAACTACACTGTCACACGCGACGTCATCCCGACTTATAGCGTCGATATTGCTCATATGCTTGACGACGAGATCGGCTACATTAAACTCAACAAATTCGCCGCCACCACCTATGACGAGTTCATCAAAGCGGCAAAAGACCTGCGTAAGCAAGGCATGAAAAAACTCATCTTCGATCTGCGTGGCAATACCGGAGGTTACATGTCGGCCGCTGTTGACATCGCCGACGAATTTCTGCCCAAAGGAAGCCTTATCGTCTATACCGAAGGCCGTAACCGTAGCCGACGTTACATGACCGCACGCCGACATGGCATGCTCGAAGAAATACCTCTGGCCGTGCTCATCGACAGCGAATCAGCCAGTGCCAGCGAAATCGTAGCAGGCGCGCTTCAAGACAACGACTGTGGCACCATCATCGGACGCCGTTCCTTTGGGAAAGGTCTCGTTCAGGAACAAATGATGCTGACTGAGAATTCAGCTATCCGCCTGACGGTCGCACGCTACTACACACCCACCGGACGCTCCATTCAGAAACCCTTTAAAGGCAACCGTGAGGAATACCTCTTCGAATCCTATGAGCGCTATGAAAACGGAGAACTCTTTAACCAAGACAGCATCCGCTTCGATGATTCCCTGAAATATGTCACTCCGAAAGGGAAAGTGGTGTATGGCGGAGGAGGTATTATGCCCGATATCTACGTTCCCCTCGTTGACGACACCACGGAATATTATTTCAACCGAATTGTCAATAGCGGCATTCTCTTCCAATATGCTTTCGATTATACGGACAAGCACCGTCAGGAATTAAACCAATACAAAGACGTGGAGACGTTCAACAAGAATTTCCACATCAGCAGTGCGATGTTTGCAGAATTGGTGAAACAGGCTGACGAAAAAGGCATTAAGGGAAACGAACAGGAGAAAGCAGTCGCCCGAAAGGAATCCGACATCCTGTTGAAGGCTTATATCGCTCGAAACATCTTTGATGATGCTGGTTTTTATCCCATTTACGAGAAAATGGATGATATTCTTCAGCGTGCTATCCAAGAATTGAAGGCTGAAAAACCATAAGGTTTTATCATTTATTATTATTCAAATGCTTTGTTTTTCAAAGCATTATAAAAACTTTTCAAATAAGTTTCAACGAAAAGTCCGTTGATAAAAGATAATTGTTTATTTTTGCAGCCCGATTTTAGGCAAAATGGAGAAGGAAAACGTGTATCGGATACCGCTTAGCGGTCTAGCGTTGGGAGATCAGGCCTATCATTTCGATGTAAAGGACGATTTCTTTGAAGGGATGGATTATTCGGAGATTCAACATGGTAACATCAGCGTTGACGTCACTGTGTCGAAGAATGAGAGGATGGTAACTTTCCATTTCATCATCAAAGGAACGGTCCGTGTAATTTGCGACCGTTGTGCTGATGAGTTTGATCTTCCGATCAGCAACGAAGAAGATTTCTTCGTGAAATTCGGAACTGAAGCGGCCGAAGAGTCAGACAATGTAGTTGTCGTACCTGCTGAACAGCATGATTATGACATCCGTTCTTTGATTTATGAATACATCATTCTCTCAATCCCGTTTCACAGGGTTCACCCGGAAGGCGAGTGTAACCCCGACGTAATGCAGATGATCAACAGTCAAGAAGCACCTGCCGCAGAAGAAGCCGAACCGGAAACAGATCCCCGTTGGGCGGCCTTGAAAGACATCAAATTAGAAGACAAATAAATAACTGGTAAATTAACATTTTAAAAACAATAGTAAAATGGCACATCCTAAACGCAGACAGTCTCATACCAGAGGCGCAAAGAGAAGAACACATTACAAGGCAGAGACCCCAAACGTGACCATCTGCCCCACCACCGGCACCATGCACATGATGCACAGAGCATATTATGTTGACGGTGACCTTTATTATAAAGGACAACTTGTCATGGCTGCCAAGCAGTAATTACTGCTATAGTCACAACCATTATAAACAACAGGAGATTTACACTCATTATCATTGATAATGGGTGTTTTTCTTTTGTCAACAACGCATCGAGTTTTTGTATTTTTTTTTGAAAAAAATGAAAAAAATGCTTCCATTTTAAAAAATAACCTATATTTGCAACGTCTAAACATATATAGGACAACTAAAAGACGGATTTTTTTCATAATCTTTATATTGTTTTTCCCCACCACTCTCCCCGAATGGTGGGGTTTTTTTGACACCTACTGAAACGCCCTATGCAATACACAAATTCAAACGCAATCCAAAGCCTCGTCGAAAGACAACACGAATTCTTCCTCTCGCAGCAAACCAAGCCCATAAGTTGGCGCATCATGCAACTACAACGACTAAAACGGGCTTTGAAAGATCATGAACAGGATTTGTATGAGGCATTTTGGTCGGACTTGCATAAGTCAGAGGCCGAAGCCTATCTTACCGAAATCAGCATCGTCGTTAAAGAAATAAACAGCCACATCAAGCACCTGAGACGGTGGGCGAAACCCAAAAGGGTGTCTACGCCCATCTACCTCTGGCCATCAAAAAGCCGCATCATTACAGAACCATTAGGCGTTGCACTCATCATCGCGCCCTGGAACTATCCGCTCAACCTCATGTTGAGTCCTCTTGTCGGTGCCATTTCTTCCGGTTGCTGTGCCATTCTGAAGCCCTCCCCCTACGCTGCCAATGTGTCGTCAGTGATGGAAAACCTCATCCGTGAAACCTACGAAGAAGATTACATTGCCTTAATTCAAGGTCACCGCGATGTCAACACGATGCTTTTGGCCCAACATTTCGACGTCATCTTCTACACAGGCAGTCCTGCCGTAGGAAAAACCGTCATGGAAGCTGCAGCCAAACATCTTACGCCCGTCATACTCGAACTCGGGGGTAAAAGCCCATGTGTCGTTGACGAAGGGGCCAACCTCGATATCACCGCTAGTCGTATCGTCTGGGGCAAGACCATCAACGCCGGACAGACATGCATCGCGCCCGATTATCTTTTTGTTCACGAAACAATCAAAGAAAAACTCGTTGAAAAACTCGTTCAACGTTTCGAACAGTTTTACGGTCAAGATGCTGAAAAAAGTCCTACCTTTTGCCGAATTGTCAGCGACAAGCATTTCAAAAGGCTTTCACGCTATCTTACTGAAGGCAAAGTCATCTTTGGCGGCAAAAACGACCCTACCGCACGATACATCCAACCCACCCTTATTGAAGTCGAACCGGAAATGGCCATCATGCAAGAAGAGATTTTTGGCCCCATTCTTCCAATCATGACTTACAATGACATTAACGATGTTGTCGATTATGTGAACCGCCATCCAAAGCCATTGGCATTCTATTATTTTGGAGACACCAAAAAGGCGAAAAAGATTCTATCGTGCACTACATCGGGGGGTGCTTGCGTCAACGACACACTAATGCATATTGTAAATGCCAGACTTCCCTTTGGCGGCGTTGGAAACAGCGGCATGGGCCACTACCACGAAAAAGAGAGCTTCCTGGCTTTCAGTCACCAGCGTTCCGTACTCCAGTCTTCCAACCGCATCGACATTGCTGCCAAATATCCCCCATACGAGAAAATCGAAATGTTCAAAAAAATCATCTGATTTTGTAACTTTGCAACATGGAAGTGAACCTGCTGCAGACAAAAATCGGCTACCTTAAAGGCGTTGGCCCCAAGCGGGCTGAACTGCTCCAAAAAGAATTGGGCGTGGTCACTTATCAGGACATGCTCAATCAGTTTCCCTTCCGTTACATCGACCGCAGTCAGATTCAGAAAGTAGCGCAAATCTCTGATGACACGGTGTATTATCAACTCATTGGAAGAATCACTGACATCAAGCTTATCGGAGCGCCACGGCCAACACGGGCTATTGGGCGATTCGCCGATGAAACCGGCAGCATCGAGGTGGTCTGGTTTAAAGGCCTGAAATGGCTCAAAGATCGTTTCAAACCCAATGAACGTTATGTCCTTTTCGGCAAAGCGACTTTATTCAATGGCACATTTAATTTCGCTCATCCTGAGATTGAGGTCTATGATCCGAAAGACCCGCTAATCGGCGAAGGTCTCCAGGGCGTTTATTTCACCACAGAGAAACTGAAAGATCACGGCTTGGGCACCCGAGCTATCGCAAAAATCCAACGGCTCATCCTGCAGCAAGTCATGGAATACATTCCTGAAACACTGCCACAGGACATCCTGCGCGAAGAAAGTCTCATCCCTAGAAAATATGCCTACTACCAAATCCATCTGCCTGCCAACAACATTGAAATCCAGCAGGCCACGCGGCGTTTGAAATATGAAGAGCATTTTTTCTTTCAATTGAAATTGCTGCGAAATAAAATGCATAGGGAGCAGACCATTAAAGGTCACGTTTTTAGTGTTGTAGGCAACTATTTCAACGACTTTTACAACCATCACCTGCCTTTTTCGCTCACAAACGCGCAGAAACGTGTCATCAAAGAGATTCGGAAGGACCTCAACTCGGGTCACCAGATGAACCGGCTGCTACAAGGCGACGTAGGCAGCGGCAAAACCATCGTGGCGCTTATGGTGATGCTTTTGGCGCTCGACAACGGATTTCAAGCATGTCTCATGGCACCCACCGAGATTCTTGCCAGCCAGCATTACGCCACGCTCAAGGAACAGATCGAAGGCATGGGGATCAACCTTGCCTTGCTTACCGGGTCTACCAAAATAAGTGAAAGACGAAAAATCTATGCCTCACTAGCTGATGGAAGTCTGCAAATCGTGGTCGGAACACATGCCCTGATCGAGAGTAAGGTCGTCTTCAAGAATCTCGGACTAGCCATCATTGACGAGCAGCACCGCTTCGGCGTAGCGCAACGCTCCAAATTCTGGGAGAAAACGGAAGTGCCACCCCATACTCTTGTGATGACAGCCACTCCTATTCCTCGAACCCTAGCCATGACCCAATACGGCGACCTCGATGTCTCAAAAATTGACGAGCTGCCTCCTGGACGCAAACCTGTAAAGACCTATCATGTATACCAAGACGACCGTTTCCGCATCATGCGTTTCATGCAAAGGCAGATTGCAGAGGGAAGACAGATTTATGTGGTTTATCCTATCATCAAAGAATCGGAAAAAACAGACATGATTGCCTTACAGGAAGGGTATGAGGCCTTGCTCCATGATTTTCCAGAACCGAAATACAAGCTTTGCGTATGCCATGGTCAACTCAGTGCAGAAGACAAAGACTTCGAGATGCAGCGCTTCATCAATCGAAACGCCCAAATCATGGTCGCCACCACTGTCATCGAAGTAGGTGTAAATGTTCCTAACGCCACCGTCATGATCATCGAAAACGCCAACCGTTTCGGGCTCTCACAGCTACACCAGCTCAGAGGTCGCGTAGGGCGTGGTGCCGACCAGTCGTTCTGCATCCTCATCACCGATCACAACATCTCGCAAGATGCCAAGAAACGCATGGAGACCATGGTCAACAGCAACGACGGATTTGAAATCGCCGAAGTCGATTTGGAGCTGAGAGGCCCTGGCGAGACCAGCGGAACACGACAATCGGGACAAATCGAGATGCTTATTGGCGACTTGCAAAAAGACGGCTTGCTCATCCAGCAAACCCGTGCCCGAGCCATGCGCCTTTTAGAAAAAGACCCTAAACTCGCTCTTCCTGAGAACTTGATGCTCCGCAACCATTACAAGGAACTCTTTGCACAGACCTTTGACTGGAGCCAGATTGGATAGGCTTTGAAAAACTCATGCCTTCATCTTGGCTAAGATAGCAGTCGTGGAATATCCCTCCACCAAATCGATGGTCAAAACCCGACCGCCTTTGGCCATCACGATATCATAACCCACTATCTCCTTAGGCTTATAATCTCCCCCCTTTACCAGCACGTCAGGCTGAACCGTCTTGATCAACTCAAATGGCGTGTCGTCGTCAAAAAGGACAACTGCATCCACAAATTGCAACGCGGCCAATATCAAAGCACGTGATTGCTCATCATTGACCGGGCGATCCTCACCTTTCAAACGGCGCACCGAGGCATCCGTATTAAGCCCGATTATCAACACATCGCCTTTATCAGCCGCTTTTGCCAGATACTCCAGATGCCCACGATGCAAAATGTCAAAACAACCATTGGTAAAAACCAGCTTTTTGCCTTGAGAACGCCATTCTATTAGACGTCCTTGCAAAGCCTTATTGGAAAGGATTTTACTTTTGATGCTTTGAATCTTATTCATCGGTTTCCGGTTTTTGGTTTTCTTTTCGGAATGAGAAATACTTATTAAAGAAATAGCTAAACAAGGCGGCTGCAATACTGATGATGATATTGGACAAGACGGCATCAATATGCAGCGTCTCTACAAAGACCTTCAAACCGCCATACACCATAAAGGTATTGCACATGGTGACGATGAAATAACGGGCCATCTGTACACCCCATTTCAGATTCGATTCCGAGAAACTGATATTGCGTTGCAACCAGAATCCCGTCAAAAACACAATGGGCCATTTCAAGACGAGCGTGGCGATATGAGGCGTAAAGGCAATGAAACCCAAATCCCAGATTTCACCTTTGAAGACAAAACGGTAAATCAGGAAATACAGAAACCAGTCGATGACCAAATTGGCACCTCCTGAAAAGCCATAACGGAAAAACTGAAGGCTAAAGAAACGACGGAAAGGAGGGTAAAACAAGTCGATAAAAGCCCACAATTTCTTCTGTATGTATGCCTTAACGCGATTTGCCATAACAAGGTTTTAGGATACAAAAATACGATTATTCCCGTTAAAACCAAAAAACATCGAATCCAGACAAGAGTTTCTCGGCCTGTTCCTGGTCGTCAGTAAAACCCAAAAGGTATCCACCTCCACCTGAACCGGATATTTTCACACCAAAATGAAAGTCATGCCTAGCTGTGAACAGATTCGTGGTGTTATCCGTGATCATCGGACGAAGAAACTCCATTTGTTTTTGGCTAAGTCGACCTAAAACCTCGAAAAAAGCATCTGTATCTCCCGAAATCATCGTTTCGATGCATTGGGCTACCAAGGGAACGTATTCCGACTGAAAAGCGCTGAGATAAGACTTTTCCTCCCTTTGTCGTTTGAAATACTCAACCAGAGGCCCTGTTTTGCTTTTCACCTTCGTGTCAATCAGGCAGATGCGGATATCCTTTCTTAAAAAGTCATCGACGAGCAATTGAACGCCATCAGAAGTGATCTTGAAAGGTGATCCCAAATAACACTGCAAGGGATCGATACCCGAACTGCTGCCATGAAAATAGCTTTCCATTAATCCGAAAAGCCGTTTCAAATTCATCATGTCATCAGTTTTTTGACATGCATAGGCATCGTAAACCGCCGCCACGAGCGTACCTGAACTGCCCAAACCATAACTGGAGGGCACATTAGAATCCAGATGCAGGCCTCTCTCTAAATCAGTGCGAAAACGAGGCAAATCAAGGACGTTATCGAGTTCCTCGCTCTGAGCGAGATAGGCAAGAAACTTCTGTAAACTCCGATTGGAAGCGATTGACTCAGGCTTATCCCTGTCGGTAAAGCGCCATTGCGCAAAGAAACGTTTCAGAGGAATCATCAGTGCAGTACTGTCGAAGATCATCGAGTACTCACCAAACAGAATCACCTTGCTGTTGTAACGTTCCTTCATCACGCAAGTTTTTGAGGACCTTGTCCAACCTGATCGGCAATCCATTGTCCACCGACACAATACGTTTCAAGCACGTTCCTAATAAAAGCATCCACTTTTTCGGCATCTTTGTCGGGATACAGCAAATGCACATTGGGCCCTGCATCCAAAGTGAAACAGACGGGAATCTTGGTCTCCTTCCGGAAATGACGGATTTCGTCAATCAGATTCAAGGTGTCCGGCTTCAGCAAGACATACGACGGATTGGAGCACATCATCAGGGCGTGCAATTGCATTGCCTCCGATTCGGTAATGCGAATGAAAGCATCCAAGTCGCCCAAGCCCAAAGCGGCAAATAATGTCTTCGTGTTTTCTTTGGCCTGCTGATAACGTGCCTCAGCATAAGGATTACCCTCCATCAGGGCATGGCCTGCACGGCTGGATACTGCTTTGGCCGAATCGCTCACAATAAGGATGCTGTCGTGATATGTCTTGAACAGAGGATGTATTTTTTCTTCAAGCGAAACGGCATACTCGTCACTGCTTTCGGGCATGACACTGGACTTCCCCCAAAGCGCCATGACGGGAAAAACCGATCGGCAGGCACTTCCAGAAGCCAGTCGGGAAAAACAGGAAGCTTTGCGCAAATCCATATCCTTTTCGCCAGAAACTTGTCTTTCCAAATCTAGGAGACACATCACCAATGCGCTCATAGAAGCGGCTGACGAGGCGATGCCGGAAGAATGCGGAAAGGTGTTGTGACTGTCCATATGGAGGTCGAGTTGCGTCAGGAAAGGGAAAGACGCGAGATTATCAAGTAAAAACTTCTCAATTTTTACCGCAAATTCCGGATTCTCCTTGCCATCGAAACGAAAATCAAGATGAAATCCGTTTGACCTCTCATATGCCACCGAAGTCACAGTCCGGCAATTGCTTAAAGTAAAACTAACGGAAGGATTCTGCGGCAGTTGCTTGCCCTTTTTACCCCAGTATTTTATCAAAGCGATGTTGGATGGACTTTGCCATGACAAATTCCCTTGAAAACCGGCCGGCAATTCTCCTCGAAAGGCTTGACTTGACCATATGTTGTCCATTGTCATCATATTTCAACATGCGAAAATAGGAAATTAATCGGTCAAATGCACCGTCTATACCAAATCCAGGTATCTCAAAACGGTATTCATCCCATTTGACTGGAAATATGACCTCACCTTATGTTCATCCCATTTCGTTGCACACAGAAAGAAATCACCGCCCCAGGCACCTAAGGATTTTACACTTCCTTCAAAATCGGGGAACCGTTTTTTTAATGGTTCGCGATCAAGGCAATGCGACATGATGGCTTCGTGCTCATCCAGCAAACAGCAAAATCCGCTCAATTCTTTACAACCACACATGGCGCGGCTGATGTCAGAGACTTGCTCGATTTCGTGACACAAATCAATTTGTGCCATTCTTTCCTTAAAACGAATTACCTCTTTGGCCGAGCTCTGCTTTTTCCCTTGGTAAACAAAAAACAGTTTATCAGCAAAAGCTGGGTTGAAAGGAGCAGATTCGCTCTTTGGTTGTCCGTCTACAAGCTGATAAAAAACCGATCCTTTTGCGGTGGCGCAGGCAATGTCATATCCTGAGCCGTCAAAAGTCCTCTTCAGCAATTCATAGGGATTCACCTTTGCCCATTGTGCCAAGTTGGAAATCAAAGTTGAGCTGCTGCCCAAACCCCATTCAGGATCAAATTCCAATTGCGTGGTGATTTGCAAATCATTACCCATGAAAACCGATGCATTGAGTTCCCGAAGCGTCCGAAGCATCTCGCTCAACTTTTGGGCTTTGGCTTCATCGTCTGCCGAGACGACCTGTAAATTGCTTTTGTCAAGAGTGGCCGAAAACCAAGGCCCTTTCGGCTGCAAAGCCTTCCAATAAAGCAGGTTGTTATTTGTCTCAAGATCCTTAATTTCAAGGC
Source organism: uncultured Bacteroidales bacterium (assembly GCA_946407975.1). Classification (GTDB taxonomy): domain Bacteria; phylum Bacteroidota; class Bacteroidia; order Bacteroidales; family F082; genus Limimorpha. The sequence goes on from CAMJQC010000006.1 coordinate 51,895, forward strand.
TTTGTCCTAAATTGACGGGCAAGGCCAATGCCAAAGCTCCTTTCAGAACAAGGTATTCTCCCGTCAAAAGGAATTTGCCGTTGGAATGAAATCGGATCATTTGTCTTTTAAGCTATTGAGATATTTCTCCACCCCATCAAAAGAAACGGTCTTATCCTTGAAGTACTCACGAGCCTTGCGTTTTTCTTCTTCGGTTGCCTGCAATTGGTTGAGGATGTTGTTGAGATGCATCTTCATATGACCTGCTTGGATGCCTTTGGTGGTAAGCGACCTTACAGCGGAGAAGTTGTTGGCCAGACCCATAGTAGCCGCCACCATCATCAGTTCAGAGGCGGTAGGATTGCCGAGTAACTCCAATGATTTCTTGGCCAGGGGATGAAGACTCGTCAGACCGCCGACCGTACCCAAGGCCATCGGCACTTCCAATTCGAAGCGGAAAATGTCATTATCAAGGGTAACGGAAGAAAGACTTTCGTATCGGCCGTTTCGAGAAGCATAGGTGTGACCTGCCGCTTCCACGGCACGGAAGTCGTTGCCTGTAGCAATAACCACGGCATCGATACCATTATAGATGCCTTTGTTGTGCGTTGTGGCACGATATGGATCAATATGGGCGATATCGACGGCTTTCTTGAATTTTTTGGCATATTCCGCACCCGAAAGATGCTCGTCGATGCCTTCCATTTTTTTTACGGGGCATTCCACCCATACTTTGACACGGCAGTCGGGGGTGTTGTTGGAAAGGATGGTCATGATGATCTCCACCTTGCGAAGCTCTTCGGGCAGATCCTTTTGTTCGGCAAAAAAGTCTTGAAGACTATGGCCAAATTGTTCCAAAGCCGAGTTGATGAAGTTGGCTCCCATCGAGTCGCAGGTGTTGAACTGCACACGGATCTGATAGTAATCTTCTATCTGGTCCGTGAAGTCGAGCAATTCCATATTGAGGATGCCGCCGCCGCGCTTCACCATTTTTTCGGTCATGCCAGCTGTATCGGCCAACAACCTTTCCTTAATTTGCGGAAACAGCTCTTGCAGTTTGGCCTTGTCGCCGCTCCAGCCAAAATGTACCTGGCCCACTTTGCGCACATCAATGACTTCAGCATGGAAACCGCCTCTTTCACCCCAAAACTTGGCTGCTGCCGAGGCTGCGGCCACTACCGAACTCTCTTCGATGACCATCGGGACGATATAGTTCTTCCCGTTGATGGTCACATTGGGCGAAATGCCGTAAGGAATAAAGAAATTGGTAATGGTGTTTTCGCTGAACTCATCGAAAAGCTCCTGTTGTTTCGAGTCGGAGTGCCAATAGCTTTTCAACAATTTGACAACTTCGCCTGGGTTCTCAAAATAGTTGGCAATCAGTTTCAGCTTTTCTTCTTTGAGAAGCTTTGAGAAGCCTTTTTTTATGTGTTCTCTATAAGCCATATTGTTAAGCGGTTTGAATTACCACTCTTCTTCTTCGATGACTTTTTCAGGTTGTAGCTTTTCTTCAAATTGGGTTCCCCAATCTTTAGCAAACGCCGCAATCTGCTCCAAATAGCTGTCCCAAATCGGTTGATATTGCGGATCTTCCTTGTTCATCCATTCTTCGACAGGGTGGGCTGACTGGGTCTTTTGCATGAAATCGGTAAGCACATATCGCACACGACCGTCACGAATCTCAATGGTGAAATGATAGGTCACCCAAGGCCACTTTGACTTGACGGGATCACCGTTGTCGAGCTGGAAGGTGTGCTTCCCTTTAAAAACAGTCTCATCCGTTTGGTTCAGCACAGAGGTGACATTCTTATAATAAGAATTCAGAAAATTTGAATAGATGCGATTATGGACTTCCTCAATGGAACCTTGCGTTGGAATCACTTTTTTAAAAGCAATTTTTTCAGTCCTCTCGTCAATAGGAAGCGAGGATTGGGCAAAGACAGAACCTGCCATCAGGACGGTAACGATTAAAAAAACTAATCTTTTCATCATCATGTGATTTGATTACAAAATTAAACAAATATGGGTTAAAATCGTGACACGCTGCGAAAAATACAAATTTCACGCCAAAGTCACAACCGAACCAAGAAAGAAGAGACGTCGCAGTCGACATCGACTTGGGGATTGCCATAATAGAAGACTTCGCTCCCTTCTGTCACGCTGCCACGCAACCATTCCGTAACATTAAACGTAGCTGTCGAAGCACTATTGCATGTGAAATCCACTTCATTGACTATCGTTCTGCCTAAATTCACCACACTGGCATTTTTGACCGTAACGTTTGCCTTGGCGGAACTTCCATCATAGTTAACAAAAACAGAGGCATGATAAATCTCCAAATCGATTCTTATGAAAGGGTTGAGTTGCCCTCTGAAAACAGAAGCGTCATTCAGTTCAGCCTTAACCTTGTTGCCTTCGAAACCAAAATCAAGCAATTCCGATGCGTCAGTCAGTTCCATTTCAAGTTCATTACCAGTAAAACTGCCACCGATGCATTTCGAAGCCGTCTCCAAATCCACCTCTTCCAAACCTGTGAACGCGCCTTCCAGCCGCATGACGCAGGCCCGAGACAATTCTATTTTGCTCAACGTGTTGAGATGCACTATGGCACGACATTCTGTTCCATAAGGCAAAGAACTGGAAGTAGTAATCTTCAGGTCCAATTTGTTTCCTTCACAATTCACAACAAAATACGATTCCATGAAGGCAGAATACTCCAATTCGACAAAACAACGTTCGTCCTGCTGCACCGTAATCTCCCATGGGCCATCCGCATCGATAGCGTTCAGGGCAGAATCTTCGAATAGGGTTTTCTGGACCAAATTCATATCCAGATCTTCCTTGCATGATGACAGAAAAAACACACCAAATACGAAGACCACGATAAAGCGAACAAATGTCATATTTTTATGATACATAGCGTTTTGCATTCGATAAATAACCTTTTAATAGGGCAAAGATAATAAAAATACGCCTCTAAAGATGATGGTAAGGCTCTCCTTTCAGGATGGTTAAGGCGCGATAGAGTTGTTCCACAAAGATCAGTCTGACCATTTGATGAGAAAACGTCATAGGGGAAAGGGCCATCTTGACTTGCGCTTTGGCATAAACCTCCTGGGCAAATCCGTAGGGACCGCCTATGATAAACACTATACGTTTAGACCCTGAGGCCATCAGTTTTCCCAGGCGTTCGGCAAATCCGACCGAGGTATAGGAAGTCCCGTTTTCATCCAACAATATGACGTAATCCGTAGGCTGCAACTGGCCCAGAATGAGAAAACTCTCGGCTTTCTTCTGTTGTTCTTCGTCAAGCGTCTTGCGATTACGGATGTCGGGGATTTCTTTCATCTCAAATGAAACATAATGCCCCAGACGACCTACATATTTCTTGATGCCTTCCACGAGGTAGGCATCATCGGTCTTGCCAATCACCAAAAGGACAGTTTTCATGCGATTCGGTCTTTCTATTTCACATAAAAATCAATCATCCGATTGATGGCACGCTGGCAAACCGGACAGAAGCCAGGAGCCGTGTTGGTCTGCATACGGCAATCGTAATAGGGACGGTAACATCCTTTGGTCATATAGCCACCCCCTTCAAACAGCCCGACATGCCCCATGTATTCCTCTTCGTTGGGCGTAGGGATGGGCAATCCTTCTTCAACCATATCTTCCCATTTTGAGGCAAAATCAACGCGTGTGGTTATGTTGGGTTCCCAAGGTTCGACATTAGAAGGATAGTAGTCAAGATATGTTGAGCCATAATAGTATTCATCAGCGAGACCAGCGAAACTGTGGCCAAACTCGTGGATGAACACTTCGTTGGAAAGCTGATGGTCGGAGGTGCCCATAGCGTAAGAGCAATAGATGCCGCCTCCACCGTATTTGGTCTCGTTGGCGATGATAAACAACGCGTCAAAAGGTGCTCCCGAATAGACCGAGGCAACTTTGCGCTGGTCCATGATGGTCAAGTAGCGATCTTCATAGAAAGTGTCGAAACCGGAATTACAGACGGTCCTGCGCCATTGTCCAGATTGCGGGATGTCGACACCGCTTTCTTCCGACACGCTTTCCACCAGCCACACGTTGAAATCGTCCTTACGCGAACAGTAGGGTTCCATCGAGAAGAAGTAATCCATAAAACGCTCGGCATCCTGATGCAACTTGGGCATCTGCTCAGCGGTATAGCCTTCGCCAGAAAAGACGAGATCGACTTTATGAGCCATATCGCCGTTATTGAGCAACGGCACCACGGCAAAATCGTTTTCAGCACCTGGAATAATATGACGGTCGGCAGGATCAACATCGCAATCAAAGAAAGGTTCCAGCATACCCGTATTACGGATCCTTTGATAAAGGACTATATGGATTTTCTCTTTCGGGAAAGGCATCCAAAGCGTCTGGTTGGCAGCCATAGCCACCTGCGTGGCCTGCTCCGTGGTGCGCCATTCCTCAAACAAGGTGGAGAACCCTTTGGAATAGACCAGTTTCTCTCCTACAAAAGCCTCGAAGAAATACTGACCATAACCAAACGGATCTATGAGGCCATTAGGAGAGCCCGCCCATTTTGCCTCACGATGCAACTCGGAGAGATAGACCTGCTGATGATCCTTGTCGCCTGCCAGGACGAAGTCGAGACGCAAACGCTCGGAAGTGAAATACGTGTCATAATCTACTGCATCTCCCGAATAAAGGCTTGTAGCGGTACCGTCTCCATGGACTTGTTGTCTTTCTATAGTCGCTATTCCGGATGGCTTTTGCTCAGAGCACGCTACCAGAAAAAGCGCGGCAATCCATAAGACAATGCATGTTTTTTTCATAGTTACCAGGGTTTGAATTCATGGTACAAAGATACGAAATAGCGACGCGTCAAACAAAAATGGCGAGGCAAAGCTCGCCATTGACACAGTCTTTTTGGCGTTCTCTATTCTAAAATCTCATAATGCCGCATTTCATATTGAATCGGATGGCCCGCTTCATAATAAGTGATGTTCTTCAACACCTTGTCGAAGATGTAATACTGGATTGAGACAAGATCGCGGCCTTCATTAATGAGTCCATACATGCGGTCGTGATCCACATCGCCATATTCCGAAGGATCGGAGAAACCTCCCAGCTGCAAAAGTCTGGTAAAGGTCTTCATCTCTTTGATCTCGCCTTCTTTGGTCGTCAAGACGATGCGATGGAGATAGGGCGAGTTGACGATGGAGTCGATACGCTTCTGTGGCAAAGTGTTGGTATAGAGGGCTTCGAAGCGCAAGTCACTGAAGGATGACATCAGGTTGATGACCTTCAAGGTATCGAAGGGAATGTCAGCCTGATCGGCCAAACGGGTCAACTTATATTGGTGACGGCCCGTATTTTCCACTTTGAAATCCCAATCGTGATTCTCGCCAAACTCTACAGAGACCGACTGAATGTCGGTCAGCGATTCATGGAAAATGGTATGGTCACGCCAATCATCGGGATTGGCAGTAAATCTCGTGGTGATAAAGCCTCGAAATCCTGGGATATAAACGATATAGGCATTGTCGGCGCCCTCTTTCAGCATAAAGGTGCCCGCGTTGTCCTTGGTAGCATCGCCCACATAGAACACCTTGGTGCGCTTCTCGTGATTGAAAAGCTTGACTCGATTGAACAGATTGATACGGGGTACATTCTGATAGACTTCCACCTTGGTGCTCGAAGATGCCAAAAGCGAAATGATATTATCGTGACTAGCCACAGAGACGGGCATTCGGACACGTACCTTGTACAAGGTTTCGAGGATCTGGGCTATTTTTTTTGGATGCGCCTTGTAGTCTTTGTTGAGGGTCCAGTTTGAGCCATCGGGTTGACGTTCTAGCAAAGTCTCATAGTCGTTACGGTCGGCAAGATAAATGCGGGTGACCGTAGCCGTATCCCAAACCTGGAAGTCGGCCGACTCGCCACGAATGGTGGAAAGGTAACGGTTGTTCCAAATCAAAACGCCAGCGATAACGACAAGTATGGCGGCGATGATAATGGTAAGACAATTCTTTTTCATAGCTTAAGCTTTATATTTCTTACTGTACTTTTTCTTCTTGATAAACGAAACAGCGAGTCCAAGCAAGACGATCAGTCCGATAGGAATCACCGTATTGATGAGTTGCCATTGGGTACGTGACTCGTTGATCTTGGTCTGGTCGAGCAATCTGATCTTGAGCTCCCGGGAACGGATATCGATCAGGCCTTCGCCATCGACGAGGTAACTGACGGCATTCTCGATGAACTCCTTATTGCCGTAGGTGTTGCCCGTAAACTGGTCATAACCGAGCGGCAACGGCGTCTTGCGCTTTATCTCGATCTGGTTACGAATGATGTCGCCATCAGCCACAACGATCATAGCGGTGGGCACGCTCTCATCCATGAATTGCATCTCCACGCTCTCAACAATTTCCTGAGGGAGACGGTTGGCATACAGTGAAGGGAAGGTGCCTTTCAGCAGATAGGCCACATTCTGCCCCTTCGACGGGAACATGCGACGGTCGGGTGTCTGCTTGAGCATAGCCAAGGTGATGAACACCGGAGCGCCAGATATCTTGGTATAATCCGAAGTCTTCAAGAGAGGGATCTGATTGATGCCATTGGCCGAGGTGGTAGCGTCGATAGAGCTCACGAAGTCCGCCTTGATGGCATTCATGTTGCGTACCATAGGATGGTCGGAAGCTGCCTGCAACAAGGGGAAGTAGAACCAACGGTAATACTCAAGTTGGGCCTGTCCCGCAACCTGACCCGTACGGATCGGCAAAGCGGCACAAGTCAAGTCAAGAAGCAGGTTGCGATTGAGGCGGACGCCATATTTGAACAGCATGTCATCCAAGTTAAGGTCCATCTCGAGACCCATGGTGGATTCCTGACTTTGCAGACTATCCATGTTGGCCATAACAGGTTCCACCAGCCAAAGCACCTTACCGCCATGCATGATGTACTGGTCGATGAGGAACTTGTCACGTTCATCGAAAGGCTGGGTGGGTTTGGCAATGATGATGGCGTTGAAAGAAGGAAAGGCTTTCACCTCGGAGATGGTATCCTGCGTGCGGTGTATGAGTGCATCGATGCGTCCGTTGATAGCAATGCGGCTTACATTGTAGTTTTTTGACAGGGTCTGCATGATGTCATACACGTCTTTCTCTTCCAATTCACCATGACCTTCGATGAAGGCCACCGTGGGTTTCTTTAGCGTCGTCACCTTCTTGACAGCATCGATCAAACGAAACTCGAGGTTTTGCATAGAGGCATTCAAGGCCTCCTCTGAAGAAGAGCCGATCTGCGTCTCCAAAAGGTCGATGGGCAATTCCGTTTCGTTGCGGTAACTAACCAAAGCACCGGGCCAGATGACCATCTGCTTGGCAGAGCCGTCGCTGTTCTGAACCGACAACTCCGTCGGATTGAGACCTGCCTGGTAAAGCAATTTAAAGTTTTCTTGTCTTTCAGCGGCATCCGAACTTTCCGAAGGATTGACGAATTCATAACCGATGAATTTGGAATAGGCGCGGAATTCATCCAACATCTCCTTGGTCTCACGGCGTAATTTTTTGAATCCAGCCGGAAAGTCGCCTTCGAGATAGACCTTGAAATAGACATAATCCTCAAGATTTCCTAGGATTTCCTTGGTCGTATCTGAGAGCGTATAGCGTTTCTCACTCGTCAAGTCAAGACGGGTGAACACAAAGGAACCAATAATATTCACCACGGCGATGATGACCAAGGTAATGAGAAAACTGACGATTTGGCTACGTTTCAGATTCTTGCGTTTGTTTTCCATATCCTCCCCTCCTTACCATTTGCGGCTCGCAAGAACCAGTTTCGTCATACTCAAAAACAGCACTATCACGCTAAGGAAATACAGCACGTCGCGCGTATCGATCACGCCACGGCTGATTGAACTGTAATGCGATGCCATGCCAAGCTGTTTCATGAACAGATCGATGCTTCCAAACAGCGACAAGGAAAAGATAAACTCAAAGCCGATGTAGAGGAAACCACACAGAAAGACCGACAGGATAAATGCCAGAATCTGATTGTTGGTCACCGAACTGCAGAAGATGCCGATGGCCACGAAACTGGAACTCAGCAAAAACAAACCGATATAAGAGCCCCAGATGCCACCGCTATCGAGATTGCCGACAGGCAAACCCAAGCGATAGACTGAGAAATAATATATACTGGTGGGAATCAGCGCCAAAAGCACCAATGCCACGCCTGCCAAGAACTTGGCCGTGATGATCTGCCAGTCGGAAAGGGGCTTGGTGACAAGCATTTCTATCGTTCCCGTACGGTTTTCCTCTGCGAAACTGCGCATCGTGACCGCAGGCACGAGGAATAGAAACACCCAAGGAGCGATGATGAAAAGGCTGTCGAGATTGGCATAACCATAATTCAAAAGATTGAAGTCGCTCTGAAATACCCAAAGGAACAACCCTGTGATGAGGAGGAAGACCACAATTACCATGATTCCTATCAGAGAACCAAGGAAGTTGCTTATTTCTTTCTTAAACAATGCATACATACCTATACAGTATAATGAACGGCAAAAATAGGAAAAAGTTCGCATATTGCGGATGTTATTTGCCTGAAAGCAAAACGATAAAAACCCATGATTTATTTTTTCAAGACGACCCGACAATCATGAGGCTTTTTTAGTATTTTTGCACCATAAAATTTTGACTTATGTACCAAGGTGTAAGAGACCAACTTGAAAAAACAAAAATCATCATAACAGGTATTAAAAAGAACCGTCGTTTGGGCCGTAATGCAGGCGTTACCGACTTGGAACTGAGCAAGATGGAAGAAGATTGTAAACGTTTGGAAGCGCTTTCGGCAGACTTGGAAAAGGTTCAGGAAGAGGCTCGTATCATCAGCGAGAAAACACACGAAGTACTGGAAGGTCTGAAGAAGAAGACCAAAAACGCCAAACGCGCCATCAAGACCAACTATGACCAGACCTGGTGGATCAAGTTCGGCATCACCGACAAAAAATAACGGTTTCGGATTGTTTTAAAGAAAGCCTGATTTTTTCAGGCTTTTTTCGTTTTTATCAGCACCTTTTGGTCTCCTTTAATGGTCGTAGCAAACAGAAATACCACATCGCTTTCCGACAGCTTTAGACTCTTACGCAGTTCTTCCGCCGACATCGGAAAATTGCGCACGGTTATGCTTGCCCCCTCAAGTCCGGCGAGCAGATCTTTGTTGGCCTTTTTGCCAAAAGGAGCCCATGCCTCCACGGCAAAAACACGTCCGGGAAAATCTTTTATCAGTTTGTCAGATGTAAAAAGATTGCTGTTTCTATGCAACTTGAGCACGTCATATTGCTGAGCAAGTGACTTGAAAAAACCCGCTTTCATCAATGCGGCATTGGGTTCATAGAGGTATGCGTCAACGCCATCGGCAAGCTTTAAAAATATGTCGTTTTCTTCCCCATTGACAAACCTTAACCGAGGCTGATGCGTTTCCAGATTCACACAATGAAAAACCGTTTCACCAGCATAATCTCTTTCCTGCACAAACAGCAGTTCCTTGCATTCGTTCGCCACTGCCACCACATGTACCGCTTTGACACTTTTCAGCTGCTTCAAGGCCTGAGAAATATCGAGCATTGGAGACAATTTCAACATTACCGTTTGTGCCTTTTGGAGCAATTGTTCCTGAAATTGAAGCACATCAGGCGTACAATCAGCGATTTGAAACACCTTACGGCCTGCATTATCACGACGGGCGGGGTCCAAAAAGATACAATCTACCGGTTCACATTGAGATAAATACGCTTCTGCTTGGGCGTTCTTTACTTCGATCGATGCCTGTAACACGGAAAAATTATGCTTCGCCATCTCGCACAAATCGGCATTTGTCTCCACATAAGTGGAGTGTTTAAAATGTTTCGAAATCGCAAAGCAATCTACGCCTAAACCGCCTGTCAGGTCTATAAAGACGTCGCCTTTCAACCATTCCGCTTTATAAGCTGCTGTTGATTCAGAGGAGCATTGTTCTATTGAGATCTTTGCTGGAAAAAGTAGGTCCACGTTGTTGCTCCAGGAAGGGACTTTTTTCTGCATCAGCTGTCGCGCTTCAATCTGCCGCAACGCCAATGCCAAATCCACATCTGCCGGCACTTTGCGAAGGGCTAAGGTCGGGACGTCATCCTTCAGATGAGCAGCGATGAATTCTCGAGTGGCAACATTCATATGACCTTGCAAAAATAAAAAAAGCCACCGTTTCCGATGGCTTTTCAACAGGGTTATTTAACCTTATTTTAACTTGATGCCTTTCAGCAGGTGCACTTCCTCATCGGTGAGGAAACGCCAAGTGCCACGAGGCAATTTGTATTTGTCGAGACCTGCAAACATAACGCGATCAAGTTTCTCCACTTCGTAACCGAGGTGTTCGAAAATACGGCGCACGATGCGGTTACGGCCTGAATGCAGTTCAATACCGATTTCCTTCTTGCTTTCGTCACCTTCGACGTATGCGATGGAATCGGCAGCGATAGGGCCATCGTCCAGTTCAATGCCGTCGGCAATGCGAAGCATATCGTTCTTTGTCAAAGGCTTATCGAGGGTAACTTGATAGAGCTTTGAAACTTCGCTGCTCGGATGAGTCAGCACCTTGGTAAGATCGCCATCATTGGTAAACAGCAGCAATCCGGTGGTGTTTCTGTCGAGACGGCCCACAGGGAAGATACGCTCTTCGCATGCATCCTGAACGAGTTCCATAACGGTGTCGCGTTCAAACGGATCATCAGAAGTGGTGATATAGCCTTTGGGCTTGTTGAGCAGGATATAACGCAGTTTTTCGCGGTTCAGGGTCTGACCTCCGTAAACAACCTTGTCTTCGGTCTTCACCTTGTAGCCCATAGTGGTTACGATTTCGCCATTCACCGTAACACAACCAGCCTTGATCAGCTCATCGGCTTCACGGCGGGAGCAGATGCCACAGTCGGCCAGATATTTGTTCAAGCGGATTTCGCCAGTGGCTTTCGGACGGTCGTACAACGGATCCTTTTCACGGACATAACCTTTGCGGCCTCTGCGGGGTGTTTCTTCCTCCTCAAAACGGTCGCGGGAACGGTCTGCGAAACGACGTTCACCTCTTGGGCGGTCCTGATCGAACTTGCGTGATCTCGGACGGTCTTCGTCATTAAAGCGACGGTCTCTTCTCGGTTTGTCATCATCGAATCTGCGGCGTGGACGGTCTTCATCGTTAAAGCGACGACGAGGACGGTCTTCTGCGCTGCGCAAACCTCTCGGTTTGTCATCGTCAAAACGACGACGTGGACGATCTTCGAAACGACGTTCGCCTCTTGGACGGTCGTCATCGAATCTGCGGCGTGGGCGGTCGCTGTCTTCAAAGCGACGGCGCGGACGATCGTCAGAACGGCGTTCGCCTCTCGGCTTGTCGTCATCAAATCTACGGCGTGGACGGTCTTCATCGTCAAAACGACGACGTGGACGATCCTCAAAACGACGTTCACCTCTCGGCTTGTCGTCATCAAACTTACGGCGCGAACGGTCGCTGGAGCGACGGTCGCCACGCTCTTCATCACTGAAACGACGGCGTGGACGGTCACCAAAACGGCGTTCTCCACGGTCGCTGTCTTCAAAACGGCGTCCACCTCTCGGTTTATCGCCGAACTTTCTCTCTTCTTTTCCTTCTTCGTCACCGTCACGGTGATAAAACTTGAAGGATCTTCCTTGCATGAACACCTCACGGTGGTCATCTGTCTTTCTGGTGCGCGGACGCTTACCAGAGTTTTCTCTTTCTGTCATTAAATTGTTGTATTTGAAAAATTTCGGGCGGCAAAAGTACACAAATTAATCAAAACAGGCATACTTTGGTGAATAATATTTTTGAATTCTATATGAATCCTTACAACTTATGAGAACAAAACTGCCTGTTTTTTCTCTTTTTTAAACATTAAAAGAAGAAAAAACGCTGAAAAACCTGATAAATGGCAACAGGGTCAATTTAGAATCAAACAAACGATCACCCATTTGTCTGGTATGCCTTCGAAATAATACAGCGGTTTACCATAACAATCTTTGATGCGTAAGACATTGCCGTCAAGATAATACAATTTCGCTCCATATCGATCTTCCTGACGAATAGTATAGCCATCAAAATATATGATATTGTCACCATATTCGTCCTTCTGACGTACGGTCTGACCATCAAAATAATACAGTTTTGCTCCATACTCGTCTTTTTGACGTATCGTCTTGCCATCAAAATAATACAGTTTTGCTCCATAACAATCCTTTTGACGGATAGTTTGCCCTTCAACATAAAACAAAGGAACTCCATAACGGTCTTTTTGACGAACGGTCTGACCTTGTCCAAAAGCTTGGCTGGCCACGAGCAGAAAAATAATTACCGGCATGTATCGCATGGTTTCATTTTTCTGCAAAATTAGTTTTTTATTACTTTTGTCGCAAGATGAAGATGCCTTTAATCGACCTGCACACCCATCGGGTTCCGACCGACGATGCCATCTTGGCCATCGTCAATATACCTTTGGAAACGCCTTGTCCCGAAGATGGCCTTTTCAGCTATGGCATCCATCCTTGGGATGTGAACGTGGAATTCGTGGGGAGTGAAAACGCTTTTTCTCTTTTAGAAAAAAGGCTGAAGATTCCATCCGTCATAGCTCTTGGAGAGGTGGGGTTGGACAAAATGCATCCCGATTTTTCTCTCCAGCAAAGTATTTTTGAACGGCAAATCGCCTTGTCGGAACACTGCCAAAAGCCGCTCATCATTCACAATGTCCGCAGCGACAACGAAATCATCGCAAGCTTTAAAAGACACAAGCCCACCCAACCCTGGATCCTGCATGGTTATAACGGCGCCTTGCAAGACGCACAGCGTCTCATCAAGTTAGGCCTATACCTTTCGTTAGGCGACGCCATACTGCACCCTCAACGAAAAATAAGCCGTGCTTTAAAAGGCCTCCCTCTTGAACATCTGTTTTTTGAAACCGACACGTCTGAAACCCCCATCGCAGAAATCTACCAGCACGCCTCCTCCCTGCTCAAAATGTCATCGGAAGATTTGAAAAAACAAATCTTTGCTAATTTTGCACACTGTTTTAAAACGCAGATCCATGACTGAACATTGGCAAGACCGGACACGGCTTCTCATCGGCGACAAGGGCATTGAGGTCTTGAAAAAGAGGCATGTACTCGTTGTCGGTCTCGGTGGAGTGGGCGCTTATGCCGCTGAACAGCTTGCGCGTGCCGGCATCGGCAAAATGACCTTGGTGGACGGCGATGTGGTCAGCCTCACCAACCGTAACCGTCAGCTACTTGCCTTGCAGAGCACACTGGGGCGACCCAAGGCTGAGGTCATGGCAGAACGCCTCCGTGACATCAACCCTGAGATAGAGCTGACTGTCATCAACCAATACATGAAGGACCAGGCCATTATCGACCTCGTGTCACAACCTTACGACTATGTCGTCGATGCCATCGACACGGTAGCGCCCAAAGTGTTTTTGCTCTATTATGCCAAGCAGAACGGGCAACACATCGTTAGCAGCATGGGTGCAGGAGGCAAGTTTCATCCCGAGAAAATCGAGATTGCCGACATCTCCAAATCCAACCACTGCCGGCTGGCTTTCTATATCCGCAAACGGCTGCACCGACTTGGCGTTCAAGATGGAATTAAAGTGGTGTTCTCGCCCGAACCCGTCGATAAGGCCACCATCACTACCGATATGGAAGCCGAACAAAACAAAATATCCAATGTCGGCACAATATCCTATCTGCCGGCGGTATTCGGATGCTACTGCGCCTCCGTTGTCATCAATGATTTGTTAGGAAAATAAAACCTATCCCGAGACCATAAACACCCTGGAATCCTTCCATTTGGTGTGACGTGCCATCTCGTTGATGAAGTGCGTACGGCTGCCTTTGGCATCCAGCAACTCTTTCACTTTGTCGAACTGACGCAGTTCACGGTAGATTTCGGGCAATTCAAGGTCAATCTGTTCCTCAGGATGCTTTTCAAGCAAAAACAAAAGGCGTTTCAGATTATCGTTGAATCCACTCAGGTTTTTCAAAAAGAGCTTCTGCCCTTCCAGTATCATGTTACGGTTGCAGCGCCAAACCCCGAAACTCATGAATCCATTCAGAAAGTACTTGATTCGGATATGTTGGTGATTGCGGTGCAAGTCGTTATAAGCCCACCAAAGCAGACGACGCAGATAAATCTCTCGTTTCGGCTCATAGTGGCTTTTCTGCAAAAAGGTCAGATAATGCCTTATGAGTGCCATTTTCCCTTTGTTGTCAGAAAAATTGATGCCATAGAAACGCCATGTGTTCCACGAATAGACGTAAGCATCCGGTTTCTCTATGGTAATCAGCGGTTCGACAGGATTTTCGATCCAGAAGGTATGGGCGCAAGAAGGACAAAGGACCATCTTTTGACGCGTCGTGATATAGTTGTCATACAGCACCTTGCCGTCGGAGTAGAGCAATGCCTCGTTCACCATCTCAGCTTTCAGGTTGCGGCCTTCGAGCCAGGCGTGGCAATTGGGACATTGGAAATAATATGGATCGAACTTTAGCATGACGCTGAAAAATGAAATCAGGGCGTAAAAATAAGACTTATTTCTAAATGAACATCATTTTCTGCCAAAATCGGCAGGTATTTCCCCCCATATCTCGGTACGCCACTTCATAATGGGAACCTCGATTACGTTGTCGTTCAGCCATTTTTCCGCCCTTTGAATCACCTCAAACAGCTTGGCGTTTTTGGCATTAATCTGCAGTTTGGTCTTGCATTTCTTCTGCCTAATCCACAGCTGGGCATTCACCGAATCACTGTAAATAGGATAATGCAACCCATGTTTTTGCTGAAATGACAAGGCGTGAACGATGGCCAGAAACTCGCCGATGTTGTTTGTGCCGTTCTCAAAGACGGGACTTTTAAAGATTTCCGTTCCCGTTTCTACAAAAACGCCACGATATTCCATCTTTCCCGGATTACCCGAGCATGCGGCATCGACAGCAATAGCCTCTCCAACAGGTTTTTCTTCCAACCCTGATGATTTTGCATTGGTTGTCGCCTTAACCACAGGATTTGCTTCCATAAAGGCCTCATAACCCATGTGGAAAGCCTGTTCGGCGCTTTCTCTGTTAGGGAAGCCTTTATAACGTGCGCCAGAAAAGCCTTCTATGGCTTTCTTGCAAATGTCCCAGTCGTCGTAAATGCCCGGTTCGTGGCCTTGCCAGACCACATAGTATTTCTTTTTTGCCATATTGCAAAAATAGTGTTTTTATGGTTTGTCCACAAAGAAAACAGCCGCCTCCTTTTTCAGGAGGCGGCCATGTTGTCAGGCTGTTTTTTGAAGGCTATTTCCTGTTGGTAGGATAGCCGTTATCGGACACCTTCTTTATAAGCAAGTCTTCATCGTGGGCACCGTGGACATAGGCAAGGCCCGTTACAAGGTCAACCTCTACCTGTTCGACACCTTCAATGCCGCTAATAATCTTCTCGACATTGGCTTTGCAATGGTTGCAACTCATGTCGTGGACTTCGTAAACAGTCACATTGCTGTCCTTTTGTTCGGCAAAGGTTTTGTTATCTTCTTTCATAGTATGTGAATGATGGTATTTATCAATAAAAGCATTGAGGAGCAACAGCACGAAAATGCCGATCCATATCCAGCGCATCACGCTGATGTGATGCATGTGGCCTCCAGCCATCACCATGTGACTCACGTCAAACCATTGGGCGGGCAACAGATAGTCGATGCCCAAGCCGAAAACGATGGCACCGATGACGATAGAAAGGATGTAAAGCCACAGCGTTCGTTTTCCGAAAACTTTACCAATGACCAGCATAGAGGCGCTGTTGACAGCAGGACCAGCCATGAGCAACACCAAGGCAGCACCAGGCGTCAGTCCTTTCGCCATCAAAGAGACGGCAATCGGAATGCTGCCGGTAGCACAGACGTACATCGGGATGGCAACGGCAAGTACGATGAGCATATTGAGGAGTTTGTATTCATGCAAGGCGGCGAGCCACTCGTTCGGCACTGCCACGGTAATGAGGGCAGCGATGAGCAGGCCCAGGACCAACCATTTGCCCACATCTTGCAACATCTCCACATAGGCATAGCGCATAGCACCCCAGAATTTCTTCCAAAAGCTCATCTTTTCAAACTCTTCCTGTTCTTTGTGACAGTCACAATGGTCGCCATCGCAATGTTTCTCTGCATCCGACTCTTTGACGGCTTCTGCCGAGAGCGCCTCGTCCTCGTGAGCGAATCTGTTGACCATCCACCCACCAAACACCGAGGTGCAAAGCGCGGCAATCGGTCGCACAATGGCAAAGGGCAGACCCATCAGCGAATAGGTGGCAGCGATAGAATCGACGCCCGTCTGTGGTGTAGCGATGAGAAAACTGGCGCATGCGCCATGCGAAGCTCCCTCGCGACGTAGGCCGACAGCGGTTGGAATGACGCCACATGAACAGAGCGGAAGCGGGATGCCCAAGGCAGCCGCTTTCAGCACGCTCTTCATATTGCGTGGCGCAAGATGCTTCTTATAGATGCTCTTTGGCACAAAGAAACGAAGCAGACCGGCAAAGAAAAAGCCCAAAAGCAGATAAGGAGCCATCTTCGCCAGCATCATAAACAACGCGTGCCAATATTGTTCAAAATAAATCCACATTTCAATCCAATATCTTCTTAATCGATGCGGCAAAGGTACGACAAAGTTTTTGCAACCGGGTTGCAAAATGAGCACTATCTCTTACCCTTACATCCGGCACAGACACCTTTGATGGTGAAATTGGCGGAAATCTTACGATAATCCTCCGGCAATTCCACTTCGGGTATAGGGATGTGTTCCAGACAAAAAGTGCGCTGACAACGTTCGCAATAGAAATGCACATGCAAATCATCGTCTGCATCATCGTTATGGCTATGACAAAGCTCATAGCGGACACCATTCCCGCTGTCTTCGATGGTGTGAACCAAATGCCGTTCGTGAAAAAGCGACAAGGCACGGAAAATGCCCGACTTGTCAATTGTATGGAGAGCATCCTCCAACTCTGATAAAGTAAGCGGACGATCCGCATCAGCAAGAGCTTTGGACACCAAAATGCGGTTGGCCGTAGGCTTAATGCCATGGTGGTCTAATAGTTCAGATAACTCCTCCTGTTTCATATTGCAAAGAAAACGAAAAAAGAGAAAAAAGACACCCAAAATAATGATGAAAAAACACTTCCAGAATCATTACAAATTGGTATTAAGTCATTTAACTCTATCAAAAGAGAAAAACATAAGACACCACGCCCATGAACCAAAGAAATATACGCTATTAAAAAGATTAATTAAATTTAACTTATGCAAATAAATATATAATAAAAATTATGATGTTAATGGATGGAAAAAGTTTACTTTTGCAGCGGTTCTTATCATAATAACCTCTGCGGCCGGTTTTTCGGCTGCAGAAAATAGGTTTCATAAATTTTGGTTTTTGGTTCTTGAAAATCCTAGCTCTCAGCTGGGATTTTCTTGTTAATGAAAGACGGCATGAAATCAAACAAGCTCCCCAATATTTTCCAGCCAAAGGTTATTTCTTAACATTCCAGCGAACCGGATAGTCAAAATAGGTATCGGGGTAAGGCTCATCCGACAAGGTAAAGTGCCACCATTCGGAGGAGATGGGCTTGAAACCGTGGCGCATCATGGCTTCACGAAGGATCATGCGGTTGTTGAATTGCTCTTCCGTCAGGGTGCTGTCCGACTGGAACACCAGTTCGGGAGCAGAGAAGTCGGGGTGACTCTCCTCGCCAAACCAGTCGAAGGTGCCTCCCATGTCAACTTCCTTCTCCGTCGCCATGTCGAAAAGCGTCAAATCGACCGTAGAGCCACGCGTGTGACCTGATTTTGCCATGATGTATTCGTTTTCAAAAAGCGCAGGCTTCTCAAACATAGGATAAAAATATTGTTTCATAGCGGTGTCGCCAGGGTCCTGCGACCATTCCACAAAATGATCGACGGCACGCTGCGGACGATAGGCATCGTAGATTTTCAGCCTATAGCCCATGGATTTTACATCATCGCTCACTTCTTTCAAGGCAGCGGCAGCCTCGTTTGTCAGCAAGGCAATCGGCTCCTCATAACCGTTGATGCGTTCGCCAACGAAGTTGTAAGTTCCGTAGTAACGAATCTCCAGGATGGCATCAGGAACGGCCTCTGTCACCAGGACGAAACCTTCGGGATTTGTATTGAGGTCTTTTCTATTACAAGACATGGATGCCGTCAAACTACAAAGCAAGAATACGGCAAAAAATACATTTGTTTTTTTCATATTTGTAAGAATTAAGACTTCAAATTTACTTTTTTTTGAAAAACGCTGTTGAAAATGTAAGATTATCCGTTTTTTTACGATTTATAGACAAAGCTTGAAGAAAAAAGTGACCGACAAGGAGTTCAAAGATATCATACTGCAACTTCAGCCTTACATGCAGGCCGTGGCGGAAAAACTGCTGAAAGATGCCGACAGCGCATCCGATGCCGTTCAAGAAGCCGTAATCGACCTGTGGAAACAACGACAGCAACTCGACCTGACAAAGGAGAACAAAAGCCTGTTTGCCATCGTCGTGAAACGGCGTTGCATCGACTTCATGCGAAAGCACCAGCCTTCCTTCCCCATCGACGAGGGAGTCCTAATGCTTAAAGAGCCTGAACCCGACGAAGATTCTGAAGAACTCTATGCAAAAGCACGAAAACTGGTAGACAAGCTCCCGCGCCGACAGCGAAAAGTCATCGTGATGAAATACGAGGTAGGCATGAGCAACAAGGAAATAGAAGAAGCCACAGGCATGAGCAGTACCCATCTTTATGCGACCTTCTCGCGCGCTTACAAATCTTTGAGAGACGCTTTTATCAAAAATAAAATCTAAAAGCCATGAAAACGGAAAATGAAATCAACAAAGAGATAAAACAAATGCTCGGGAGCATGGAAAAACACGGCCAAAACGCCCGCCGTCAGCAACAACTGAGCGATTTGATTGACCGTCTTGCCGAGGAGGAAAAAACGGTTGCCATGCCGCTCAAGCATAGAACACTCACCCCGCTTTGGTGGGCCATGGGCGCGGCGGCGGCATGCCTTCTGCTTTGGCTGCTCGTCAAACCGAACGCGAAACAGACACCCGAGATGGAACAGGAAATCCTTGTCGAAGAAACGAAAACCGTTGATTCCGTCAAGACCGAGGTGAACGATGCCGTCTTTGAACAACCCGTTGCTAACGAAACCTACTTGGCAGAAGAGACACCCATCGTTCCACAAAACGCCCCGATGAAGAAAGAGAAGCCGAAGACCCAAATCATCGAAGAAGTGGTCGAACAGCCCATGCTTGCCGAGGTCAAGCCGACGG
>CAMJQC010000007.1 GCA_946407975.1 uncultured Bacteroidales bacterium
TGGCTGGTCTCGCTGAACTCGTTGGTGACGATGTCATTATTAAAGGTGTTGCCGATATAGCCGCTCACGCCAATGTGAAGGTTTTTGATGCTGTAATTATCGATGCGCAAGGCGCCAGCCAAGTTGTTGGCCACGCGGAACTCATAGCCCGATGCGGAGCCGTTCTTCACCCAGTTGGCGTTGTTGAACATGTTGGAGTTTAAGGCAGGCACCAAGATGGCTTCGTAGCGCCAGTTGCCCAATTTTCCCCACAGGCTGATGCCCGTCTCATGCCAGGTGCAAGGCAAGATGTTGAACTCGCCTTCAGGGCGGTAGCAGGTGAAGAACTCGGTGGGCAGGTGGGCGTTGTTGGTCTGTCCGACAGGCACCACGATGTGGCCCATGCGTATGTTGAAGCCTTTGCCGAACGACTTTTGCAGCCAGAACTGCTCCAAAGCCACCTCACCGCCACGTTCGATCTCGTGTTCAAACTCGCCGGTCTCTTCGGCCTCAATCTCTACGGCTACTTCGCTGCCGCCGTGTTCAAACTCTATCTCCGAACCCATGCTCCAGCCTTTGCCGAAGTCGTAACCTAGGTTGATGACCACATGGGGCAGGTCGATGCGGCCGTGACCTTTGGCGTCGCGGTAACGATCGGCATGGGAGTAGCGGAACATATTGTCGCTATAGAAGTTACGAGTATAGACGGCCTCACCGTAACCGCCCAAGGTGAGACGGCTTTGTTTCTCATGCGGCTTATCTTCGGTTTTCTCGATGCCTGCCTTTTCGTTTTTTTCTTGCGCCTTTATAGGAGTGAGGCTTACCATCACTCCCATAATGGCACAAATTGACAGTAATAGAAATCTCATAGCTAACCTATTTTATCTAGTCGCAAAAATCTCCTTTTTCGTTCGGATGGCCCATCCCCATTTTTAATGAAAACCTGCTTTTCCCTATCCCTATTTATGGGGATGTTTTTAGTGTAAACTGTGGTATAATTGTATGCACTTTTTATGTTAATAGTCTACAATGTTCTTCATGGAGGATGTTTTTTGCATAGATCGGATAAAAAAACAGGGACGCCAACTGGTGTCCCTGCCTTTATTAAAAATAGGTTGTAGAAACAATAAAAAGTAGAGACGGTGCATGCATCATCTCTACATATGTTTTTGTTATTTCATTTCGGCAAAATGCTTATAAAAGGCGATGATGGTCTCGATGCCTTTGAAGAAGTGGTCGAGACGGTAGTTCTCGTTGGGCGAGTGGATGGCGTCTTCGCCGAGGCCGAAGCCCATGAGGATGGACTTGAGGCCCAGCACCTGTTCGAAAGCAGAGATGATGGGGATGGAGCCACCGCTACGCATCGGGATGGGCTGTTTACCGTAGGTGTCCATGTAGGCCTGTTCTGCAGCCTTGTAGGCCGGCAGTTCGATGGGACATCCGTAAGCCTGACCGCCATGCAACGGGGTGACCTTCACGGTGACATATTTTGGCGCGTTCTCCTCGAAATAGTCCTTCACCAGCTGGGCGATCTTCTCGTGGTCCTGGTTAGGCACCAAACGGCAGGAGAGCTTAGCGTAGGCCTTGGATGGCAAAACGGTCTTGCTCCCTTCTCCGGTGTAGCCTCCCCACATGCCACAGAGGTCGAAGGTGGGACGGATGCCGACGCGCTCGATCTTGGTGTAGCCTCTCTCGCCTCGCAGGGCTTTCACGCCCAGGCTGGCCTTGAATTCTTTCTCGTTATAAGGCGCCATGTTCAGCAACTGGCGTTCCTTGCGCGAGCTGGTCACTACATCGTCGTAGAAATGCGGGATGGTGATGTGATTGTTCTCGTCCATGCACTTGGCGATCATCTCGCACAAGGCGTTGAGCGGGTTGGCCACGGCGCCTCCGAACAAGCCTGAATGCAGGTCGGCGTTGGGACCGGTGACTTCAATCTCCCAATAGGCCAAGCCACGCAGACCCGTGGTGATGGACGGTGTGTCGTGGTTGATCATGCTGGTGTCGGATACCAGGATGATGTCAGCCTTCACAAGGTCTTTGTGCGTGACAATCCATTTGCCGAGACTGCCTGAACCGATCTCTTCCTCACCCTCAAGCATGAACTTCACATTGCAAGGCAAGGAGTTGGTCTGAATCATGGTCTCGAAGGCTTTGGCATGCATGAACGACTGGCCTTTGTCGTCGTCAGCGCCACGGGCCCAGATCTTGCCGTCTTTGATGACGGGCTCGAAAGGCTTGGTGTTCCAGAGCTCGATAGGGTCGACGGGCATCACGTCGTAGTGACCGTAGACCAAGACGGTCTTCAGTTTCGGGTCGATGATTTTCTCACCATAGACGATGGGGTTGCCCTCAGTGGGCATCACCTCGGCCTTGTCGGCGCCCGCTTTCAGGATGCTGTCGCGCCAGTATTCGGCGGCGCGGATCATATCGGGCTTATGCGCCGATTCTGAACTGATGGAAGGAATTCTGATTAAGCCGAACAACTCGTCAAGGAAACGGTCTTTGTTGGCTTCGATGTAGTCTTTTTGTATTTTCATGATGTATGATATTAATGATATATACTAATTTAACTCTTATTTCTCTGGTGCCTCAAACTTCTTCAACTCCATCGCCTCTCCGTCAAACACGGCATAGGTGAAGTCGTAAATCCAGTTGCCGACGACGGTGGTCAAAGCGTGGTCGCCGGTCTTGTATTGCATGGGCTTGTGCTGATGACCGAAGACGAAGAAATCGATGCTGGGGTCGAGTTTTGATTGCTCCTCGGCATATTGGTAGAGGCGGGTGTTCGGGATGTCGTCATAGTACCCGCGCTCCACCTCGTTTTTGAGTTTCTTTAGCCTGTGGTTGTGCGACCATCTTAAGGCTAAGCCGATGCCAAGGTCGGGATGCAGCCACTTGAACAGCCATTGGTTGGGTTTGAACTCAAAAACCTTTTTTAAGAACTTATAGCCTTTGTCGCCCGGACCTCTTGCGTCGCCATGGACAAGGAAAAACTTCTTGCCTTTGAGGGTGGTGATCAAAGGCTCATGGTGCATGATGAGGCCGAGCTCGTCGTGCAGATAACCGAAGGACCAGAGGTCGTGGTTGCCAATGAAGAAATGCACGGGGATGCCCGCATCGGTAAATTCCGCCAACTTGCCTTGCATCCTAACGAAACCCTTAGGAATCACGGTCTTGTATTCAAACCAGAAGTCGAAGAGGTCGCCCAAGAGGAAGAGCTCTTCACAGTCGGGAAGGATGCTATCAAGGAAACGGAGCAGTTTGCGCTCGCGTAGCTGACTGTCCTCGAGCGAGGGGATGCCAAGGTGAAAATCGGTGACGAAATAAACGGCCATCAGAAGTCGATTTCGTCGGAACGGCGGATGAGTTCCGTGATGAGGGTGATGAGTTTAGGCTCCACGGCGTTGACGGCGGCGATGACATCTTCGTGGCTAATGCTGACGGGGTGTTCTACGCCGTTGATGTTGCCCATGTCGGAGATGATGGACAGTCCGAAGACGGGCAGCTTGCCTTGACGCGCCACGATGACTTCGGAAGTCGTTGACATGCCGACGGCATCGGAACCGATGATGCGGAAGTAACGGCACTCTGCCGGAGTCTCATAAGTCGGGCCGGTGGTAGCGGTGTAGACGCCATGTTGCAAGGCGATGCCTTTCTCTTCAGCGATGGCGTCGGCCAGTTTGATGAGCCGTCGGTCGTAGGGCTCGCTCATATCGGGAAAACGCTCGCCAAAACGCTCGTCATGGAGGCCGATCAACGGGTTGGGCATGGCATGGATCTGGTCGTTGATGATCATGATGTCGCCCACCTTGAAGTCGGGGTTTAGGCCGCCTGCGGCATTCGAAAGGATGAGGAACCGGATACCCAATTGCATCATCACCCGGATGGGGAAGGTGACCTCGGTCATCGGATAGCC
Organism: uncultured Bacteroidales bacterium; assembly: GCA_946407975.1. Taxonomy (GTDB): domain Bacteria; phylum Bacteroidota; class Bacteroidia; order Bacteroidales; family F082; genus Limimorpha. The sequence continues at coordinate 3,899 of CAMJQC010000007.1, forward strand.
TTCATAATAATGGAAACGGCCCTGCATGGCGATGACATTATGACCGGCGATGGTGCCGAACAGCAGTTGTCCCTTGTGGCCTTTTACGGTTGAGACTGGGAAGTTCGGAATCTCGGAATAAGGGATGGCGCAGACGACATCGATGCCGTTGGCCAGACCGCCGAGACCGGAACCCAACACGATGCCGATTTCAGGCTTGAAATGCTGCGTCTTCTCTTTTATGAATTTAGTGGTTGCTAAGATTTTGTCGTACATATTGTGCTATTTCTTTATTAAACTTTTCTTCTTCATGAAAACGCACGCTCACTGGCAGAACGAAGAGCGGCATCGATTCAAACTGACAAATATAGGGAGAATTTGTCAATCGCATGGCATCTTTTTCGGTGGTGAGGATGATTTTTCGTTCCTCGCCCATGTTTTCATACCGTTTGCAAATGCCTTTGATGTCGCCTTCGGTATAAGGGTGATGGTCGCTAAAGGTCATGACCTCAAGATGCTTATATCTGGATTTTGCTTCGGCGATAAGTGGCTCAGGATGGGCGATACCACAGAATAACAAGGCGGAGTCGACCTCGGTGTCATAGTTGCCGGTCGTAGCGTTTAGCGGAAGCGTTTTCTGGTATTCCAGATAGGAGAAAAACACCTTTTGCCCAGACCTGATGTTTAGTTTCTTGATAATCTGTTGCTGCTCTTCATCGCTTATCAATGCAGGCGCTTTGCTCACAACGATGATGTCAACTCGTTGAGCGGCGCTTCTGATGTCGCGCAAGTCGCCTGCCGGGACGAGGCAGTCATCACAATACAGACGGTCATATTCGGTCAACAGGATGTTTAGCCCTGCTTCTATCTTTCTATGCTGGAAAGCATCGTCCAAAAGGATGACCTGCGGCGGGTTGTCGCTTTCGAGCAGACGTCTGACACCTTCCACACGGTCTTCATCTACAGCGACTTGGATGTCAGGATATTTCTTTCGATATAGCAGAGGCTCGTCGCCGACCTCTTCGCTTGTCGCATCGGTTGTGACCTGACGGAATCCCTTGGTTTTTCTCCCGTATCCTCGGCTGAGGAGGGCGACTTGATACTGTTCTTGTAATAGCCTAATGAGGTATTCCGTATGAGGCGTCTTTCCGCTTCCGCCCAGACACAGGTTGCCTACGCAAATCACGGGGAAATCGAACTTTTCTGACTTAATCCATCTCCAATCATAGAATTTATGCCTGATTTTCAGGATGATATGATAAAGGAGCGATATGGGAAGAAGCAGTTTTCTCATAGAGGGTCAAAAATAGGGATAATTTTGTAATTTCGCATCCAAATTCTGTAATTATGATAACGGTAAAAAGCATTTTAGATTGTATTACGGAAATAGCACCCCTCAGCTGGCAAGAGAGTTACGACAATGCTGGACTTCAGGTGGGCGACTTGAAAGCGGAGGCGAAAAAGGCTTTGATTTGCCTTGATGTGACCGAAGCAGTCGTAGACGAAGCTGTCGCCAAGTCCTGCGATGTGATTGTGAGCCACCATCCTTTGATTTTTAAAGGGTTGAAACACATAACGCCGAATACATTCGTAGAGCGCATCGTGACGAAAGCCATCAAGCACGGCATTGCCATTATTTCGATGCATACCAATCTGGATAACAGCTATTTGGGCGTTAGCCACATTCTGGCGCAGAAGTTAGGTCTATCCAACTTGCGCGTCCTTGATCCCTTGCAAGGCAAACTGTTCAAGTTGGTGATGTTCTGCCCGGTATCGGCCGCAGATAGGGTTCGTGAGGCGATGTTCCAAGCGGGTGCGGGATGCATAGGCAATTACGACAGCTGTAGCTTCAATGCGCTAGGCGAGGGTACCTTCAAGGCTGGCGATGGCTGTCATCCTTATGTCGGCGAAATAGGCCAATTACATTATGAAAAGGAAGTCCGCGTTGAGACCATCGTCCCTGAGCATCTTTTGAATGGCGTCGTTTCTGCGATGAAGAAAGTGCATCCTTACGAAGAGGTGGCATATGACGTATATCCGTTGAACAACGACTATCCAATGGCTGGTGCTGGCATGATGGGCAGTTACGAGACACCATTGTCCGAAACAGAATTCTTACAACGCGCTGCGGAGGTTTTGGGATCACCTTGTCTGCGCCATTCTGCTCTGACAGGGAAGCCTGTGAAAAGTGTGGCGGTATGCGGCGGTTCGGGAGCGTTCCTTTTGCCTTGTGCAAAAAGAAACGGCGTCGAGGCTTTCCTCACTGCCGACATTAAATATCATGACTTTTTCGAACCCGATGGTGCTTTGTTGATGGTCGATGCCGGACATTTTGAGACGGAACAGTTTACAAAAGAATTGATATTGGATATCATTCTAAAAAAAATTCCTACCTTTGCAGCCGAAATTGCCGAGGCGAATACCAACTCGGTTCATTATTTTGTAAAGCATTAATAACATGGCAGATAAGAAAGTGAAAAAAGCGCAACAGGTTGAAGAGCCTGTAGAGGTTAGCATTGAACAGAAGCTGGTGGCGCTCTACACCTTGCAGCAAGTTGATTCAAAGATTGACGAAATCAGAGCTTACAGAGGTAATCTCCCGCTCGAGATCCAGGATTTGGAAGATGAGATAGCCGGTTTGGAGACCCGTGTTGAGAACTTCAAGGAAGAAGACAAAAAATTCCAGACAGAAATCACCAACCAGAAGATCAAGATCAAGGAGACGGAAGCCTTGATTAAGAAATATGAAGATCAGCAGAACAACGTCAGAAACAACCGCGAATACGACTCTTTGACGAAAGAAATCGAGTATCAGAATCTTGATATTCAGCTTTCAGAAAAGAAAATCCGTGAGGCTACTGCCAAGAGTGAGGCTGTCGTTACCAAAGTGGCCCAGGCTGAAGAACGTCTGGCAGAGCGCAAGGCTGTTCTGACCGAAAAGCAGGCTGAATTGGATTCGGTTGTCGAAGACACCGAGAAAGAAGAAGATGCATTGCTCAAGCGCTCCGCTGAATGTGAGCAACTGGTCGAGGATCGTCTGTTGGTGGCCTACAAGCGCATCCGTAAGAATGCCCGCAACGGCCTTGCCGTGGTTGGCATCTCCCGTGACGCTTGCGGTGGCTGTTTCAACAAGATTCCGCCTCAACATCAGCTCGACATCTGCACGCACAAGAAAATCATCGTTTGCGAGTATTGCGGACGTATCCTTGTTGACAAAGGCATCATTGAGCAGTACTCCGAATAATCCATTAGAAGTTTTGTTTTCATGATAAACAGAGACCGTCCTAAAGTGGGCGGTCTCTTTTATTATGCAATGAAGGGATGTTTATTGCAAGGTCAATGGGATATGACCATCTTATTCGTGTCTTTTAATAATCCTTTATCTTCAGCGTCACAACCAGATTCCCGAGGGTCTTTACCTGATTGACATCCTGCACGGCCGGTGCTCCATCTTCATAATACTGGTAAGGCATATGTGCCGACTGGAACCGTACCATCTCATAACCGAAATCGAAAGTGGTGGCTTTGCTGACGGGAAGGCTGATACCGCAAGCGGCTTTCCACAGGCTGCCGTCGGATTCGCCAAAGCCATAAGGACTGCCATAATAGGCACATCCTGCCCGGAGATAGGAGTCGTTGATGCGCCATTCTGTTCCAAATCTCAAGTTGAAGGTTTTGCCGTATAATTCCTTGATCTCATCGTTGACAGAGGTGTAGTCGTAGTAATCATCACTGGTGCAATCGAATTTTGCTTTCCCATAGTTGGTGTATTCGGCGTCAAGAGAGATTAGGCCATGTTGTTTGACGAAGAAAGCGAGGCTGCCTACGCATTTGGAGGGGCTGCGGTAGACATATTCGTAATAAGAGGTGTAGGTCTGACCGCCATAGTTCATATTCAATGTCGCCTCCGTCTTCGTCGCCCACGACTCGTCAAAATAATCACGGGTAGGCGTGTGGAAAGCGGCTCCGATGCGTAGCCAGTCGGCTGGGAAATAGATCATGCCGATCTTGCCGTTGATGCCCCATCCTGTGGATTGGGTGCGTTGACTGAAGGTCCAGTCGTGAAAACTGGTAGCAGAATAGTCGGGGAGGGCGGTCTCGGTGAAATCGGTGCTGACATTGCGTTTGAGATGGGCTATGCCGAAACTGGCACCGATGAAGAGACGGTCGTAAAGGTCGAAACAATAAGAAAAGGTCCATTCTTCGTTGCGGCCGGTGCTTTGTATGGCTTCACGCTGGGTGAGGTTGCCCTTGGGAACAGGGCTGTCGTAATAGCCGTCAACGAGATCGATCAGATAGGCCTGCATGGCAGGGTAGATGGTGTAAGGGAACTGTTCCCCGATCTGGCTCTCCGATAATCCGTCAATCTGCGCAAGATAGGCGTCAATCAAGGAGTTGTCGGGGTTGACGCCTCGGGCGACGGCATCGTAGTTGAAGTCGTTGGTACGGGTCAGCGCTATGCCGAATTGTGTGCGTCGCAATGGCCTGAAATTGCTTCTTTCTCTCACCCACACATAGCCTGTATTGGGCAAGGTCATCCGTAGCCTTCCGTCACTTGCCGTTTCTCCATAGTAAGTCGACTTTGTCGATCCATACTGAAGGCCCGTGCTAAAGGTGAACTCATCTTTGCGGTAGAGCCCTAAACCGCCAGGATTGATGCAGACAGCGGTCATTTCGCCGCCGATAGCGCCCAAGGCACTTGCCATTCCTATGGCTTTGGCGGTCCCTTGATAATACTGTTGAGCATAAACTAGAGCATCGGCACTGCCTTGTCCATAGACGGACAACGTGAAGAGGAAAAAGAACGGAATGGATAGCAATCTTTTCATGGCAATAAAAAACTACCCTTGCAGGGTGGCGCAAAGGTAGTTTATTTTCGTTTTATATGTTGAGAAAGGTTGTGGTTTATCTTCTTCCGCCTGAGCTATGGCCTCCTCCGCCACCGCCAGAGCTGCGTCCTCCGCCACCGCCAGAGCTGTGACTGCCACCTCCGTAGCTACCACTGGAACGACTGCCTGAGCTGTAGCTTCCGCTAGAGTGTGATCCTGAAGAAGAACTTCTTGAAGGTGTGCTGTGGTTGAAGCTGCCAGAACTGCGATTCGATGAACTTCTGTTGGGCGAATAGGTGCTGCGTCCGCTGTCGCTTGAACCTGATGAGCGATTATAACCTGAAGAAGACGGACGGTTGTTTTGTGGGCGGACATATTCTGAGCTGGAGCGTGACTGACGGCTGTTGTTGGGAGAGGTGTATGTCTGTCTTCCATCGTTTGTGTTGCCGCCAGGGCGTGCTTGGCTTTGTCCGACGCGACCAGAACTACTCGAAGGCCTGGTGCTGTTAACTCCTGCCGAAGGTCTGCTGTTTGATCCGCTGATGGTGGGTCTTGCACCTGCTACGCCAGCCGAAGGTCTGGTCGTGGTTCCAACTCTACCCGTGGTCTGCGTGGTAGGACGCATGCCGTTTGATGAAACGCTAGGACGATTGGTAGAGATAGAAGGACCGACGTTTCTGCCTTCAGGCTGTTGTGGTGCACGGTTGCTCAGTGAACCTGGTGTGTTGCTGCCGCCGTGGCGTACGCTGGCCACATAATTGCTAAGACTGCTTCCGCCACCAATGTGACCGCCAGGGCCGAATCCATGACCGCCATCATTGAAGTGATGGTGATGATGATGGTGATAGGGGTGATGCCAACCATAGTCGTACCATCCATACCAACCGTACCAGCTATGCCAATAGTATGGATAATACCATCCATAGTAAGGATAGTACCAATCGTACCAATAATAGGAATAATAAGGACGATAGTAGAATGAGTAATATGGGTAATAGCTGTATCCCCAAGGGTTGTAGTCGTTGATATAAATATAGGTGTCGCCACCGCCACCTCCAGTGTAGTAGTCATCATAATAGTCAAATGAACTGGATGCGGAACTGCCAAAACGCTTGATGCGGGCAGCATAGTCGCCATCGTAATAGGTCTCTGTAGTGGTATAGACGACGCCATTGGTGTCGGTCACGGTTTCGGTGGTCTGATACACGGGATCAGCATTATTAACGTAGTTTTTGCTGTCGGAGTAATACGACTGATAATCGTATTCTGCATTATTGCTAATGCTTGAACTGACGTACGATCCGCTGCTGGATGAGGCGAGTTTGCTTCCGCCGTCACCATAAGGCGAATAATAGACGTCATCTTGCGCTAGGTGCTTGTTTGAGGAACAACCGACAATTACAAGCAAGGCAAGGGCGGGTAGAAGTCTGAATGCTTTCATTTTATTTGATTTTTAATTATTGTCTCTATTTTTATTACTTTTGCAAACGCAAATTTTCAAAGAAAAACATACAAATATTATACCAAAGATGGCAAAAGAATTAACAACCCGTGAAGAGAATTATTCTCAATGGTACAACGACCTTGTCATTAAGGCCGATTTAGCCGAACAATCGGCTGTGCGTGGTTGTATGGTAATCAAACCTTACGGCTATGCGATTTGGGAATTCATGCACGACGCCCTCGATAAGATGTTTAAAGATACGGGACACGTGAACGCCTATTTCCCGCTTTTTATTCCTAAGAGTTTTTTTAGTCGTGAAGCTGATCATGTGGAAGGTTTCGCAAAGGAATGCGCTGTGGTGACCCACCACCGCCTGATGAACGACCCGAACGGCAATGGCGTTGTGGTTGACCCCTCCGCTAAACTCGAAGAAGAACTGATTGTTCGACCTACTTCTGAAACCATCATTTGGGATACCTACCGCAACTGGATCAAGAGCTACCGCGACCTCCCTATTCTCTGCAATCAGTGGGCGAACGTGGTCCGTTGGGAGATGCGTACACGTCTCTTCCTCCGTACCGCCGAGTTCCTCTGGCAAGAAGGCCATACGGCTCATGCCACCAAAGAGGAAGCCGAAGCTGAGGCGCAGAAAATGCTTGGAGTATATACGGAATTTGCAGAAAAGTGGCTAGCCATTCCTGTCTATCAAGGCGTCAAATCAGCCAACGAGCGTTTTGCAGGTGCCCTCAACACTTACTGTATCGAAGCCATGATGCAGGATGGAAAGGCCTTGCAGGCTGGCACGTCGCATTTTCTCGGTCAGAATTTCGCCAAGGCTTTTGATGTGAAGTACTTGAACAAAGAAAACAAACTGGATTATGTATGGGCTACTTCTTGGGGCGTCTCGACCCGTCTGATGGGTGCCTTGATCATGTCGCATTCCGACGATGACGGCCTTGTATTGCCTCCTCATATCGCTCCTATCCAAGTGGTCATTGTCCCGATTTATAAATCTGACGATCAGCGTGTCGCCGTCAATGCCCGTTGTCTTGAACTGAAGAGCCGCCTCGAAGCGAAAGGACTTCGCGTGAAATACGATGACCGTGATACGCAAAAGCCTGGTTTCAAATTCCATGAATGGGAGCTGAAGGGCGTTCCGGTTCGTCTCGCCATTGGACCTCGTGATGTGGAAGAAGGTACTGCCGAATTGGCCCGTCGCGACACCATGACGAAGGAGTCGCTTTCAATTGAGAATATCGAAGGGAATGTGGCGGATTTGATGGATGTCATCCAGAAGAACCTTTACCAAAAAGCGTTGGATTATCGCAATTCACATACTTATGATGTCGATAATTGGGAGGACTTCAAAGCTCAGATTGAAAAGGGCGGCTTTGTCCATGCTTTTTGGGATGGAACCACTGAGACCGAATTAAAGATCAAAGAAGAGACGAAGGCGACTTTGCGGTTCATTCCTCTCGATGTGAAGGAAGAGACAGGCGTTGATGTCTATTCTGGCAAACCTGCCAAGATGCGTGTCTATTACGCCAAAGCATATTGATGCAATCTTGAAACATGCCTTATCTATTGCCGCTTGATTTTGTCAGGCGGCAATTTTTTTAGCTTTAAGGCAGTTCAATGACTTGTTGCTCATCGCCTTCTTCAACGCTAATATTTTGCTTTGGCCCTCTGAAATAGATTTTGCCGATACTGCTGATCCATACACGCAACCCTGTCCTGAATGAAACGTATATGTTGTTGGTGCTGGAATTAGTGGCTCTGACAAAGTTGGAATTGAGCTCTTCTGCATGGATAGGACCGTAAGCCTCTGCAATATGTTCGCTATAACCGGCTCTTCCGGTAAGTCTGACATCCGATGTCCCGTGATGATAGAAGGTTTTCATTACATCACAATCGAAGACAAGGTCAATATCACCGCTGCCTTCGAAAATTTTGAGGTAGAAACTTTTAGTCATGGTGGCGGATTCGAACGTTGCCATTCCGCGGATCGGATTATTGCATCGCAGATATCCTTTGCTATAGAAATGAACCTCCTGCAAGCTGTCGTAATAAACGGTCAAATGGCAGTCGTAATCTAAATCATGAAGCCATTCCAGTGTGTTTTCGTTTCGAATGAAAAGCGTGTCGTTGATGACTTCAGTGACCATCTTGTCAATGAGGTTTTCAGGGCAGGTAAGTTCGAGAAGAGGGCGTGAGCTCTGCTCTAAGGTTACATTGATATTGTCGTGCATGCTGATGAAATGGAAAGAGGCGTTCGGCGTGCGTTGCTGGATGACAGGATCGCCGACACAGAAAACCCCTTCAAGTTTACCGCATGAAACGAAGCCGAGACTAATGAGGAAATATAGGAGAACGAGAGTTTTTCTTTTCATGGTTGTGCGGGTAGTATTTATGTGTGAGAAGGTAACCGAATCCGAAACTGATAAAATCGGCTTTGATATCGTAGGTGGTGAAAGCAAGTGTGGCAAACAAGTTGTCCGTAAAATAGCAGCGGGCGGCCAGTTTCTGGTAGAACAGAAAAGCCTTAGCTGGCATTTTTTCGTTGTTGCGTATCCCTAGGTTGAACATGAAACTGACTCGGTCAAGAAGCATCTCGTAGGAGAGAAGGAATCCGATTTCGTTGAGCCATTCGGGATGAATGGCTTTGTAGGAGTTATCATTGACGAACTCTATGCCAATGCCTAAACGGTCGCGTAAGGTAAGCTGTAGCATGATGTTAGCGGCGATGTCATGCACAAAAAAGAAATTATGAGTCCCGTATTCTTGAGAAAGGTCTTTGTAACCAAAGGTGTATTGTAAGTCGGTGACGAAAAACCGTTTCCCATCAAATTCGAAAAGATATAGTTTGGGACGCAATTTCTTGTCCAACAGCGGATTGGGTTTTCTTAAGAACCAAGAAAACCCAGTTGCGGTACTAAAGATGTTGATGCCCATGTTAGGCGACATGGTAGCTCCGTTTGAAAAATGGGTCAGCCCAAACGAGGTGGCCCAGTGCAAACGGTCGGTGATGCGCTGGCGGTATTCAAACGATAGGTTGACGGCGGCGTTGAAATGAGATCCGATGGCATAGTTATGCCAGTTTTCAACGGGGTCGAATTTGTTGGTGAGGTATGACAGGCCTACGCCTAATTTGAAGGTCAGTTTACTGTTGGGATTACGGTTGAGCGGGAAGTTGATGAAAGGGTATAGGGCAAATACATCGCCTAATTCGTCAGTTGGGGTCGTGTTTCCAAGTTGGGAATAATAGAAGGTAAGGCCTATGGAGGGGTAATTATAGAGTACCTCCCAGCGGTTTTTTCCAAAAGTGGCCCGATGCAATGAAACCTCATAGGAAGGGGCATGTGTGCTATAACGGCTTAAAGCTGAATGATAGGTGTCACTCTGGAAATAGAGATAACCATAATGCATCCTTGCCTCAATCTCATAGTTTTTGTTGTGCAGCACGTTATAGGACTGAGCATGCGCTTGGAGACTTAATCCAAGAATAAGCACTAAAATGCTGGAATATAGCAAGCTATGTCGTGTCGTGCTTTTCATTTAAGCAACAAAAATACAAAAATGCTTTGATTTTGCCCTTTGTCTCTTGACGTTTTAAACGAATAACGTAATTTTGCCACTTTAATTGTTACCAAAGCGTATTTCACATTCTACAATGGATGAAAGATTGATTGCCTTCAAGCGTTTGCTTGACATTATGGACAAAGTGAGAGCCAATTGCCCTTGGGATAGCGTACAGACTATTGAAAGTTTGCGTCATCTCACTATTGAGGAGACTTATGAGTTGAGCCAGGCCATCCTAAACGACGACCTTAACGAAGTGAAGAAAGAATTGGGAGACCTTATGCTTCATATTGTCTTTTATTCGAAGATAGGTGAAGAAAAAGGCGCTTTCGATGTGGCCGATGTGTTGAATGGCATTTGTGAGAAGATGATCGTTCGTCATCCGCATATCTTTGGAAATGAGAAGGTTGAAGATGCCAAGCAAGTTTCAGAAAACTGGGAAAAGATCAAGCTGGAACGTGAGCATAACCGCAGCGTTTTAGGTGGCGTCCCGGAAGGCTTGCCGTCGTTGCTGAAAGCGTATAGGATGCATCAGAAGACCGCGGGTGTGGGCTTCCGTTGGCGTGATGCAGAGCAAGCCTGGAGCAAGGTTGAAGAGGAAAAAAAGGAACTCTTTGCCGAACTTGAAAAGCCTGATAATCAAAGGAATATTGAATCAGAATACGGCGACCTGCTCTTTGCTTTGGTCGTGTATGGCATATATATTGATGTGAATCCCGACGATGCTTTGGAAAAAACCGATATGAAATTCCGTCAGCGTTTCGGCTATCTGGAGCAAAAGGCCAGTGAAAATGGCAAAGGCGTACAAAATCTTGATATCCAGGAGATGATACGCTATTGGAATGAAGCCAAGACGGCTGTGAAATGAAACGGATGATATAATAAACTTATTTTTGTATTCAGTTTAATAAACTCCATTTGAAATGAACATGAAAAAAATGCTCGTACTCTTGACAACGATGCTTATCTGTTTTGCATCCTTTGGCCAAGAAGAAAAGGACTCCAAAACAGTTGAATTTGCTAGCGAAGACGGCAGGCTGCTTACTATTGAACATTTTAAAATGCCTTTTGTGCCTGGAATCAAGGAATGCAAAACCCTTATCATTACTGATGTGGTAACCAATGAGAAGAGTGGGGCGTTTGTAATCACGGTCACAGAATCCAATTTACACGCTGATCCCAATTATTCATGCACGCTTGACAAGGGTGAGATAAAAGCATGTATCCAATCTCTCAATTACATAACGAATGACTTGTTGTCCACAAAACCGACAGAATACTACGAAGTGAAGTATAAAACCAACAGCCATGCTGAAATTGGTGCTTACTATCAATACAATAAATGGAATGCTTATATCCAGGCTAATACCGATATGGCTGATTCAAGGATAACTATAAATCCAAAAAATCTGAAAGATTTGGCGACTGATTTGCAGCTTGCTTTAAATCTTATCAATGAAAAGACCACACAAGTCAAGGAGATAGAAACAATTGGTTTATAAGTGGTTTTTGTACCTAAAGGTTTTTTGCCAATTTGCAGGATATCATTTTATGATAATAGGTCGATCTGTGTGACTTGTAAAAAATAATACTCCCAATCAACAAGAAGCATAACCGATATAACCCCAAAAAATTATCATTCGAAAAATTGAAAAAAAAGCAGTTTTATTACCATCGTTCAAAATCTATTGTTATATTTGCACCCAAATACGAACATTTTTTTATTGAATAACTTTAATCAATTACTAACTAAATTCACACAAAATGAAGAAAGTATCTTTACTTATTGCAATGATTGCCTTTATTTGTGGCAATGTATTCGCGCAGATGAGTTTCGATTTCAACGACGGTGTTGCCGGCGCTAAAATCGCTCAAACTTATGGTGATCCTTGGTCCACTTGGTCAAACGCTCCAGGTGGCGCTGAAGACGGTGTCTTTGATGAGATTGGTGGTTCTATGGCTGCTCATTTCACCTATAACAACGACCAGATTGTCCAACTCGGTGATCACTCAACGGGTGTCTATGACCTCGAATTTGATGCCTATGTTCCAGAAGGCAAGAACGGTTACTTCAACGTTCTTCACCATTTTGCTGGTCAAAACAGCACCTGGGCCATGCAGGTCTATCTGCACATGACTAACGATGGTCAGAATTCAACCCAGGCCCCTGGCCATGGCACTGTCCACGCTGGTAGCAATGGTACCTGTGACCTGGCCTGCGTGTATGACGAATGGATGCACTTCCGCGTTCACGTAGACGCCGACAACGATGTTGCCGAACTCTACTTCAACGAAGAGCTCCAGTGCACTTGGCAGTGGAGCCTCGACAGCTTCGGTGAAAACGAGACTGACCGTGTTCTTGGCGCTATGGACTTCTTCCCACCTCAGAATGCCGCTAATTCTGAGTACTATATCGACAACCTCGAAGTTACGCTTCAAGTTAATGAAGAAGTGCTGATTTTTGATCCTTTTGAGGAATATACCGTAGGCAACAAGATTGCCGTTGAGAGCGCTGCAGCCGGCCACGACTGGTGGACCACCTGGTCGAACAATCCTGGCAGCAACGAAGACGGTGTCGTTGCTAGTTTTGAGGGCACACAATGCGGTCACCTCACTTACAACAACGACCAGGTTCTCCTCCTCGGCGATGAAGATAATGGAGTCTATGACCTCGAATTCGACATCCTTGTCCCGGAAGGCAAGAATGGTTACTTCAACATTCTGCACCACTTTGCCGGTCAAAACAGCACCTGGGCTATGCAGTGCTACCTCCACATGACCAACGATGGACAGAACTCCACTCCGGCTCCTGGCCACGGTACCATCCACGCTGGTAGCAATGCCACCGCCGACGTTCCTTGCGTCTACGACGAGTGGATGCACTTCCGTCTGCATGTCGATACCGACATGGATTGGGCTCAATACTACTACACCTTGCCTGGCGAAGAAGAAGCCATGGCTTGCGAATGGCAATGGAGCTTGGATAGTTTTGGTGAGGAAGCAGACCGCGTTCTTGGTGCTATGGACTTCTTCCCACCTGAGAATGCCGCTACTTCCGAGTACTATCTCGACAACTTCAGCTTCAAGAAGATTGGTGGAGAATCTGCTCCTGAGCTCAGCATCACTCCTGAATCCGTCAACGAAACCCTTAATGAAGATGATATGACTACGGTTGCTATCACCATTGACAATTCAGGTAACTCTATCGGTGACTGGTCCGGCTGGCTCGACTTCGGTCAAGGTGGCGAAGGAACCCAGACTTCTCAGCTGTTGTATCATAACGGTTCTGAAGGCAACAACATCGGTTCCTCCGATGCTTATACCCGTGAGATGGGTGTTCGCTTCCCCGCTAATGCTTACGCTGGCGCTGCCATGGGTATGAAGATCGTTTCCGCTCAATACTTCATCGGCTCACAGTACAAGTCCTCCGACAACAACTACATCTTCCGTATCTACGGACAAGGATTGCACAACCAACCTGGTGAACTGTTGGCTGAAAAGACCGTCACCTCTTCAGCTCTTGGCACCTGGATTACGGCTACCTTCGATGAACCCGTTTATCTGACCGGTCAAGCCATCTGGGCTACCGTTCAGCTTGAACAGGCCGCTGAAGAATATCCTCTGACGATGGACGCTGGTATCTATGGTGAACAACAAGATGGCAACTGGCTTGCTACCAACGGCAACTCCTTCAGCCACTGCTACTCCATTGGTAGCTTCGAAGGCGCTTGGCTGATCAACGTGAACTGCCAAGGTGAACTTCTTCCTGCTACTTGGGCTACGATTAACAAGAACGAAGGCGCTATCTATGGTGGTCAATCGGAGACCATTACGCTCTCACTCAACTCGATCGGTATGGCAGCCGGACAATACGGTGCTAACCTTATCATCAACACCAATGATGCAAATGTTGAACATGTTGAGATTCCTGTCACCCTCACCGTCGACATTGATGATGCTATCATTGAAAATGGTAAGGAACTCGCTTCCATCTATCCTAACCCGGCAACGACTTCAGTCACCCTCAAGGGCGAGAATCTGAACAGCCTGGCCATTTACAATGTGGCTGGTCAGCTGGTCCGTGTCGTGAAGCTCAATAACGTTATCAACAACATCAACCTTGATGTCGAAGCTGGCGTTTATTTCTTCAGCATCTACGATAACGATGGCAACAACAGCGTCCAGCGCGTTGTGGTCAGCAAGTAAGATATTGAAAAAACTATTAGTAAAGGTCGCTCGAAAGGGCGACCTTTTTTATTGACATGCTTCAATGTGAGGATGTGCTTTGCTTCTTCTGCCTCTTATCATATTGTCTGTTGTCCGTTGTCAGAATAATACTATTTTTGCGTATTGATAATCCAGCGTTATGAAGAAGTTATCCCTATTGTGGACGATGATCGTATTTCTTGTCTTTCTTTCAGCTTGTAAGGAAGAGGTGGATTTCTTTGCATCTCCTTGCGATGTGCCCATTGTCTATGCGATGCTTGATGCGGATGCAGATACGAATTTCGTTAAGATTACGAGGGCCTTCTTTAGTGAAGACCTAGCTACCCAAACAGCTCAAAATCCTGATTCCAGCAATTATCCTGGTCGTCTCGACGCACGTCTTATTGAATTCGACAATGGAAAACAGGTGCGCGAGATTATCCTCGACACCATCACCATTCGTGATAAGGAGGAAGGTATGTTCTATGCACCGGCTCAAAAACTGTATTATACAACGGAAAGGCTTCAGAAGAATTCGGCAGAACACGACATAAAATACAAACTGACAGTTGAATTGCCCGACCAGGTTTTGACAGCGCAGGCGTACATTGTTGGCAGTACGAAGTTTGGTGTATGGAATTTAACGGCTAATTTTTCACAAGAATACTTTGGCACAAAAAGAGAACTAAAGTTCTATCCTGCCACCCATGCTGAAATATATGAAATCGGCATGACATTCACTTATTGGGAACAAAAAGTGACGCCTTGGTCCGTATCCGACTCCGTCCCCGTAACAATGGATTGGTTTCTCGGAACTTATTACTTGAAAGACTTTGACATAGATGAAGAGGGCAAATATGTGGTTTATTATCGCCCTGAGGCATTCTATAACAAACTGCGTCTTTTTCTCGGTGCCGATACGGCGAATGTCAACGTCCGTCGTCTGATCAAGGATTATCCTATTGAATTTTATATTTCTGCCGCAGGAAGCGAATTGAGAGAGTATTACACTTTCAGCGGTTCGCCTGATTTAGGCGCCCAGAGCAATTCCGATTTTAGTCTGATCAACGGGGGATACGGATTATTCTCTTCCCGCTGTTCCACCAGACGTAAGGCCCGTCTGGCCGGCACCACTGTTCCTGATTTGGTGGTGCATAATTGGGGTTTTGTTTTTATAGGCGGAGAATAAAACCGAATTATTTTGTCATTTCAGCCATGATGATGGCAGCTGCAATGGAGGCGTTGAGCGACTCTGTAGCACTTCCATCGGCTCGTGGTATAGTGATGGGGCGCGTGATGAAAGGCAATACTTCGGAGCGGATGCCGTGGGATTCGCTGCCAATGACGATGATACCGCCTTTTTTCTTTTCCAGTTGAAATAGGTTCTCGCCTTGCAGCAATGCGCCATAGATGACTTTGCCTGCCTCTTTAGCCTGTTCTAAATACTCGGGAAGTGATGCTTCTCTGATCCGCATTCTGAAGACAGATCCCATCGTGGCTTGTATCACCTTTGGATTCCAGATTTCGACGCAGTCGGAACTGCAGATGATGCCGCTGATGCCAAACCACTCAGCAGTACGGATGATGGTGCCCATGTTGCCTGGATTGCTGATGCCATCCAAGGCGAGGATGAAATCACCTTCAGTCAAAGCTTTGTTTTGCTTTGGAATCTTGGCTACTGCAAGAATGCCGGGAGGCGTGTCAAGTCCGCTCATTTGTTGCATTTGCACCTCGGTAACGGTCTCGAGCCGGCTGTCGCTGATCTTGTTTTCCGAGCAGTAAGCCTCTGTGGCAAAGAGACAGATGGTCTCAAAGTGACTTTCCAACAGTTCGCTGACCATTTTACGTCCTTCAACAGTAAAGAGCCCAAGCTCTTTGCGGAATTTCTGTTGTCGGAGCGATGCGACTTGTTTGATAGTGCTTTTCGTAATCATGGGCGCTGGTGTTTGACGAAAAAAGGCTGTCTCGTAGCCGAAACAGCCTTTCTGTTAGTATCGTGTTTTCGCTTATTCGGCGTAAACTTCGAATTCGACTTCAGTTTGCACGTCTTTGTGGAGTCTGATCTTGGCGGTATAAGTGCCGAGTTCCTTGACGGTATCATCACTAAGGATAATTTGCTTGCGGTCTACGTCGAGGTTGCAGGCCTCCTTGATAGCGTTAGCGATCTGAATGTTGTTCACCGAGCCAAAGATCTTACCGGTAGCGGCAGCCTTAGCAGGGATGCGCAATTTGAGACCTTCCAGAGCCTTGGCTTTATCCATGGCTTCGTTTCTCACTTTTTCTTCCTTGTGAGCCTGCTGACGCATCTCTTCGGCAAGGATTTTACGGTTTCTCTCAGTGGCAAGGATGGCCATTCCCTGAGGGATGAGGAAGTTACGGGCGTAACCGGGTTTTACGGTAACGATGTCGTTCTTGTAACCTAAGTTGTTGACGTCTTGTTTCAGAATAATATCCATTTCTAATCCTCCTCTATTATTTCAAACAGTCAGCTACATAAGGCATCAGGGAAAGGTGACGGGCACGCTTGATAGCCTGAGCGACTTTTCTTTGGTATTTCATTGAAGTGCCAGTGATGCGACGGGGCAGGATCTTGCCTTGCTCGTTCACGAATTTCATCAAGAAGTCAGCGTCTTTGTAATCGATATACTTGATGCGGTTCTTCTTGAAGCGGCAGTATTTTTTTCTCTTGGTATCGACCGCGATAGGGGTCAGATATTTAATGTCATTGTTATTGTTTGCTTGTGCCATTTTTTCTAAGATTTGAACGGGTTAAACATTAGGCTTCCTGTGCTTGGGCTGCTTTTTCAGCGGCTTTCGTGCGTCTCTTTTCGTTGTAAGCGACAGCGTGCTTGTCAAGTTTTACGGTAAGGAAGCGGAGAATGCGCTCATCACGCTTCAATTCGGTCTGGAATCCTTCGATGAAATCGGGTTCGGATTTGAATTCCATCAATTGATAAAAGCCCGTGGACTTCTTCTGGATTGGGTAAGCGAGTTTACGCATGCCCCAATTCTCTTCGTGGACGATTTCGGCACCAGCTTTGCTGAGCATGTCCTCATACTTTTTTACCGCTTCCTTCATCTGATCGTCAGATAAAACGGGAGTAATAATGAAAACGGTTTCGTACTGATTCATAATTTAAATTACTGATAATTAATGATTTAATAATTCTATTATTGCAATAAATTTGCGAGTGCAAAAATAAACATTTTTCTTTAATAGAATACAAGTTGTTGTCTTTTTTTTAATAAGTCAAAAAAAGATAATAAACTGCGCTGAAACACTCAGCATTCAATGGAACGAATTCAACTGTTTTTACAGAGCTTTAGCTGCTATTTTTGTTTGTAAATGTCGAAAAGCCCCATCTTTGTCCATTCGGTGGGTTGCAAGTAGGAATCTGTCATCACGGCATCAAGGCTGCTCACTCGTCCGTTAAGTGCCAACTGGACAAAACTGCAAAAGATATCAACGGATCCCGGAAACCATGAAGCGACTTCATGGCCTATACCTTCGAAACGGATGATCCAGTGCGGGATGTTTTCCTTGTCCATGATTTTGTCGATGGTGCTGGAACCGAAAAGCTTGGCGCCAAAAGGCAGTCCGAATTTTTTGTAGTTGACAATTCTGTCCTTGGTGCCATGCATCAAAAGGGTAGGCGCTGGTGGGTTGGCATAATGCAGGTCTTTTTTCTTGCACATGATGCCTCCGGCATATGGAATCATGGCTGCGGGCTTCCATCCTTTGGGCAGAGCTTTTGCCAAGGGGAGGCCATTGGCCCTGCAATAGTCGAGTTGCAGGATAGTGATGGCACCGGCGGAGCTTCCGGTAAGGATGAGTTTGGAAATGTCAATGTCTAGTTGACTGGCATGGGCGCAGACCCAGGCGATGGCTTCAGCACAGTCTTCCGTGGCGATGTCAATGCAGTGCTGGAATAGGTCGTCAGTTTTCCATAAAGAGGAATTCTCCATTACCATGACGGGGTCCTTCAAACCGAGTCGATAGTCGATGCTGATTACAGTGAATCCACGACGGGTTAGGGAATCGGCGATGGTTTGCTGGTAGTGGTTGTCGCGTGTTCCAGTGATGAACCCTCCGCCGAAGACAGCTAGTACGGCAGCTTTGTCCGCCCTTTGGACAACTGGTTTATGTACGTCGAGATAGAGCGTAGAATCGCGTTTTGCAAAGGGGAACGTCTCTTTGGTTTGAGCCTCTGCACAGATTCCCATCAGGATGAGCAGGGCAGTAATGATCCATGGTCTTTTCATGGTTTGGACTTTTATTTATGCGCAAAAATACACTATTCTCCTCATATTTAGTGGGTAAAGTCTTATCTAAATTATTTATTTATGCGTTGCATTAGAGCTTACGTCATGCAACATAGCTTCGAACAGAAAGAATAGGGCCTGAAAAAAAAAGAGACAGAGCTGAAGCAGAACGATCTTGGCGAATAGACGCGTCTTTAGGAGCGTCAGGCGTGTAGTCAGAAGGTAGAGAAGGGGTCGCATGTCCCCGGCGAGGCGCCGATATCCCGACTTGACGGGTCAATGACATAGCTCAAGCATTTTCTCGAGCATGAATTCTGCCGCATGTCCGTCGCCGAAGATTTCAGGATAGTTGGCTGGCGATTGCCTCAAATACTCTTGACTGGCTTCCAGAATTATGTCCTTGTCAGCATCTGCAAGGGTGGCAGCGCCAGTCTTCACGATTTCCACCCATTCGGTCTCGGGTCTTAGAATGACACAGGGCTTTCTGAAGAAATAGGACTCTTTCTGAACGCCACCGGAGTCGGTCATGATGAGGCTGGCATGTCTCTCAAGCTGAATCATCTCCAGGAATGAGACAGGCGGAATGAGTTTGATATTGGCCGAGTCAAAGATGGTCTGTTGGAATTGCTCGCTGAGATTGGTCTTGATGAGCTTGGAAGTACGGGGGTGGAGGGGAAGCACGACGGGATGCTCTTCGGCTATTTTGACAATAGCGTCAAATATGGCGCCGAGCCGCTTGGGCTGGTCGGTGTTGCTGTCGCGATGTATGGTGGCCAGGACATAAGGTTTGTCTCGCAGTCCCAGGCGGTTGATAACGTCGGTTTTTTGTTCTGCGATGGCGGAAAAATACAGGCTGTTGTCGTACATGATGTCGCCACAGTGATAGACTTTCGGGTTGTCGATGTTATAGGGTCCCTCGTTGTCGATGGGGAATCCTTCGCGCTTCAGATTGTCAAAACCCGCCTTGGTGGGGGAAAAAAGAAGGGTGGAACAGTGGTCGCAGACGATGCGGTTGATTTCTTCAGGCATGCTTTTGTTAAAGGAACGCAACCCTGCCTCGATGTGTACGATGGGTGTGTGAATCTTGGCGGCGGCCACGGCTCCTGCCAGGGTGGAGTTGGTGTCTCCGTAGAGTACAATGAAGTCGGGCAGCTCTTTAAACAGGATGTCTTCTATTCCTTCAATCATCTTGGCGGTCTGCACGCCATGGGTCGCCGATCCGACATGAAGGTTGTAGTCGGGACGCGGTATTTGGAGCTCATCAAAGAAGACCTGCGACATATTGTCGTCATAGTGTTGCCCTGTGTGGACGATGATTTCTTGCACTTGGTCAACGTAATGCTCGCGAATGGCCCGGCTTAGTGCCGCTGCCTTGATGATTTGAGGACGAGCTCCTATTATGGTGACTATTTTCATGTTTGTTTCGATGTTTTTAAGCGTCCATTTTTCCGTTTTCAGCAAAGCTGTAGTAGGTCTCTCTTCCGATGATGATGTGGTCGGTGACACCGATATCGAGCAAAAGGCCGCCAGCCTTTAGCTTTTTGGTCAGTTGGACGTCTTCTCTGCTGGGCGTAGGATTGCCAGAAGGATGGTTGTGACAAAGGACGACGGCTGTGGCGTGATAGGTGAGGGCCCTGGAAAAGATGACTTTAGGGTCGGCGATGGTGCTGGTGACTCCGCCAGTGCTGATGCATTCCACCGCCAACGGCTCGTTGTTTCGGTTGAGAAAGAGAACGAGAAAATGTTCTTGGGTAAAGTCTTCGATTTGACCGAGGAAATATTCATAAGCCTCTCTGGAATCACCGATCTTGCTTCTTTGTTTGACTTCGGCACTACGACGGCGTTTGCCGAGTTCCAGGGCTGCTGCGATGCTGATGGCTTTTGCTAAAGCGATGCCTTTGTGTTTCATCAAGTCTCGACAGCTGAGTTCAGAAAGACGGATGAGGTCGTTATCGACACTGTCAAGAATTTGCCGTGCCAACTCAATGGCTGTGGCTTCTTGCGTGCCCGTCCGAATGAGTATGGCGATGAGCTCCGTATCGCTGAGTGCTGCGGGACCTTTGTTGAGCATTTTTTCTCGAGGTTGGTCGTCTTTTGACCAGAACTTGATGGATCTTTTCTTCACATCGGTCATCAGGATTGGTTTTGATGCGGTAAAAGTAAGCAAAAAACGTATGGTGTCAACAAAAAAAGCCCCTTCATGCAGGACGAAGGGGCCAAAAAATTATGAAAAAACAAAATTAAATTACCTTCAAGCTAACTTAGCGGTGAACTTCGTCAGTTTCGACTTCAGGTTGGCTGCTTTGTTCTTGTGAATAATGCCGTGTTTAGCAACTCTGTCAATGATCGAATACATCTTCGGCAGTTGGTTTTCAGCCTCTGATTTGTCGGTCAATGTCCTGAATTTTCTCACCTCGTTACGCATGTTCTTTGCATAATAACGGTTGTGCAAACGTCTCTTCTCTGTCTGACGAATTCTCTTAATTGACGATTTGTGATTTGCCATATCTCTTATTCCTTAATTGTTATCCTCTTAATTGGGCTGCAAAATTACATATTTTCTGCTTAGCTCCGTATCAAAAATTGATTTTTTTTATTTTTAATTTTTGATTTTTATATAAAAAATTAGTAATCAAATAATTATAGCGTTCATATACATTTTGTCTTCCAATCCTATGTTGCCAATGTCACCAAGCTTTATATTAATAAAGGTGTTTCTTTTCAGTCCTTCTCCTGTCACTTGCAAGGGTATATAATTCTCTCCGTAGCCTTTAGCACTCCCACGTGCATCGATGCGTTCGACGAGCAGTCGTTGGACATGTCCTAACATTGACTGAAAATAAGCAGTCTTGTTTTCTAGTGAGATTTTTCGCATGATGGCACTGCGTTCCGTCTTGACGCGTTCTGGGATTTGATTAGGCATTTGCGCTGCCACAGTTCCTGTCCTGACAGAATACTTAAAGGTGTGGACGTGGCTGAAACCAATGGCTTTGACGAACTGAGAACTCTCTTCAAACTCGGCATCGGTCTCGCCTGGGAAACCGACGATGACATCAGTGGTGAGATTGAAATCGGGACGGAATGACTTGATCTTGTTGCAAATCTGGGCAAATTGCTCAGCCGTATAGAAACGATGCATCCGTTTCAGCGTGTTTTCTGAGCCGCTTTGCAAGCAGATGTGCATGTGCGGTGCCAGTTTTTCATGTTGAAACAGTTCAAGGAAATGGTCGGAGAACTGGTCGGGCTCAATGGAGGAGATGCGCACACGGAAATCACCTTCAATGGCCAATATGTTTTCAACGAGTTTTTCGAAGCTCGTGTTGTCGTATTGATACCGTCCCATATTGACTCCCGTGAGCACGATTTCCTTAAAGCCGTGGCTGACGACTTCCTGGATGTTGTGATAGATGTCAGCTGCAGGACGGCTGGTGGAACGTCCGCGCACCATTGGGATGATACAGTAGGAACAGAAGTTGTTGCATCCGTCCTGAACTTTGATGAGACTGCGGGTATGGAAGGTGTCGAAGGCAGGACGATAGCTGAACAGGTCACGGTCATAGCCTTCTGGGTCGCTGCTGCCTTGCTTGAAGTGGTTGTCGATGATGTCGAAGATGGCCGACTTGCGCTCGTTGTCGATGACGTAATCGGCTATGCCGGAATGCAACAGCTCTTCTTTGTAGTTGTTGACCATACAGCCTGTGATGGCGATGATGGCATTGGGGTTTTTGCGTCGGATCTGATGGATGGCTTGTCGGCATTTCTGATCGCTCTGGTTGGTGACAGTGCAAGTGTTGACCACGACGGCGTCAGCACCGCTTTCAGGACCGATGATTTCGTAACCGCCTTCCTTGAAACGGGATGCAAGAGCGTCCGTCTCATAGAGGTTGACGCGGCAGCCGAGGGTCTTGAATGCAATCTTCACCATGCTTGTATATTATCTTACCAGTTCGCCTTCGATGGATAACGGAGCGGCTTTTGTGACTTTGACATTGACGATTTGTCCGATGAGTTGCTTGTCATCGGAGGCAAAACGGATGACGATTTTGCCTTCGGTATGGCCGTTGAGGTAGCCGTTTTTGCGGTCATAGCCCTCCACCAGCATCTTGACCGTGCTGCCAATGAGACCTGTGTTGTAAACGAGGCTGTGTTTCATCAGTTCATCGGTAAGGATGTGATAGCGCTCTCGCTTGACTTCTTTGGGCACGTCGTCTTCCCATTGTGAGGCGACGGCACCGGGCCTGACACTGTATTGGGCAATGTAAGCCATATTGTACTTGAATTCCTCCATGGCTTTGCGCGTGTTCTCAAACTCTTCTTCGCTTTCTTTAGTGAAGCCGACAATGATGTCGGTGAAGATCGTCGCTGTGGGCAGTACACGCCTGATGGTCTGGATGATATGACGATAGGTGGCCAGATCGTGGTGGCGATTCATGCGTTTCAGCATGTTGTCGTCGCCCGACTGGATGGGGATGTGGATCTGTTTGGCAAGGCAGTCGTATTGCGCCATGACCTCCATGATGTCGTCTTTCATATCACGAGGGTGAGGAGCAGTGTAATAGACCCAGAATTCCTTGCCTGAGGCCTTGCCGTATTCTCCTACACGACGCAGCAGTTCGGCAAAATTGATTTCTTCGCCCTTCTTGTCCAAACCGTAGGAATTGACGTTTTGCCCGAGTAAAGTGATGCTTTTGTAGCCTTTGTTGACGAGGTCTTTCAGTTCGCCGAGTATCTCAGCTGAAGGACGCGACACCTCTCGTCCGCGGGTGTAGGGGACTGCACAGTAGGTGCAGAAGTTGTCGCAGCCGTTCTGGATGGGGATGAAGGCCTCGAATTCTGAGGTCAGGGTGGGTGTGATGGCCCAGAACTGACCCATGTTGGCCGAAGGATTGACGACATCGTGTTTGTTGAACAATGGCGCGACAGGCTTTACAACAGGTTGCATCTCGATTTCTTCTCCCATCTTCAGAGATGCCGGTGTGACAATGCCGTACTGACGGATCATGTCGGGTAGTTTGGGCAGTTCGTTCATCGGGAAGACTAGGTCGAAGAGTTTTAGGAAACGTACGCGATCAGCTGGCAGGATGCAACCAGAGACAAAAGTGATGCAGTTCTGCCGGTTTTTCATGCTGTTCCACTTCTCGATGCGACCATACACCTTGTCGATGCCTTTCTGACGTACCGAACAGGCCACGATGCCTAAGATGGTGGCTTCGTTCTCGTTTTCAGTGGGGATGAAGCCCATCTGTTGCAAAACGGTACGCGTGCGTTCGGCGTCGCTTTGGTTCATCTGACATCCAAGAGGGAGGAGATAGTATTTCATGGCTGCAAAATTACGTATAAAGTTTGAGTCTCTGGCGTTTTACCCAAATACGAGGTTGAAGATGTCGTTAAGGACTGGGTCATCGCTGACCGGATGACGCTGTGTGGAGCAGCCCCTCAAAAGGCCTTCAGCCTTGCGGATGATTTCCGTGTCGAGACTGTCGGAAGCAATAACGGCTTCTGTGATTTTCTGCTCTTTTTCGTCAATTTTCAGGTCGATGGCGACGCTGCCCCAAGGGAATTGGGCTTTTTTATAGGTTTTGAAGTGATCCCATTTTGCGAAGAGAAAATCATAGGAACCGATTCTTTCGCAAGTGTCTTGCACTTCTTTCGTCTGGGCAATGTCGTTGAAGTTGATAAGCTCGGATTTGCCGCCGTAGACTTTTTCAAAGGCTTTGATTAAAGGCTGCTTGATGCTTTCGGAGTCCATCTCGACCAGTTCGGAGAGGTTGACCACACGACTGGCAACGGATTTGACACCGTGTTTTTGCAACTTGGCCTTGTCGACGGTAAGGTAGCGTTGCATCATCTCTCCATCTGTTTTGATGAGGATGGTGCCATGGTGCAAGTTGTTGATTCGCCCACTGTAAAAGGCATTGCCCGAGAACTTCCTCCCTTGACAGGTAAGGTCGTTGCGACCGGAGATTTCGGTTTCAAGGCCATAAGTGTGTAATGCCTCTTGGATGACGGACAGCTGTTTTCTCACATCGTAGTTTTTCTTGTCGGCGATGAAAGAGAAGTTGATGTTGCCCAAATCATGATAGACGGCTCCGCCTCCAGTGCCGCGGCGCATCAGGTAACCGCCTTCATCAAGCAACAACTTGACATTGCACTCGGAATAAGGATTCTGGTTGTAGCCGATTACCACGGTCTGCTGGTTTTTCCACAGGTACATCGTTACCCCACCCTCTTCTTGATGTTCAGTGAGGTATTGTTCGACTGATCGGTTAAGGAAAGGGCCGTATTGCGGACTGATGATGACTTGCAGTTTAAGCATGGCGTTTGTATTGAAATGAAAAAAGCCCGCTTTCGGCGGGCTTTGTAGTCTCTCCGGGATTTGAACCCGAGTTACCAGGATGAAAACCTGACGTCCTGACCAGACTAGACGAAGAGACCACTTCGTGTCATTTTGACGGTGCAAAAATAGATAAAAAAACAATACCTACGACAAAAGAGTCAAAAAAAATAATGAATTATTTGTAAGAATATAGTTTATAGGTAATTAGATGCGCATCATTCAAAGGTAAATGACACTTGAAACATTTTGTTTCGCAGTTGATCGATGGGTTTGGTATAGCCGAAGGCATCTCCTTTGACGATATTAAGTATTCCGTAACTCATTTTCACTTCAACGCCGAATTTAAACCATTGGTTGTACACATCGAATCCTGCACCAATTTCAGCAGCACAGTCAAAGCGGCGGGTCACAAGATTGTTGATGATGCTGATAGGTTCTCCATCTGGCCCCATGATATCTATTTTGTTGCTTTTTTGTGAAGCCAAGTCAAGTTTGGGATTGACACCGCTGATGAGGTAGGCACCTACATTGTTCAGCCGTTTTGACCGGTACTTGATGTGTAAAGGAAATTCAGCGAAGGTTGAAAAAATGTCTTTTTTGAAAGGTTCTTGTACGACAGAAGGATGGCCGATTTCGTCATTGATTTTTTCCACGGCCGTGTAATAGTCCATGCTTCTTTCTCCGAAACTAAGCGTGGGCGAGAATCGTAAATCGAAGTATCTGCCCAAACGTTTGCTGCCAATTATTCCGACACAAAAGCCAGGACTCTGCCGAGTTTCAAGATTGATAACATATATGCTTCTAACATCGGTTGGTGATAGTTCAAAATTGTTATTCGGGAAATCTTCTAGCTGAAGCGGCTGGTTTTGATAGTTTTCTACCGTTTTGATGGTGTACGACATCGTGTTAAAGGCGATCAGAAAACCAAAATGATAAGGCTCTTGGTCGAATTTTGGCAGATAAATGAGAGCCCTTCGCTGCGCCTGTATGGAAGTTGCGGAGCCCAAGGCAATGAAGAAGGTGAGGATTAGAAATAAGACTTTCTGTTTCACTTTTCGGGTGTTTTACTTTCGATAAACGGACTCTTTATGTTTTTATTGCAATAGATGCGGCAAAAGTAATAAAAAAGAGCGATGTCGCCTTGTTGTATCTGATAATTGTCAATTGTTGTCACGACCATCGGCGACATGTGCTGAATATAGTTGAGCTATGCCGCCAGAGAGCTGTTGCCTTATGCAGTTTTTGAAGCCGTATTGCAAAAGTTTTTGCTCAAAGGCTTCAGGGTTCGGAAAGCTGTCAACAGACCGAGGCAGGTACTGATATGCGTTTTTACTTTTTGAGATGAGTTTGCCGAGTCGTGGTAATATTCTATGAAAGTAAAATAGGTATAGAGTTTTTATGGGTTGTTTTTTGGGTAGGGAGAATTCTAGGATTACGGCCTTTGCACCTGGTTTTAGGACACGTCGCATTTCATAAAGACTTTTTTCCATGTTTTCGAAATTTCTGACCCCAAATGCAACGGTCAAGGCATCGAAACTGCCATTGTTGAACGGTAGCTTTTGTGCATCTCCTTGTAGTAGTGATATCCTGTTTTCAAGCCGTTTTTTTTGTATTTTTTTTCTTCCTAGCTCGAGCATCTTTTCAGATAAATCAATTCCGGTAATGTGAGCATGAGGATAGTGCTTGGCGAGAAGTATGGCTAAATCGCCCGTACCCGTCGCAAGGTCTAAAACGTTTGCCGGATTACATTTGAGACAGTGAACGGCTTTTCGTCGCCATGTGCTGTCAATATTGAAAGAAAGAAGGTGGTTTAGGAGATCGTAATGCGTTGCGATGCCATCAAACATCGCTGCAATGTGACTTTTATCAGTCATGGCGGTCGCACAGTTCTTTTGCTTCTTTAAGGAGTCGTTGCTTGTCGATGGGGCCTACGCCAATTTGTTCGCAAACGAGACCACCAGCGAGGTTCGATAGGAATGCCGTATCGTAGGCAGACTGCTCGGCAACGGTGCAAAGGGCGGCTACGCTGAGTACTGTATCGCCTGCTCCCGACACGTCTTTGATATCGCGTGGGAAGGCGGCGAGGTGATGGCTTTCGATAGCGTCGCTGTCTTTTCGGCAAATGATGACGCCTTGGCCTGATAAGGTGACCATTACGGTGTCGCAATTGAGCAGTGCTCTAAGTTTTATGGCTGCTTCACGGTATTCTGCGATGTCAGTGGCGTCGTTGCATAAGCCTTCTCGTAACTCTTTGGCATTGGGCTTGAATAAACTGGCGCCTTGGTAAGCAAGAAAATTATCTTTTTTAGGATCAACAACTACAGGCAGACTGCTTTGCTTGGCGATGGCCATGATGGCTCCGATAACGGATGGCGAAAGTACTCCTTTATTGTAGTCTTGAAGGACGATGCAGTGAACAGCTTTTTGTTCTAACAGTTTTTGTAAATTGACCAGCAAGGCTTCTGCTTCATCCGAATAAAGATCTACAGTGTCTTCTTCGTCAATTCTTAGTCTTTGTTTTCCGTCAACTATCACCCTTTCTTTGAGGGTGGTACTACGTTGGGCGCTTTTTACAATGCCTTTGACATTAAGGCTGTAGCGCCGTAGCAGTTGCATGAATTTCTCGCCTTTTTGGTCGTCGCCGATGACGGAACAAAGAATAGGCTCTGCGCCAAGAGATTTGAGATTGAGTGCTACATTGGCAGCGCCTCCGAGACGGTTGTAGCGTTTTTTGACATTGACGACAGGAACAGGCGCTTCAGGTGACATTCGCTCAATGACTCCTTCGGTATAAGCGTCAATCATCACGTCACCAACGACGAGGATGCGCATTTTTTCGAATGAAGCAAAGAGTTTTTCAAGCTGTTCCGAAGTCATTTCCATGTCGTGATATAAAAAGGTCTGCCGTTGAAACGGCAGACCTTATTGATGATTAATGTAGTTTGGTCAAAGCGGTTTTGATTCTCTTGACGGCCTCGATGAGTTTGTCTTCGGAAGTGGCATAGGAGAGGCGGATGCAGTCGTCGTTGCCGAAAGCATTGCCGGCGACACAGGCAACATGGGCGTTGTAGAGCAGCCACATGCAGAGGTCATCGCTGCCTTTGATGGTGGTCTCGCCATCGGTCTTGCCATAGTAAGATTTCACTTCGGGAAAGACGTAAAAAGCGCCAGCAGGATTGTTGCACTTCACGCCGGGAATTTCGTTCAAAAGCTTGACGAAAGTGTCACGACGGTGGCGGAAAGCTGCCAGCATGGCCTGGATTTCTTTCGAGTTTTCGGGACTGAGTTCAATGGCTTTGGCTGCTGCGGCTTGTGCGATGGTGCAGATGCCGGAGGTGATTTGGCCTTGAATCTTGTTGGTGGCTTTCACAATAGGTTGTGGTGCAGCGATATAACCGATGCGCCAACCCGTCATGGCATACCCTTTAGCGACGCCATTGACAAGGACAAGGCGGTCTTTTAAGAATTCAAACTGCCCCATGCTCTCGTGTTTCTGTTCATATTGGATGAACTCATAGATTTCATCAGAGATGATGATGATGTTAGGGTATTTCTTCAAAACTTCTGCAATAGCGGTAAGTTCAGCCTTGGTGAAGACGCTGCCACTTGGGTTGCAAGGCGTGTTGATGAGGAACGCCTTGGTCTTGCGTGTAATGGCGGCCTCAAGTTGCTCAGCGGTAATCTTAAAATCGTGCGTGATGTCGCTCTTCACAATGACGGGTATGCCGCCCGCCAGTTTCACCATCTCAGGATAAGAGACCCAAAATGGGGCAGGGATGATCACCTCGTCACCATCGTTGAGGATGGCCAGAAGCACGTTGTTAATGGCTTGCTTGGCTCCGTTGGAGATGAGGATGTCAGTTTCCTTGTAGTCAAGGCCGTTGTCGCGTTTCAGCTTGACAGCGACGGCTTTGCGAAGAGCAGGCGTGCCAGGGACAGGCGGATAATGCGTGTCGTTATTGTTGATGGCTTCGATGCCGGCTTGCTTTGCCGATTCAGGTGTATTGAAGTCGGGTTCGCCGATACTAAGGCTGATGACGTCGACGCCTTGGGCTTTCAATTCACGGCTTTTGTTGGTCATGGCCAAGGTGGCTGATTCGGCCATGTTTAAGACTCTGTCTGATAAAATGATATCGCTCATAATACGTTAATATGTATTTGTTACAAATGCTTTGAAAGAATGGCAAAGATAGGCAATTTACCGATAGGAAGTCAAGGTTTTGTCGAAATTTTGATTCCTTAAGGAAAAGCAGTATTTTTGCCTCAAATTTTTATGCAATGAATACATTGTTGATCGTATTGGTGGCTTCTGTCCTTGTCTTGATGCTTCTAGCAGTCCTGATTCTACTGAGACTATACAGAGTTAAAGAGTTGGAGTTGCATCGAAACGGCAGTTCTGAACTCAAGGTGGCTGCGTTGAAAATCATAATGCCATTAAAGGTGCAGGCATACGAGCGTTTCCTGCTTTTTCTGGAGCGTTCTCAATTGCCAGTTTTAGTGAAAAGAATCTATGTTCCCGGAATGGAAAAAGGTGTTTTTCATCTTGAGTTGCTGCAAAACATCCGGGAAGAGTTTGAACATAATTTAGCGCAACAGTTGTATGTTTCGAATACCACTTGGAATGCGGTGAAAAACGCCAAGGAGGAGTTGATGGAACAAATCAACAGCACTTTTGAACAATTGAAAGATGAGGATGATACGGCTATTTTAGCCCAGACCTTGGTCGCCTTGCCCAATCCGGCAGTCGAACAGGCAGCGCAAATCCTGAAAAACGATTTTGAACGCTTATTGTAAGCAATAATGTGCTTTTGACATCGTTTGCATAGTATAAACAATTAAATTGAAATGAAATTTTTAGCTTCTCAAATTGCTGATTTACTGGGTGGTAAAATCGAAGGTAATCCTAATGCCGAAGTGTACAATGTGGCTAAGATTGAAGAAGGCGCACCAGGTATGCTGAGCTTCCTCGCTAACCCCAAATATACACATTATATCTATGAGACACGTTCTTCTGTCGTTCTTGTGAACGATAGTTTTGAAGCTAAGGCGCCTATCTCGGCTACTCTGATTCGTGTTCCTGATGCCTATGCATCATTTGCCAGACTGTTAGGTATTTACGATCAGATGTCACAAGACAAGAAAGGTGTTTCATCATTGGCTTTTGTGTCGGATTCAGCTCAATATGAAGACAACATTTATATCGGTGCTTTTGCTTTTATTGGCGAAAACGTCAAGATTGGCAATAATGTGAAAATATACCCTCAGGTTTATGTTGGCGATAATTCTGTTATTGGCGAAGGCACAACGCTATATCCAGGTGTCAAATTGTATCGCAACACGCTGATCGGGAAACGTTGTGTTCTTCATGCCGGCGTTGTCATCGGTGGCGATGGGTTTGGCTTTGCACCTCAATCAGATGGGCATTATGAAAAGATTCCACAGGTAGGTCAGGTGATCATTGACGACGATGTGGAAATTGGAGCCAATACTACGGTGGACCGCGCAACGATGGGAGCCACTCATATTCATAAAGGTGTGAAACTCGACAATCTCGTTATGGTGGCGCACAATGTTGAAATAGGTGAGAACACAGCTATGGCAGCCATGTCGGGTGTGAGTGGTTCTACGCATATAGGGAGGAATTGTGTCGTGGGCGGACAGGTCGGTTTTGCTGGCCATCTGCATATTGCCGACGGTTCTAAATTCGGAGCTCAATCTGGTATTCTGGGCAATATCAAAACGCCAGAAGGCTCGTTCATGGGATCTCCTACCATGCCATTGCAACAGTATTTGCGTACTTCTGCACATCTGAGACATCTCGATGAACTGGTTGAACAAGTTGAATTGTTAAAAAAACAAGTTGAAGACTTAAAAAAAGAAAAACGGTAAGCGACTGTTTTTGTCTGCTTTAAGTCGTTCTTTTGCTTTTTTCGGGGGTGTCTTGTCTCCTTCCTATGGAACTTTTTTGCAGGGACAAAGGTTTTTTTCGTTATCTTTGCCCGTTTTTCTCGGACCAGTTGTCCGAAATTGATTGTTTATGATAGAAAAACAGTGTACGCTTAAAAATAAAGTCAGTGTCCGCGGAGCGGGCCTTCATACTCGCCAATGCGGTACGCTGACATTCAATCCTGCACCTGTGAATACAGGAATCCGTTTCCGCAGAATTGATCTGGAGAATCAACCAATTATTGAAGCCGACGTAGATAATGTCATCGATACCACGCGTGGTACTACGCTGGGTAAAGGTGGCGTCAAAATCTATACGGTGGAGCATGTGCTTGCTTCCCTCCGTGGCATGGGAGTTGACAATGTCTTGATTGACATCGATGTGGAGGAAACACCTATAATGGATGGCAGCGGAAGAAAATACGTTGAAGCCATCCGAAAGGCAGGCGTCGTAAAACAGAAAGCCAAACGCGAATATCTCGTCATCACAGAACCTATTTCTTATCGTAATGATGTCTTGGGCATTGAGCTTACGATTGTGCCTAGCGACACTTTCATGGTCGATGTTACGGTGAAGTACAATACGAAAGTGCTTGATGAACAAAGCGCTTCGTTACATGATCTGAATGACTTTGAAACAGAGATTGCACCATGCCGTACTTTCGTGTTCCTGCATGAACTAGAGACATTGCTGAGCCGTAATCTGATTAAAGGTGGTGACCTGACCAATGCCATCGTGTTTGTCAATAAAAATGTGTCTTCAGAAGAGCTTGACCATATTGCTGCTTTCTTTAAGAAACCCAAGGTCACTGTCAAGGAGGATGGCATCTTGAATAATGTTGACCTTTATTTTGACAATGAGCCCGCCCGCCACAAGTTGCTTGATATTATTGGTGACCTGACACTCGTTGGAAAGCCTATCAAAGGTCATGTGATTGCTTATAAGCCTGGCCATTTTTCCAACACGGCTTTTGCGAGAAAGATTAAGCATTCATTGCTGTAAGGATATCTTCCTTCGAGGATAAAAAAGCATGCCTTGGTTCTGATTTGAA
The DNA here is from genome assembly GCA_946407975.1 of uncultured Bacteroidales bacterium. Classification (GTDB taxonomy): domain Bacteria; phylum Bacteroidota; class Bacteroidia; order Bacteroidales; family F082; genus Limimorpha. The sequence goes on from CAMJQC010000007.1 coordinate 35,534, forward strand.
CCGAGGTATGTTTTTTTTACCTACTTTTGTACTTTATTTTGAAATGATGAATCAACCTTTAGCATATATTCATCCCAATGCAAAGATTGCTGAGGATGTCAAGATAGAGCCTTTCGCTTGGATTGGCGAAGATGTTGAAATTGGATCCGGTACATGGGTCGGACCGAATGTGACCATCATGGATGGGGCACGTATTGGTAAGAATTGCAAGATTTTTCCAGGTGCCGTCGTGTCGGCTATCCCGCAGGATTTGAAATATAAGGGCGAGACCACCTATTGCTATATCGGTGATGGCACGACAATCCGTGAGTCAGCGACGGTGAATAAGGGTACGGCCGCTAGCGGGAAGACAGTGGTGGGCAAAAATTGCTTGCTGATGGCCTTCACCCATGTGGCACACGACTGCTATCTTGGCGATAACGTGATTATGGCCAATGCCGCTAGTCTGGCAGGTCACATTGTCGTTGACGACTGGGCCATCTTTGGAGGCCTTTCCGCCGTATCGCAGTTCTGCCGCATTGGTGCCCATGTCATGATCTCGGGGGGCGCTATGGTCAACAAGGACATTCCTCCTTTTGTTCGCACGGGCACGGGTTATCCCGTTTCTTTTGCCGGCGTGAACTCCATCGGCCTGATGCGCCGTGGCTTCACACGTGAGCGTATTAACGCCATCCAAGATGTCTATCGCGTGATTTATAGTGTCGGGATGAACGTGTCGCAGTCGGTGCAATATGTAAAGGAAAACCTGCCTGATTCAGAAGACCTTCAGGCCATCCTCGGATTTATCGAAAGCTCCAAGGTGGGCATCATGAAGAAGTCGGTCAGCGAGGAGATATGATGTCTTGATACCATCGGGTGAGCAATTGCCCGATTTTCTCGTATCCATATTGGTCTACAACAGCCTTTCGCAACAGGTCGGAAGGGTATTGGATGTACCTTTCGCACATCTTTCCCATGGCCTCGGTCAGTGCCTCGACATTTTGAGTCGGGACCAAAATGCCGTTTGATGCATTGATGACTTCAGGAGCACACCCGACATGGGTGCTGACCACAGGCACGCCGCACATCAAGGCTTCTATGATGACGATGGAAGCGGTTTCGTAGTTGCTCGAAAGCACGAAGAAATCGCCTGTGGCAAGTTCGTTCACGAGATCTTGCCCCTCGAGCACGCCGGTAAACCTGACTATATCATTTAGATGTAGCTCGCCGGCTTTCTTTCGCATGCGTTCATAGTCGATACCGTCGCCGATAAGCACAGCCTGATAGGCTATGCCTTTTGCCTTGAGCTTGTAAAGCGCCTGTAATAGTCCTGTGATGTTTTTGGATTTGTCCTCAAAACAACTGACATGCACGATTTTAGGAATGGCATTCTGATGCGGCTGCGGCTTGAAAAGGTTGCTGTCCACTACATTTTGGAGCAGTGCCCAATGCTCGTTTTCTAAGCCATGACTTTTCATGGCTTGCGACAGATTCGCATTGACAGTGGTCACCATTGCAGCTTCTCTTACAACAGTCCGTGTGAGCTTCTTTCTTAGCCATCCGCTATATGCGTTGCCTGGAAGGTAACGGGACCAGTGTTCGGTGATGAGGTAAGGCGTGCCGTTTTTTCTTTTTTCACGAAGAGCGATTAGCCCCATCCGTGTCAGCACGTGGACATGAATTAGGTCTGCCTTTCCTGCTAACTGAAGACCTTTTTGGCAAGCCTTGAAGAATCGCCATACGGACAAAAGCTTATTGGCTTTTTTGTAATAGATGCGGATGGTGTCGACCCCTCGTTCCATACTCCGTTCAATGTCGAATGTGTCTTTGGCGCTGGCATCGGCATGGACGTAAACAACGCTAACATTGTTGTAGAGCGCGGCTGCTTCGGCATGACGTTGTACAAACAGGCCGAACATTGGGTCGTATTTATGAGGATACCACCTTGCCAGAAAAACGATATGTCGTTGCTTTTCGCTCATTTCTTTTATGGCCTCGATGGCTTTATTCGTCCTGGCTTGTCCAGTTCCTGAGATGATGCGGTAGTTGGCATCCAGCTCGTCTAAAGCCTTCAAATAGAGTGCAAATATAGCTTTTCTTTCATTCAAGTCGGGATTTTCGCGCATCGGATCGAAAGCCCACTCCAGATCGGTGTCGCAAAGCAAGTATAAATCGAAATGCTGGCTATTGACGATATTATTGATTTCTTTTGGAATGGTATGAAAGACATATTCGCACCATACCTTGTTGACGATGCCTTCAGTATCGCTGATGAGCATTTCCGGTTGACTCGCTTCGAAAGATTCAATGTGCCGCTGTTGTCCTTGGGCTATGGCGACTACGTCGTGAATGTCGTACGGGCGATGAAGGCCAGCAAGGTATTCTCTTGAGTATTCTGAGACGATTTTGGCATTAAAATGTGCTCCCAGTTGTTGGCAAAGGGTCGATTTGCCCGTCGATTCGGGTCCGATGACAGCGATTTTAAGCATTTTTCAAGGCCTCCTTTCTCCAGGCGATGAGGCCAGCGACAGCGATGAGGAAGAAGACGAGATACTGTATGCTGGTAAGGACAAGACCTTTGTAAATATATAGGGGAATGCTGATGCCGTCGGCAACGAGGTAATATATCCAGTTTTCCACCTTTTTCTGGGTGGTGAGATACATGGCCAAAACGCAAAGTGAAGAGGTAAAGGCGTCGATGATGGGGACGTCGCTGTCGGTGAACCTGGTTAGGATGAAGGATAGGATTACAAACAGGGCAAAGGCTATGGCGATGCTGCCCCAACGATGGCGTCGGTCTTGGAAAGTGACTTGCAGCCGTTCGGTCTTGCTTTCTTTATGAGGCCTAAGCCAGTTGTACCAACCGTAAACGCTCATGATGAAATACACGGCATTGATGCCCATATCGGCATACAGCTTTGCGTTGAAGCAGATATAGACATAAATCAGCACACTGATGATGCCAATGGGGAAGACGAGGATGTTCTCTTTCTTGCCAAGCCATATGCTGAGGATGCCGGTGATGGCGGCTATGGCCTCGAGCCACGAGGTCTGCATGATGTCTTGGACGAGCGTCTCCATATTATCGCATGTCGATGACTTCGGTCTTAGGATGTGCCTTGGTGTCGAAAGTAAAGAAATCAGCTTTCAAGGTCTGATCGAAGATGGTCTTTTTAATGTCGAAGGTGATGATATTGCCGTTTCCATCGTCAAGTTCTGCACTTACGATTTCGTGCTTTGCCTCATCGATTTTTACCAAAACCTGTTCGAATTCGCCTTTTGGGTTGGTCATTTCAACGGCTTTGATGCCTTTTTCGCCACATTTGACGTACTTCATTCCGTAGTCTTTGTCGTAAGTGGTGAGGATCTTGATGGGCGTGATGAGCGTTTCGTCGCCGCTGGCGTCACCTACCATCACTTCGTCGTCTTCAATGAGGTAATTCCACAGCGTAGTGCCGTCAGAGATCATATGCTGGTCTTCCATCTCGATGCGATAGGCTTTGCCTTGCAACGTGGCTTTGCCTTCATGTTTTTCGTTGATGAGGGCGGCGCCATTGGTGATGGTATATTCGAATACAAGCTCTACGTTGTTGTGAGCGTTGATCTTATCGACGGTTTTCTTTACGAGTTCGCTTGCCGTTATTTGGGCGTAGGAAAGGCCTGTAAGCAGACTGGCTGCGAAAAGCAAGAAGATGCGAAGTTTTTTCATGGCATTTCGATATTGCTGGAATCAGATTCCATTGTCTTTGTTTCTGATATCTTGCAAAATCTGTTCCAAAGCGAATTCGTTAGCCACTTTTACCTCACGTGACTTGCTTCCTGAGAAAGGTCCGACGATGCCGGCGGCTTCCAACTGGTCGATGATGCGGCCTGCACGGTTGTAGCCGAGTTTCAGTTTGCGTTGGATCATAGAAGTGGATCCTTGCTGAGTCTGTACTACAATACGGGCGGCTTCTTCGAAGAGGGAATCCCGTTCGCCATTGTCGTCATCATTTTCACCTATGCTGGAATCGTCTTCGGGCACTTCAGGTAACGGGAAGGCTTCTGAATAACCACGTTGGGCACCGATGAACTCCGTGATTTCCTTGACTTCAGGTGTGTCGATGAAGGCGCATTGCAAACGGACCAGGTCGTTACCCGTAGAGACGAGCATGTCGCCGCGACCGATAAGCTGATTGGCTCCGCTCTGGTCGAGGATGGTCTTGGAGTCGACAGCCGAGATGACACGGAAGGCGATGCGGGCGGGGAAGTTGGCCTTGATGGAGCCGGTGATGACGTTGACGGAAGGACGTTGCGTCGCAATGATGAGGTGGATGCCGATGGCACGGGCCAATTGGGCCAGACGGGCGATAGGGGCTTCCACATCGCGGCCTGCCGTCATGATGAGGTCGCAGAACTCGTCGATGATGAGTACGATATAGGGAAGATAATGGTGACCCTCGGTCGGCAAGAGCCGACGTGATTTGAATTTCTCATTGTATTCAATGATGTTGCGGCACTCGGCGGCCTTGAGAAGGTCATAGCGGTTGTCCATCTCGATGCAGAGTGAGTTGAGTGTGCGCACCACTTTTTTGACATCGGAGATGATGGCATCGGCTTCGTCGGGCAGTTTGGCCAGATAGTGACGCTCAATCTTGTTGAAGAGTGTCAACTCTACTTTCTTTGGGTCCACCATGACGAACTTCAATTCGGCGGGGTGCTTGCTGTAGAGTAACGATGCGATGATGGCGTTAAGGCCGACGGATTTGCCCATGCCGGTAGCGCCTGCCATCAGGATGTGCGGCATCTTGGCCAGGTCGAAGACATACGTCTCATTGGAGATGGTCTTGCCGATAGCGCATGGCAGGGCGAATTTCGAGTTTTGGAACTTCTCCGAGCTGAGCACGCTCTTCATCGAGACGGTCTCGGGCTTGCTGTTTGGCACCTCAATGCCGATGGTGCCCTTGCCTGGGATAGGGGCGATGATTCGGATGCCTAGGGCGGCCAAACTCAGAGCAATGTCGTCTTCCAGATTCTTGATTTTCGAGATGCGGACACCCGCAGCTGGGACGATTTCATACAGCGTAACAGTAGGGCCGATGGTTGCCTTGATCTTGTCGATGGCAATGCCATAGTTGGCAAGCGTCTCCACGATTTTGTTCTTGTTGGCTTCCAGTTCTTCGTTGTCGATGCCGGTCTTCTTGTCGCCATAATCTTTGAGCATGTCGAGTGTGGGGAACTTGTAATCACGCAACTCGTATCTCGGATCAAAAGGCGTGTCGAGCGTGAAATGCTCTATCGGGGTTTCTTTGTTCACCTCAACGGTTTTCTCTTCTTGCGTCTTTTCAATGACCAGTTCTACTTTGTTGTCGCTTTCGCCAACATTAATGGCTGCGGAAACATTTGGGTTTGTAAGGGGAGTCTCGTTGCTCGGAATTGTTTCAGAGACAACGGAACGGAATCTGTTTTCTAAAGGGTTGTGCCCGTCATCTTCGGTATTGGCCACTTCCATCTCCACGTCTTTAATGGTGCTGGTGACGGGTGGGAAACGTCCTTCTTCGTCCAGGTTTTCTTCAGGATTCGTATAGGTGTTGTCTTCTTCGTTTTCTTCAGCTTCGGAATCGTTTTCTGCGGAAGTGTCATAATAGGTGTTTCCTTCTTGCTGAATTCGCTCCAGCCTTTTCTGCTCCCTTTTTTCACGGAGGTTCCTGAAGTATTTGAAGGTGATGTTGAACTCGTAGATGGCATAGATCAGGAAGGTGAAGATAAGCGTAAGGATTACGCCAACTTTGCCGATGTAATTTAACAGGTTGAGGTTGATCCATCGTCCGACAGCTCCACCAAGAATAGCGCATTTTGGCGCAGACATCGAAACGAAAGCGAAAAACAAAGGTAGCCAAACCAATCCGAGCAGAGCATATTTCCATACGTTCCACATCTTGATACGCGTACCCACAGTGATCCTAAGTCCGATAAGCGCAAGCAGGTAAACGAAGAAGAATGCGCCGATGCCGAACGATTCCTTGACCAGGGTTTCGCCCAGCCAAGATCCAACTCTACCTGTACGGTTGCTGATTTTAAGGGCCTGGTCAAAAATCTGGTTTCCAAATTCCTGATGATGGCCGCTATAGAAACTCATAAAATAGGATACAAGGGCAAAGGCGAGAAAAATGGCGAGCAGAATGAACAATATGCCGACGATCTTCCAAATTCTTCCGTCGGCGGACTTTCTTTCTTTTTTCTTTTTCTCTTGCTTGGCTGACTTCATGGCCTTTTTTTCAGCCTCGCTTTTTTTGTTTTTGCCTGCGTTTTTTTTACTTTCTTCCTCAATCTTGATCAAATCCTGACCAGATGAATTGCGAAAGGTGTTTTCTTTTTTTGGCTTATCTGCTCCCATTTTTCTTCTTCGTTAGGAATTTGCAAATATACACAAAATGTTGGTTTTAATAAAACGTGATGTGTGATTTTGGAGCAAAAAAAATAGACTGCCGTCTGGCAGTCTATTTATTAATTTTATTATTTCTTAATTTTAGAATGCAAAGCCAAGGCCAACGAAGACGCTGTTGGTTTTGATCGTGACGTTGTCGCTCTTATAGAGGTCCAACAGACCAAGGCTATAGCCGCCAAACAATTTGAAATTCTGATAGTTGAGCGCAAGGCCGCCCACGCCATTGAGGTTGAAGCGACTGTAATCGCTGTTATCTCCATACCAGTTGGTTGTGTTTGTGGTTGCTCCAAGGGGGGAATCGACGGTAGTTTTCGTATTGCCACTTATGGCATAAGTGAGCATAGGACCAATAAAGGGAGCGATGTTGATGTCGCGGGTCACGTTGAGACGATAATTAAACATGATCGGTACATCGACGAGGAACTGATTATGAGTCATAGTCGTTTTGACGGTGAGAATCTCATTGGATTCGCTCTTCGTGTTGAAACGGACTTGTGGTCCGACGGCCACGCCAAAGTTTTTAGCCAAATTGATATCATAAACGAGGTTGGCAAAGAAGCCCTGGTAATTGGCTGAATTGTCGTTGGTAGTAATAACTTCAGGGGCATAACCAACGTTGACGCTCATTTGTGCCTGCACATTTCCGGCAACGAACATCGCGGCCAAAATAGCCACTACAGTGAATAACTTTTTCATTTTGTTTGATTTTAATTAAACGTTTAATTGTTGTTTGTTAAACATTGAAATGTATCAAAAATTGTTCCAAAATCATTTTGGAATCTTGAACATTCTGTTCCATCGGATGCCGCCGTATTCCTTATCGATAGAGAGCCATACGAAAACGGCTTTTCCAACGATGTGATTCTCAGGGACAAAGCCCCAGTAACGGGAGTCGGCGGAGTTATGACGGTTGTCGCCCATCATCCAGAAATAATTCATCTCAAAGGTGTAAGAATCAGATTCTTGTCCATCGATATAGATTTTATCACCTTTTACTTGAAGGTCGTGAAGTTCATAGGCGTGGATGATGCGTTCGTACAATGGCAAATTGTCAGTATTTAGGGGTATGGTGACGCCTTTCTTAGGCAGAACGATGGGGCCGAAGTTGTCCACGTTCCAAGGATAAAGCTCAGGGTTGTGTGGAAAGAGCTCTACGCTAGTGCCTTCTCCTTTTGGCGTGATGCTTTGCGTGACGGAAACCACAAAGGGTAACTTCCTCAATTCCGCAGCTACCTTTTCGCTGATGTTCAGTATCATCTCGTTGGCGTTGTTGGTGCGATAACCCTCAGTGATGTTGTATTTCTCCAGTGTCTTTTTGTTGATGCCGCCATTCGTAGTCATAATGGAATAGCTGTGCTGCATATTCTCGGGTTGCATGGCTTCTTTGCCATCGATGAACACGACGCCATCTATGATTTCAAGCGTGTCGCCAGGCATACCAATAAGACGTTTGACATAGTTTTCGCGCTTGTCGACTGGATGGGAGATGACTTTGCCAAAATTCTGATGGTCGTTCCACACGCGGTCGCGGCCATATTCGCGGACAAGGTCGTAATAGCTTATGCTGCTTTGGAAAATGTCACAAACGGTATCACCTGCCGGGTAGTTGAACACGATGGGATCGTAGCGCTTCATCGTTGATACGCCAGGATAGCGATGATACGGCAGTTTAATCCATTCCAGATACGATTTTTTAGTTTTGCTTCCAGGCAAGGTGTTGTGCACAAAGGGGAAGGAGAGGGGCGTGTTAGGTCTTTTGGGGCCGTAATGTATCTTGCTGACTATCAGGTAATCACCAACACAAAGCGATTTCTCCATACTTGAAGTAGGGATGGTGAAGGCCTCAAAGACATAGGTTCGGATAATCAAGGCGGCCACAACGGCAAAAATGATGGCATCGAACCACTCACGTGCAGTCGATTTCTTGGGCCGTTTTGTCGTAGCAGGATCCTGGTAGGGGTCGTCTTTCACGATGAAAGGGAAGAAGATGAAAGGCAGGATGGCGGCCATGCCTTCTTCCCAAATCTTAAATCTGCCAAAGCACTTTCCGAGCTCGATAAGCATCAGGAAGAGCATGAAGAAGTTGATATAAGGGAAGACGATGAAGAACCACCACCAGAATTTCTTGTGTTTTCCAATGATCTTCAACAAGACATAGATGTTGAAGTAAGGGATGATGCTATAGTATCCTTTTTGTCCTGCCGCCTCGAATTGCTTCCAACAGAAAGCAATAGGTATGGTGAAGAGCAGCGGGACGAGAAAAATGAATGCGATTAATGACATTGTTATCTTATTGATTCTATCTGTTAACGCTTTATACCTAATATTATTATTTGTCTTCCATTAAATCCTCCATGGTGAAAACGCCTTTCTTGCCGATGAGGAACTGGGCGGCGGCAAGGGCGCCCAAAGCAAAGCCCTGGCGGTTGAATGCTTCGTGGGTGAGGGTGATGCGATCGGCATCGGAATCGGCCACCACGCTGTGGATACCGTTCACCTCGCCGATGCGAGTGACATTGATGTATAGGGTTCGGTCATTTGACGCTTCGATGCTCCAATGGTCGTAGTCGGAGTTGACGGAGATGATGTCGTTGGCCAGTTTTACGGCGGTGCCGCTGGGCTTGTCGAGTTTGTGGATATGATGCGTCTCGGCCAATGACATGTGGTAGCCATATTGTTTGGCAAAACGGGACAGCTGCTTGTTAAGCAGAAACATGATGTTCATTCCGATGCTGAAGTTAGGTGCATGGAAGAGGCTTTGCCCTTCGGCCAGACAGCGTTTCGTGATGTCTTCAAGATGATCTTGCCATGCCGTAGTGCCTACCACGATGGGCAGATGGATGTCGAAGCAACGGTTGATGTTCTCTGCCACCTGGTCAGGTTGGCTGAAGTCGATGGCGACATCGGCATTCGGCAGCAAGGCCTCGCGTTCTTTCCATTCATCGCGATTGTCGATGGTGACGACGATTTCGTGACCTTGGGCGAAGGCGGCTTTTTCCACCTCGTGGCCCATCTTTCCGTATCCTAAGAGTGCTATTTTCATTTGAAGTTGAGTTTAAAAGAAAGGCCAGCCTGCGCCAAAACGGGAGGAAGCCCTACGAAATCGTTGCCAACTGGTGCATAGGGGTCGATGCTGAAACCGAGTTCGTCGCTGATGTCGTAGTTGTAGAGGTGTCCGTCGACGCATGCGTCAACGATGTTCAAGCCGTACCAGGCCACGGTGATGATGCTGAAAAGCTCGAAGTTTCGCCGATACGATTCCTTATAGGTCTGAAGTTGACTTTCAGTGTACCTGTTGGCCAGTTCGGTCTCATGTTCGTTCAAGGTCACGCCCTCAGGCAGATCCCCGGTCTTGAATTCGTAAGCGTGGAGATAGGAACCGTATTGGCTGTAATTGCTGTAGGCCATATAGCCGAGACCTCCCAATCCGGCATATACGATGGGCACCTTCCACCATTTGCCGTTATAGACCTGTCCCAGTCCTGGCAAACAGGCCGACATGATGGTGGCTTTTTTGGCGCTATGAGGCTTTTGGGCCTTGTGAGATTTGTTGTTACCTTTTTCAGTTTGAACGATCGTGTCGCCACTGATCTGTGTGCTTCCTGACTCAATAACCACATTTTGCGCTTTGACGGGGGCAAGACTGCAAAGCGACGTGAATGCCAGTATGATGAGCCAGCGGCGTATCATGGCGCTTATTTCTTGCTGAACAGTTCCATGATGCGGTCGAACTCGGCTTCGTCCTTGAAGTCGATGACCAAGCTTCCTTTGCCGTTCAGGCCACGGTTGACCTTGACTTTGGTGTTCAGCGTCTGTGAGAGGGTCTTGATCTTGCTCTTAAAGTGCTCGGGTAGGAAGTTGGTCTGTTTCCTCTCCTTTTTTCCGCTTTTCTTAGCGTTCTCGGCAAGTTCTTCGGTCTGTCGAACGCTCATCTCCTCGTTGATGATTTGCTGGAGCAGCCGCAATTGCTGTTCTTTGTTCTCGATGTTGATGAGGGCGCGGGCATGGCCCATGCTGATATGACCGTCTCGGATGGCTATCTGGACCTCGGCGGGCAGCTTGAGCAGTCTCAGGAAGTTGGCAACGGCGCTGCGGCTCTTGCCGACCTTGTCGCTGACCTCTTCTTGGGTCATGTTGCATTCGTTGATCAGACGTTGATAGGAGATAGCCACCTCGATAGCGTTGAGGTTCTCACGGTGTATGTTCTCGATGAGGGCCAGTTCCAGCATCTGTTCGTCGTTGGCGACACGGATGAAGACGGGAATGGTAGATTTGCCTGCCAGTTTGGAGGCTCTTAGTCGACGTTCACCCGATATGAGCTGATAGCGGTTGTAACCAAGTTTGCGTACAGTGACAGGTTGTATGACGCCCTGTTCCTTAATGGAATCGGCGAGTTCCTGAAGCGCAGCTTCGTCAAACTCAGTTCTGGGCTGGAAAGGGTTGGTTTCTATAAGATTGATAGGAATCTCGGCGACGGCGCCAGCGACGTAATTGCCGGAGATGTCCTTGCTGGTGATGTCGGTCTCGGGACTCTGTAGGATGGCGTCGAGGCCACGACCCAATGCTTTTCTGTTCTTCTCTGCCATAATTACATGTTGTTCTTCTCGAGGATTTCGCGGGCTAGGTTAAGGTAGTTGATGGAGCCGACGCTGGCAGCATCGTGCATGATGATGGTTTTGCCGAAACTGGGTGCCTCTCCGAGACGGGTGTTGCGGTTGATGATGGTGTCGAAAACCATGTCTTGGAAGTGCATCTTGACTTCTTCCACCACTTGTTTTGAAAGACGGAGACGGGTGTCGAACATGGTGAGCAAAATGCCTTCGATGTCAAGATCAGGGTTCAAGCGGGTTTGGACGATCTTGATGGTGTTCAGCAGTTTGCCTAAACCTTCTAGGGCAAAGTATTCGCATTGCACAGGGATGATGACAGAGTCGGCAGCTGTCAATGCATTGACAGTGACGAGCCCAAGTGAAGGTGAACAGTCGATGATGATAAAATCGTATTCTTGTTTGACGCCTTTTAATGCGTTTTTCATCATCTGTTCTCGGTTCTGCAGATTGATCATCTCAATCTCAGCTCCCACCAGGTCGATATGGGCAGGGAGCAGGTAGAGATTGGGCGTCTCCGTCTCTCTGATGACGCTATGCGGATCTACATCGTCGATGATGCATTCATAGATGCTGGTGTCAACGGCCTTCGGATCAAAACCGACGCCTGATGTGGCATTGGCCTGCGGGTCAGCATCGATGAGCAGGGTTTTGTGTTCGAGGACGGCGAGACTCGCTGCTAAATTGATGGCCGTGGTGGTCTTTCCCACACCGCCTTTTTGATTTGCAATCGCAATTATCTTTCCCATTATGGTTCCTAAAAAAAAGTCATTCAAATAAACATACAAAAGTACGCGAAATGCACCGAATTATTGCTGTTTTAAGTGGAAAGTTATCAACAATTGGAAAAAATGTTGATAAGTTTTTACCCATAACAAAAAAGGCCACGCAAGCGTGACCTTTTCGTTCCGTTATTGTTAAAGGTTTTATTCTTTTCCAAGGTCGTCGAACCACTTTTCAATGCTGCTGTCCACAGTGCCATCGGCGGCGTGTTCTTCACGAGGAGCCTGCTCTTCACGGTAGTCTTCCGGATATTCGCCGGTTTCGACATAATTGACGGCATCGCTCAGACCTTTGACGACTTTCTCAAAGTCCTCTTTATAAAGGAAAATCTTGTGCTTGTCGTACACGAAACGGTTCAGGTCGTTATCGAAACGGCGCTTGCTTTCGGTTATCGTGATGTATTGTTCTTCGTTCTTGGTGGTTTTGACATCAAAAAAGTAGGTTCTCTTACCGGCTCTGACAGCCTTTGAGTACAGATCCTCTTTACCATTCAATTCTTTTTCTTCCATCTGTCTTTCAATAATTTGATAATTTTCAACTAAATTCTTTCTTGTTCAAAAAGTGGGCAAAAATAAGGAAAAAATAAATAGGGCAATGATTTATCTTCTATTTTTGCATTCCAAAGTTGAAATCGTCATGGAACTGAATCTGAAACGCCCGATTGCCTTTTTTGACCTTGAAACGACGGGTCTGAATACGACCACAGACCGTATTGTCGAGATTAGCATCTTGAAAATCAATGCCGATGGAAAAGAGGAACAGCGTACCTGGTTGCTGAATCCGGAGATGCCTATCTCAGCCGAGTCGACGGAAGTGACAGGCTACACGGATGAGATGGTTGCCGACAAGCCCACTTTTAAAGAAAAAGCGCCAGAAATAGCTCAGTTTATTGGCAATAGCGACTTGGCGGGCTATAACATCTTGAAATTCGACTTGCCCATATTGGTTGAAGAGTTTCTCCGGGTGGATTACGACTTCGATATCAAAGGCCGTGAGTTCATCGACGTAATGAATATTTACATGAAGATGGAACCGCGTACGTTGAAAGGCGCTTACCGTTTCTTCTGTCATGCAGAGTTGGAAGGAGCTCATGGCGCGGGTGCCGACACCAAGGCGACCTATGAAGTGCTTAAGGCCATGCTCGATCGATATGAGGGCGTGGAATATGAAGACGGGAAAGGCAACAAGTCTCAAGGTCCTGTGAACGACATGAACCAACTGGCGCAGTTCTCTGCCCATCATAAGAATGCCGACCTTTCAGGCCAGATCATTTTTGACGAGGAAGGGCAGGAAGTCTTTATGTTCGGCAAACACAAAGGCGAGAGGGTGGAAGACGTTTTTCGGAAGGAACCCCCTTATTATTCCTGGATCATGAACAACCAGTTTCCCTTGTATACGAAAAAGGTGGTGACTGCCATCAAACTGCGTATGGGTGGAAAGAAAGCGAAAATATAAGGCTATGAAAATCATTTGTATAGGGCGGAATTACTTGGCGCACATAGCTGAATTGGACCGTGAGTTGCCTACAGAACCTCTCTTCTTTATGAAGCCAGCAACCGCGCTGTTGTTGCCCCACAACCCTTTCTTTTATCCCGATTTCTCCAGGCAGATTCATTATGAGACAGAGCTAGTGCTTCGTATCTGCAAATCTGGGCGTTCCATCGCCGAGAAGTTTGCCCATGACTATTACGATGCCATAACGGTAGGCATCGATTTCACGGCCCGCGACCTGCAGCAGGAATGCATCGCCAAGGGTCGTCCCTGGGAGATTGCCAAAGCATTCGATAGTTCGGCTCCAATAGGAGAGTTTAAGGAGATTAGCAGCCTGAAAGATGCTGAAAACATCGCTTTCGGCATGAAACTCAACGATGAATGGGTGCAACAGGGCAGCAGCAAAGACATGATTTTCAACTTCGACCGTATCGTGTCCTATGTCTCTCGTTTTGTTACCCTGCGCGAAGGCGACTACATCTTCACAGGTACGCCTCGTGGTGTGGGCGAGGTGCATGTGGGCGACAAACTGGAACTTTTCCTCGAAGGTGAGTCCGTGTTTTGGTTTAGGGTGAAGTGATCTTGCCTGTTAGGATTTTCTGCATGTTTTTCTAATTGTTTTTTTCATTATTTTTATCCCCTCAAACAAATAAGGGATAATTTATGAAAAAACTGATGCTTCTATTTGTGCTGCTTACGGTGCTTCAATCTTATTCTCAACCGCTTTGGATGCGCGATAATGTGATTTCGCCTAAAGGCGATAAAGTGGCCTTTTGTTATAAGGGCGATGTCTATGTGGTGGATGTCCAGGGTGGCAAAGCCCAACAACTGACCACCAATGCCTCTTATGAGGCCGATCCCGTCTGGTCGCCCGACGGAAAGACCCTTGCTTTTGTCTCCGACCGCCATGGCAACTTCGACGTGTTTACGGTTCCCGTAACGGGCGGTGTGGCCAAACGCATTACCACGAACTCTGCATCCGAAACGCCTTTGGCGTTTTCATCCGATGGCAATGAGATCTATTTTTCCGCCCAAATCGAGAGGACGGCCGAAAATGCCCAGTTTGTCTCAGGATGGATAACGGAGCTGTATAAGGTGAGCGTAGAAGGAGGGCGTCCCGAACAGGTGATGGCGGTGCCGGTATGCAGCATGTCGTTTGATAAGGACGGCAAATCGTTCCTTTATTATGACCGCAAGGGGAGCGAGAACATTTGGCGCAAGCATCACACCTCTTCCGTGGCGCGCGATGTGGTGCGTTATGATGCGAAAAGCAAGAAGCATACGATACTCACAAAGAATGTTGGAGAGGATCGTGACCCGCGTTATCTGCCTGGTCATATGGAAGTCGTGTTTCTGAGCGAGCGTAAAGGCGGCAGTTTCAATGTATATAAGGCCCCTGCCGATAATTTGGAAAACGTGCAAGCGGTGACCTCTTTCAAAGACCATCCTGTGCGTTTTCTGAGTGTGGCCGACAATGGCCTTCTTTGCTATGGCTATATGGGCGAGATTTATACGCAACGGATTGGAGCGAAGCCTCGTAAGCTGAATATTGAAATCGTTAACGACCAGGACACTGAACAGCTGGTGAAGCAGGATTTCAGAGGCATAGGCGATTTCGACATCAGTGATGACGGCAAACTGATCGCTTTTGTCTCACGCGGCGAGATCTTTGTCACGGGAGTGGATGAATACGCCACGACCAAGCAAATCACACATACGCCACAAGCCGAACACAACCCTTATTTCTCGAAAGATGGTCGCAGCTTGGTTTATGCCTCCGAACGTGATGGCTATTGGAACTTGTATCAGGCAAAAATAACGCGTAAGGAGGATTACAACTTCGCTTATGCCACCCTTATTGAGGAGAAGCCTTTGTTCGAAAACGACGGCATAGAGCGTATGGTGCCGTCTTATTCTCCCGATGGAAAGGAGATCGCCTTTATAGAAAACCGAAATATTTTGAAGGTCTATAACATAGCTACAGAAGAAGTGCGTCAGATTACTGATGGCAAACAGCATTTTTCAGATATCGATTACGAGTGGTCGCCTGATGGACAATGGTTTGCCCTCACCCTCGTAACCCATATGCGTGACCCGTATTCCGATATTGGCATTGTAAAGGCGGATGGTTCCCAAATGATTTACAATATCACGGAGAGCGCCTATATCGACGGCAGTCCGCAATGGGCAATGGATGGCAATGCCATTATCTATCGTTCAAATCGTTACGGAATGCGTTCCCAAGCCTCATGGGGAAGCCAGAACGATGCTTTCATCGCTTTCATGAGCCAGGATGCCTACGACCGTTTCCGCTTGAGCAAAGAGGACTATGCTTTGTTGAAAGAAACGGAAAAAGGAAGCAAAGACAAGCCCAAGGACGAAGGGAAAGAGAATGACAAGGGCGGCAAAGACAAAAAGAAGGATAAAAAAGACGACAAAAAGGATGAAAAGCCTGCTGAGGCCAAGAAGTTGGAGATGGATCTGGATCATCTCGAAGACCGAGTGATGCGACTCACTCCGATGTCGTCGCAAATGAGCGGAATGGCGCTCTCGCCCGATGGAGAGAAATTCTATTTCATGACTTCGTTCGAGAAAGGCTATGACCTTTGGGAACTCGATGTGCGTGAGAGGTCGATGAAGATACTGAAAAAGATGGGACAGGGTGGCGCTTCGTTGCGCATGGACAAAAAAGGCGACCAGCTGTTTATGTTATCTGGTGGAAATCTGCAAACCGTTGACACCAAGAGTGGTAAATCGTCGCCAATTAAATATGACGCCACCATGGAGATGGACTTTGCTCAGGAGCGTCAGTACATGTTTGACCATGTCTTCCTACAAATCAGCAAGCGCTTCTTCATGACTGACAATCACGGTGTGGATTTGGAGGCGTTGAAGGCGGCCTATCAGCCTTTCTTGGTGCACATCAACAACAATTATGACTTCTCGGAGATGTTGAGCGAGCTGTTGGGTGAACTGAATGTCTCCCACACGGGCTCTGGATATCGTCCGAGTTCAAGAGGCGGCGATGCTACCGCGGAATTCGGCATAATGCTCGACCTGGATTATGTCGGTGCCGGTCTTAAGATAGCAGAGGTGGTAGAAGGAGGTCCTTTCGATAAGAAGAATTCCAAAGTGAAGGCGGGGTGCATTATCGAAAGCATTGATGGTGTGGAGATTACGAAAGGAATGGACTATTATCCCCTGCTGAATAACAAGTCGGGGAAAACCGTGCTGGTGACCCTCAGGGATGGAGGAAAGACTTGGGAAGAGACCGTAAAACCCATCAGTCATGGCGCCATGAACGAATTGCTCTATCAGCGTTGGGTGAAGCGGAATGAAGAAACTGTTAAGCAACTGTCGGGTGGCCGTTTGGGTTACGTCCATATCCGCAGTATGGGCGACGCCTCCTATCGCGATGTGTATTCCCAAATCTTAGGCAAGTACAATCTTTGCGATGGTGTGGTCATCGACACGCGGTTCAATGGTGGTGGCCGTCTGCACGAGGATATCGAAATACTGTTCAGCGGTGAGAAATATTTGGAACAGGTTGTGCGCGACAGCGTGGCTTGCGTGATGCCCTCGCGTCGTTACAACAAGCCTTCCGTGATGCTCATCGGCGAGGCGAACTATAGCAACGCCCATGGCACGCCTTGGGTGTATAAGCACAAGAAGATGGGCGCTTTGGTCGGCATGCCTGTGCCAGGTACTATGTCGAGCGTGACTTGGGAGACTTTGCAAGATCCTTCGCTGTATTTCGGTCTGCCCGTGGTAGGCTATCGCACTGAAGAAGGCAATTGGCTGGAAAATACGCAGTTGGAACCTGATGTAAAAGTGCGTAACACTCCCGAGGCTCTTTCCGAAGGCCGTGACGAGCAGCTGGAAGCGGCCGTCAAGGAACTGCAGAAGGAAGTGAAGAACTTCAAGTATTGGGGGAAATAAAGCCTCTTTGATACAATTTCGGACGGCTTACTCCGTTTTCAAAAGAAAAAACCGAATGAAAAGAGCCGCCCTGATCCTGTTTTTGTTGTCTTTCGTTTTGCAGATGCCTGCTGCGCATTCTGTGACGGAGATGGATGGTGCCTATCAGATCAGCCATTTCTGGAGCTACAAATCGGACAGCTGGCATTGCAACCTGAGCATCGGCAAGGATTTGTATGATTATTACAGGCTGCGTCGAATTCACCAGAGTAACAGCAATAATCTTGCAGGTTTTGTCCTTTCTGATTTTGACCGCGAATGCCTGCGCGACTTGGTGAGGAATTTCCGTGAAGCGGGCCGTAAATCGGGTTACAGCGATTATGACAATGTCTATAACGTGGTGGCTTTCGTGCAGTCTTTTGCCTATGTCTCTGACTCGAAGTCTAAAGGACAGCTCGAATATGTGCGATATCCTGTCGAGACCCTCATCGATGGCATGGGTGACTGTGAGGACACTTCCATCCTGATGGCTGCCATCCTCAGAGAAATGGGTTATGGCGTCGTGCTGCTCTCTATGCCGAATCATTTGGCTTTAGGAGTGAAAGGCGACCATACGCTTAACGGCAGTTATTTCGTTTACGGCAACGAACGCTATTATTATCTGGAGACGACCGACAAGGGCTGGGCTTTAGGCGAAATTCCGAAGCAATATGCCCGTTCGGATGTGAGGGTTATCCCATTGGATTATTTTCCTCAATTGGTTCTGAAGTCCTATGAACTGCAGTCGGAGGATTATGATGCGTATTCGGCAGTGTTCCGTATCAATTGCAAGATTGAGAATGCAGGCCCTGGTTCAGCACATAATCCATTCCTCCACGTCATGGCAAAGACGGGAAATACGATGCTGGCAGAGCAGTTTTTTGATTTTGATACGATCGACGAGGGCGTCTCCGGCGAGGTGGTGGTTCGAATCCGTGTGCCTCGTGCCAACAGGGTGGTCTTTGAGTTGCAATGTGCTGCCGATGGCGTCAGTTCCAATGCCTTGCAGAGCCGTGTCCTGGATTTGAGATAGTATTCTCTTTTCACTATAGATTCTCTACCTTGTATTTTTGTTAGAGGATTGTGAACGATCGTTAGATGCAGTACTAGGGCGGAATTGCAAGACGGTGCAAAAAAAAGTAGAGGCACGCATGCCTCTACTTTTTTGATAACTGATTATTTAACTTTAAATTATTGTCCTTCTATTCCAGCCTGGAACATCAAGCCATGGTAATAGAGCGAGCCATCGACGACGGGGAAGAAGAATTCGTTGTCGTGTTCCACGTTCTTGAATCTGCCATTCTCAATGGTGATGGTCTTGGTGCCGTCGGGGTTGGAGGCGATTTTCATGGTGCCGCTTTGGGCGATGTAACCGGTCTGAGGCTGGAAGGTCCAGAAGTCGGCGTCGAGAGCGACGTGTACGCATGGGAAGATGGGCACGTAAGGAGTGCCTAAATAACCCAATGGATACTCGCCGTCTACAGGTTCGTCACCGAGGAAACTGACGATGAAGAAACGCTGACGGTCGGCCGACATGAACATCATGGATCTGACACCAAGGTCAAATCCGGTCAAGGAGGCTAAAGTGGCCAGACTGATGGTGCTTTCGCGGCCATTGAAGAAGAATTTGTTGTTGACGTCAAACACATAGGGAACCAGTGTTCCGTTGAAGTTGACGGCCAGATGAATGTCGGTTCCGCCCTCGTTGGTGGCAGCGCATTGCGACAAGATGACGGTGTAGGTGCCGTTGTTTTCGACCACGGAGAGCTCGCCGCTGACCCAGAAATAAATATCGCCAAAATACAGGCTATCCGCTCCACTGATGATGAATGGCAGTTCGCCCATGTTGAATTCTTTTAAGCCCACCACTTGAGGCATTCCAGCTTTGTTCTCACCCAGCTTGTAGGTGCCAGGGGTGATGTCGCCATCAAAGATGACTGCAATGCCTTGGTTGTCGGCTTCCGTCATGGCCTTGGAAGCAAGGACGATAGCCTGCTTCTGACCCGAGGTCACAGCATTCGATGTGGTGATGTCGTGGACCTTCTCACCTAAGACAATGGAACCACTTGTTGTTTCGGGAGTTACATTGCTTGGGTTGTTCGGATCGTCTGGTTTGTCGTTACAACTGGTGCCCATTATGGCTAAGCCACAAAAGAGCATTACACTCAAAAATAATTTCTTCATGATATTGTTGCTTTTAAAAGTTGATTCTTTATGACATAACGTAGGATTCCCGCAAATAGTGTGCCGATTTGGATACTGTTTGTCGTTTTTTTTGGAATAAAAAACAAAGCGCTTGTAAGTGCCAAGTTAATAGCAGATTGCTTTACTCGGCATTTTATTTACGTTTTTGAAATGATAGGAGAAACGCTGACTTATGGCTGTGGAATTCTCCCCAACTTTTCTCAAAGGTTGAGTTTCAGCTGTATTTCCTCTACCTTTTTTTTCAACTGCGCCACGGTCTCGATCAATTCTTTTTCACGTATGCGGTTTTCTTTTTGCTCAGGCATCTCGCTGCTGATGTAATGCACAAATTTCCATACTTCCTTGATGTCGGCAATAGACAGGTCGTAAGGGTGATAGAGCGGATTGAGCGAATGCAGCGTGAGCTTGCCTTCGTTCGCGATTTTGTTTTCGATGATTTTGAACACGATACCGTCGTCCTGGGTGAGGATGATGTAAGGATGTCGGTCCTGGATGTAAGTCCAGTCGATGACATATTCGCCAGTTACATATGAGCCGTCGGGGATGGGCAGCATGGAGTCGCCACTGATTTGGAAGGTGCGGTATTTGCGGTCGCGCGAAAGGAAAGGCATGCTGAATGTAGGCAGGATTTTGATGTATTCTGGATCGGCAAAGCCTGTGGCATAACCGGCTTTGGCCTTCTCTGTGACGAGCTCGATGTTTTCGTCGTTGTCGGCATTGACGGTGGTGGCCAACACGCGCAGGTTCCCGCCCTTAAGATGTACGTCGTAGCCGCGTTCCAGCTGCCGCAGCTGCTCTTCGCTCATTGCCGACAAGTCTATCTTTACTAAGGTATCGATGGCGATGCCGAAGTATTTGGAAAAAGCGATCAACGCCTCCAGACTCGGTTCGGATAATTCGTTTTCATAACCGCTGTAGGTGGAGCGTTTCATGCCCAAGGCGAAGGCGACGTCGTCCTGGGTGCGTCCACGACGTTTGCGTAATAGTTTGATGTTTGAACTGAAATACATGTTTTTTTTATTTTGTTGGTTGTCAATACGGTTCGTACTTTTTGCAGAAAAATGTTCTTTTTATGTTGCGTTGTGTTCTTAAAGTGATTAGATTTACGTCGTAATATTTGATTAAAAACATGTCAAAAGTACGATTTTTTTGAATAACGCAAGAGAAAAATAGAAAAAAAACTGCATTTTTTTGTGGTGAGACGGAAAAAACGTCAAAAAGTGAGGAAAGGGATGAATTATGGAGCGAACGATTTTGCATTTGGATCTGGATACTTTCTTTGTCTCGGTAGAGCGTCTGATGAATCCGTTGTTAGACGGCAAGCCTGTCATCGTAGGGGGCATGTCGGACCGCGGGGTGGTGTCGACTTGCAGTTACGAGGCGCGACGTTTCGGGGTGCATTCCGCCATGCCGATGCGCATGGCCCGTCAACTCTGCCCACAGGCGGTCTATATCCGTGGCGATATGGAGCTTTATAGCCGTTATTCCCGTCTGGTGACCGAGATCATCGCCGACAGGGCGCCGGTTTTTGAGAAGATGTCGATCGATGAGCATTATCTTGACTTGACGGGGATGGACCGTTTCCATGACAGCAGGCTGTGGGCGCATGAGCTGCGCGAGACCATCATCCATGAGTCGGGACTGCCGATTTCTTTTGGCTTGTCCAGGAATAAAACGGTGTCGAAGATCGCTACGGGTCAGGCCAAGCCCAATGGTGAACTGACGATTCCCGCACCTTATATAAATGATTTCCTCGATCCGCTCTCGGTGCGTAAGATCCCGATGGTGGGCGAGAAGACCTACGGCATGTTGCGTCTGATGGGCGTTGATACTATCGGGGTGTTGCGCCATCTGCCACCTTTTGCCGTACAGCAGGCTTTGGGTAAAAACGGACTCGACATCTGGCGGAAGGCCAATGGTCAGGATGAGACGCCTGTATGTCCTTATTTCGAGCAGAAATCGATGAGCAAAGAGCATACCTTTGAGCAGGACACCATCGACATGACCGTCCTGCGTCAGCGCTTTGCAGGCATGGTGGAAAGCCTGGCCTTTGATTTGCGGAGCCAGCAGAAGCTCACGGGTTGTGTGACGGTGAAGATTCGCTATTCCGATTTTGAGACACACGACATGCAGCAGCGCATCCCTTATACGGCCTTCGACCATGTGCTGCGGCAGACCGTCAATGGTATCTTCGACCGGCTTTACAACCGTCGTATGATGATCCGTCTCATAGGCGTCCGTTTCGGCGATCTGGTTGGTGGCACGCAACAGCTTGATCTGTTTTCTGACCATGAAAAGCTGAGCAGTCTGTACGCCGCTATGGATAAAATCAAGAGACGGTTTGGGAAACAAGCTATTGGGAGGTGTTAGCTTTTTTTGCTTGGATAATCCTAAATTTTATAATTCTTTTACTTATGATTTTATATAAAGACGATAAATTATTTCCTTGGATAATTTTATTCTCATATTTTTGTGGCTGAATAATGAAGCAATTAAGAGAGTGTGTGTTATCCGGGAGTAATCGCTCAGATTTTTCAAGAATCAAATCCAGAACCCAAATAAACATGAATCCCATCGCGCTCCGACTTCTCAACCAACAGCTTGTCGCGCCACAATTCAATGACCCTGCCGAGGTGGTCAGATCTATGGGCGCCATGCAGGCGCAGGAATACCGTATGATGCGGTGGGCGGTGGAGATGCGGACGCGCAAGCCCTCGCAGAGAGCCTTCAAGAAAGCTTATGATGAGGGGAGAATCATCCGCCTGCATCTGATGCGAGGCACTTGGCAATTGGTGTCGGCCGAGGACTATCGGATGCTGATCGACCTCTGTGCGCCCAAGGCGATTGCTGTCACCAAGGGATGGATGAGCAGTAACAAAATCTCCATTCCTGACGATGAACTGATGAAGGTCCGGGAAGTTCTTGTCCAGACGGCTGCCGACAAAGGAAGCGTGACAAAAGAGGACTTCGTTCAGGCGTTGAAGGAGAAAGACATGCAGATGGACGACCATCGCCTTTCGTACCATGTCCGTATGGCGGAGTTCTCGGGAACCCTCTGTAGCGGAGACTTGTTGCCCATGAAGGCGACCTATGCGTTTGCCGAAGATAAGATTTCCAAGACAGCTAAGATGGACAGAGACGAAGCTCTGATGTGCCTAGCCCGCAGCTATTTCCAAAGCCGTCAACCTGCCACGCTGGAGGATTTTGTGTGGTGGTCGGGACTGAACGTCAGCGACTGCCGAAAGGCGATTATGCTTTTGGGCGATTTCATCCATGTGGAGCGATGGAAAGGTAGGGAGTTTTACCTTACAGAGACATGCCGCACCCGCGGTTTCCGAAAGGGCAGATTTCTCCTGATTCCTCCTTACGACGAATATCTCATCGCTTATAAAAGCCGTGATATCGTGCTCCCTCAAGAACACAAGCATCGTGCCCACAACAACAGCGGTATCTTTCAACCTATTATCGCCTACGATGGAACGATCTGTGGCAACTGGGCGCCTTTCAAGGATGAATGCCAAGTGACCTTTTTTGAGGATGGTTTCTCAGCGGAAGAGGTTGAGGAGGCTTGGCAGGGGTATGTGGCTTTTCTGAAGCTTACGCCCCATTAGCCTTGATGCTCTTGGATGGCTTCCGACAGCATCTTCTCAAATTGGTCTATAGACTTGTCGATGTGGTATTTAAACGCTTCTTCAGCATATTGATGTGCCATATAGTCGCGTTCATGGGGGTGGTCAAACCAATAATCCATGGCTCGGGCCAGGTCTTTCGGGCTGCCCGGTATGAAAAGGCTGCGTCCGTCGAGGGCAAACTGAGGAGTGGCCGACACCTCGCTGTTGGCGATGACGGGCACCAAACCTGTGGCGAATGCCTCGATGCAGGAGATCGCTTCCGACTCCATGTCGGAGGCGTGTACATACAAATCGCACTGAGCCAGCGTGTCGATTAGTTTTTCCCGAGTGTAGTAAGCGAAAATAGGCGGATTCTTCAATTGTTTCCCTTGTTTGACATAATCTTCGTATTTGGGCCCCTTGCCAGCAAATAACAGCTGTATCTGATCGGCGTATTTCGAGTATTTCACCGCATCGATGATCACATCCTGGCGCTTCTCCACGGACAGACGACCTACCATCATTACTAGCAGTTTGCCTTCAAGCTCCGGCCGTTTGGCGCGCTTGGTCCATTTGAAGTCGTCCTGGATACCGTTGGAAATGACATGTATTTTAGCCTTATAGCCCCTTTTCATCAGTTCGTCGGCCATAAACTGCGATGGGACGTGCACATGGGTGAAGTGGTTGTACATGAAGAAACGGAACGAGTCGTAGACCAAGTTGTTGACCCATTCCACCTTTCCTAGATTCACCGAAGAGGTCAGGTTCTCAGGCTGAATGTGGAAGGCCGCTGTCGCGGGCTTGTGCAGCTTGTCGGCCACCTGCTTGGCATACACTTCCAATGCAAACGGCATGTAACAGTGGACGATGTCGGCCCATTCCACCGCTTCGGTAATCACCTTCCGCTCCATGGCGGCAAATTGGAAGCCATGCTTCTCTATCAAACTCTGAAAAATGGGAATCTTCAGCTCATCAAGGGCGTAGATGTCGGTTTCCGGTTTGCCTGTGGTCAGTATGCGTACTTCATGCCCGCGTTTGCGTAGCTCGGTGGCAAAACGCTGTGCCGAAATGCTTGTCCCATTGTTGTTGGTCGTATAAGTATCGATGACAAAAAGTATCCTCATAATAGATTTTTTTCACAGTAGCCATGGGGCAAACTGTATGCCGAACTAAGAAAGACTGTGTTTTGTGACAATATGTCAGCGGTGTGTTGCTTTTAAAAAAAAGTTGGGCAGGGAGAAAAAAATATCGCCTTTATTTTCGGAATTCAAAAACTTTGATTAGATTTATGGCAAATATTTTGATTAAAAACTAATCAAAACTTATTGAGACTTGATAGCCGTCCATTCTTATAACAGCCTTTGTTATGGCACGATGCCGGTCGCCGACCTTGTGAGCAAGGCCGTAGCGTTGGGCTATACCGTCTTGCCTTTGACGGACATCAATACCGTGATGGGCATTCCCGATTTCGTCTTTGAATGCCAGAAACAAGGCATTCGGCCCATCGCCGGGGTGGAGTTCAGGAACGGGAATGAGCTGCTGTATGTGGCTTTGGCCATGGATAACCAGGGTTATGCCGAGCTGAACCGTTTTCTGACGCAACACAATGTGAACAAACAGCCATATCCCGAACGCGCGCCAGCATGGGAGAAAGTCTATGTGGTCTATCCTTTTGGCAAACGTAAGGCGACGGAGCTGCGCGAGAACGAGTTCCTGGGCGTCCGCTTATCCCAGCTTACCGCCTTGTTCCGTTGTAAAGACTATACGAAACTGGTCATTATGCAACCTGCCACTTTCGCCGACGAAAGCAACATCCTGTTGCATCGGAACCTGCGTGCCGTCGATGGCAACACCCTGCTGTCGCGTCTCGAACCCGCCTCGTGCGCCTCGCCAGATGAGATCTTCCTTTCTCCTGAGAGGCTGAAAGCAGCCTATGTGCTGTATCCCCAACTGATAGAGAATACGGAGAAGTTGCTTGGCAATTGCGGCATCGTGCTCGATGATGGCGTCAAAAACAAGCAATGTTATACGGGTAGCATGTTCGAAGACCGGGATTTGTTGCACAAACTGGCTTTCGACGGCATGGCCTATCGGTATGGAACCGCTAATAAGGAGGCTTATCGGCGCATCGAGAAAGAACTTGCCATCATTGAGCGGATGAATTTCTGCGCCTATTTTCTCATCGCTTGGGACATTGTCCGTTTTGCCATCTCTAAGGGCTTCTACCATGTGGGACGGGGTAGTGGCGCCAATAGTGTGGTAGCGTATTGCTTGAAGATCACCGACGTGGATCCGATAGAACTGGACCTGTATTTCGAGCGCTTTCTCAATCCGAAACGCAGCAGTCCACCGGATTTCGACCTTGATTTCTCGTGGAAGGAAAGGGACGAGGTCTTTGCATACCTCTTCAAAAAATATGGGCCGGACCATGTGGCTTTGCTGGGCGCCACGGTGACTTTTCAGCAGAATTCCCTTTGTCGTGAATTGGGGAAAGTCAACGGGTTGCCAAAGGCTGAAATCGACCTGATGGAACGCAATCCTGCCGAGTTTGCCAGGCGCAGCGCTCTCGCGCGTGACTTGCTTGCCGTGGCCGAACGGCTTAAAGACTTTCCCGCCCAGCGTTCCATTCATGCCGGTGGCGTCTTGATCACGGAACGCCCTATCACCGATTATACCGCTTTAGACTTGCCGCCAAAGGGCTTTCCGACCACGCAGTTCGACATGTATTCGGCCGAAAAGCTGGGCATTGACAAAATCGATGTGCTGAGCCAGCGTGGCATCGCCCATATCCGTGATGCGGTGGAGATGGTGCGGAAGAACCGTGGTCTTGAGATCGACATCCATCATATCGAGGCCTTGAAAAACGATGACCTCGTCAAGAGGCAGCTGCTGAAAGCGGAGACCAACGGATGCTTTTATATCGAGAGCCCTGCTATGCGAGGCCTGTTGCGAAAACTGCGTTGTAGCGATTACAAGACCTTGGTGGCGGCGAGTTCCATCATCAGGCCTGGCGTTGCCAAATCGGGGATGATGCGCGAGTATATCCAAAGGTTCCATTATCCCGATACGGTGGATTACAAGCATCCATTGCTGAAAGAGCTGTTGGCCGAGACTTATGGCGTGATGATCTATCAGGAAGACGTGCTCAAGGTATGCCATTATTTTGCGGGTCTCGATCTGGCCGATGCCGACGTGTTGCGCCGCATGATGGGCCATAAGATGCGCGACAAGAGCGCTTTCGAGGCGGTGACCAAACGTTTTTTCGACAATTGCAAGGCCAAAGGCTACCCCGAAGCGCTGACCAACGAGATCTGGCGTCAGATAGAGTCGTTTTCGGGCTACTCTTTCTCAAAGGCGCACTCGGCCTCCTATGCCGTGGAGAGCTTTCAAAGCCTCTATTTGAAGAGCCATTTTCCACTCGAATTTCAGGTGGCGGTGATCAACAACTTTGGCGGTTTCTACCAGACTTGGGTCTACTTGAACGAGGCCAAGCGCATGGGCGCCAAGATCCATCTGCCTTGTGTCAACCGAAGCCTATACATGACCTCGCTTCAGGGCAGGACGATTTTTCTCGGTTTTGTCCATCTGCAAGGGCTGGAGCAGAAAGTGGCGGAGCATCTGGTCGCCGAACGGCAGCTCAATGGCCCTTATGCCGATTTGAATGACTTCATGAATCGGGTGCCTTGTCCTTTTGAACAGCTGGTGTTGCTTATCCGAGGCGGTGCTTTTGGCTTCCTCCACCTCAGCAAGGCGGAACTGTTGTGGCAGGCACAGCTGAATAAACCGAAAGGACCGCAAGAGATGACCGCAAGTCTCTTTAGGCAGGAACCTCAGCATTATCGTTTCCCGAGTTTTAAAGTCAGCGCGTTGGAAGATGCCTATGACGAATTGGAGCTCTATGGATTCCCAGTCACCATGACTTGGTTCGACATGTTGCAGACCCGTTTCCGAGGCGAGTTGATGGCGGTCCAGATGCTACATTTTGTTGGGCAACGCTTCAGGATGCTGGGCAAACTGGTGACGGTGAAGTATGTGCGTACCAGCAAAGGCGAGCCGATGGCTATGGGCACTTTCTGCGACTGCACAGGAGAGGTGTTCGACACAGTGCATTTTCCTGCTGTCTTCAAGGCGTATCCTTTCCAAGGTAATGGCGTCTATCTGCTGTTGGGGAAGGTCACGGAGGAATTCGGACAAGCCACTTTGGAGGTGGAGAAGATGGCGCCCATGCCGTATCAGCCGAATCCGAGAGGGTAGTTCGAGGCATTAATGAGCACTACCTCCAATAAAATTGAATAATTTGCGTTTTTCTTTGAAAACAGTAGCCGTGAATGCGTTTTGTTCGTACTTTTGCCGCCTGTTTTCAAATGATATGATTCGGAAAATTACTTTATTGGTTTTTAGTGTCTTATTCATCGGTTTTACGTCTTTTGGACAACAAAAAGTTGTTGTATCAGGAACGGTAAAGGATGCTTCTTCTGGTGAAAAACTGATAGGCGTTTCCGTCTATGTGGAGAAACTGAAAACGGGCACCAGCACCAATGAAAAAGGTTATTACGAATTGCATTTGCCTGTTGGCGAACAAGAGGTGAAGTTCTCATACATAGGGTATCATTCTGTAAACAAAAAAGTAAAGACCACATCAAAACCGATGCGTCTGGATATCGGACTTCAACCTGATGTGCAGATGCTGTCGGAGGCCGAGGTCACAAGTCAGAAGCAGGACCGAAACGTCTCGGAGATGGCGATGAGCGTGCAGACCCTTGATATGATTACCATCAAGAAGATTCCTGCGCTGATGGGTGAGGTGGATGTCATTAAGACGATCCAGCTGTTGCCGGGTGTGCAGGCGGCTTCGGAAGGCTCATCTGGATTCAGCGTGCGTGGCGGCAGCACGGACCAAAACCTGATCATGTTGGATAATGCGCCTATCTATAATCCATCGCATTTCCTGGGATTTTTCTCCGTTTTCAATAACGATGCCGTAAAGGATGCCACGCTTTATAAAGGTGATATCCCCGCCAATTATGGAGGCAGGCTTTCTTCTGTTTTGGATGTCCAGGTCAAGGATGAGATGCCGAAGAAATTCCATGCATCAGGAGGTATCGGTCTTGTGACGAGCCGTCTCATGCTCGAGGCGCCGTTCTTTGACCATCGTACCTCAGTGATGCTGGCAGGCCGCACCACTTATGCGGGGCTGGTCTTGCCATTCCTTGGCGATGACCTGAAAGGTTCCGACATCAACTTCTATGACTTGAATGCCAAGATTACGCAGACTCTCAATGAAAACAATCGCCTATTTATCTCAGCCTATCATGGACACGACAAGTTCTATATGGATCAGCTGGTGGGTCTCGGCTACGGCAACTCAAGCGCTACGGTGCGTTGGAATCACATCCTCGGTCCGCGGTTGACCTCCAACCTCTCGCTCTTAGGTTCGCACTATAACTATGCAATCGATATCTACTTTGACCCATACGATTTCACTGTGAAAGCGGGGTCCGACGATGTAAAGCTCGCCTATGACTTTGCCATGATTTGGAACGAAAACCATGTGTCGAAGTTTGGCGCAGTTACCAGTTTCCAGGCATATAAGCAAGGAGAACTGCACGACAGGGGCCATGCTGTGGCGCAATATCTTCAGGTGGATACGAATGTGATAGTGAGGAGAAAGGGCCTAGAACACGCCTTGTATTTTACGCACGACCATACTATCTCGCCTCGTTTTTCCATGCGCTATGGAATCCGTCTCTCTTGTTTCCAAAATATCGGTGCTGAGGACTTCTATACCTTTGATGACCATTATAATGTGAACGATACCATCCATTATGGTTCAGGCGAGATCTTCAATACGGAGTTCTATCCAGAACCCCGTCTGGCTGCCATGTATCGCATTGATGAGAAATCGTCGGTAAAGGCATCTTATTCCCGAACGGTGCAGTATGCTCAGGTGGCTTCTCCAGCTACAGGCGGTCTGCCGTTTGATGTGTGGTTCCCTTGCAGTCCGAATATTAAACCGCAGAAGTGCGACCAGGTAGCTTTGGGCTATTTCCGCAATTTCAAGAACGACGCTATCGAGACCTCGGTCGAAGTCTATTACAAGAATTTCCAGAATGTCATCGATTTCAAGGACAATGCTCTTACCTATGGCAATCTGCTGATTGATGGCGAGTTGCGCTGCGGGAAGGGCCGTTCCTATGGTGCAGAATTCCTGATCCGTAAGAATGTCGGCAAGTTCACGGGATGGATTTCATACACGTATTCCCGCACGTTGCGTACCATAGAAGGCATCAACCACGGCTTGGAGTACCGTTCGCCATATGACCGTCCGCATAACTTCGTCATTGTGGCTAACTATGACTTCACTCCACGTATTAGTGCTGCCGTCAATTGGATTTATAATACCGGGCAACCCGTTACTTTCCCCTACGGACAGTATACCATTGGTGGTGTCACGTATGCCATTTATAATGGCAGTCGTAACGAGAGCCGTTACCCCGCCTATCATAGGATGGATGTCTCCTTCACCTATAAGCTGGGCGATTATAAATGGAAGAAATGGGAGAGCGAACTGAACGTGTCAGTCTATAATGCCTATGCGCATCACAACACGTGGGCGATTACTTTCAGCCCGGGAGAGGATGGTGGCGTCAAGACTGAGCGGATGTATCTTTTCTCTGCCGTGCCTTCCATTTCGTATAACTTTAAATTCTAAGGACGATGAAAAACAAACCTATCTTACTCTGTCTTCTTCCTTTATTAACGGTCTTTGCATGCCGTGAGGAGATTGTCATTGACCTTGAAGAAGGAGATCCTCTGATTGGTGTGGAAGCATCGTTTACCGATGAGCTGAAAAGCCATGAGATCATCCTAAGCTATACGGCCGACTTTTATAACAGCAGCGACATCCGTATGATTTCAGATGCCAAGGTGACGATTACAGACGGCGTTGATTCCATCGCCTTTTTGGAGGACCCTGAGATGCCTGGGCATTACCGCAGTGATGTGGTGGCAGGCAGGAAGAACACACTCTATCGTCTGCTTGTGGATGTGCCGGATGTTACCGAGGAAGACGGTTACCAGCATCTCTATGCAGAGAGTTATATGAAAGACAACGTCGAGGTGGTGGACTCTGTGGTGATGAAGCCTTATCAAACTACGACTCCCTTTTGGATGACGGACACGATCATCTGCCTTTATCCCTATTTTCAGAGTCTGCCTGATATGTCAATCGTATATATGATTCACATTTGGAAAAACGACACCTTATTGTCTGACACGTTGAATAAGGTATTGTCGATTCCTATGGCAGGCTATGCCGGTTATTATGTCAACGCAGGCGAATTCCTCGACCATAACATGGAAATCCCGATCGCATTCTTCAATCAGAAAAAGCTGCGGGAAGGCGATCGCATCAAGGCGGATTTGCTCAGCATCCCGCCTGATTACATGATGTATCTGCTCAATCTGAACATCTCCCTGGGCAGCAATCCCATGATGGGTTCTCCGACCAATATCATTACGAACATCCTGCCTGAAGGCAAAGGCGTGGGGTGGTTTTACGCTGCTTCAGTGGCTTCGGCCGAGACGGAGTGGCATAAGTGATGATGAATGAAACAATAAAAAAGGCGGGTTACCCCGCCTTTTTCGTTCATGACATCAGGGATGTCTTACTTCATCTCTTTCACGTTGTCCATACCGACCTGGACGGCCTGCATGTTCAGCGGGATAAGCTTGTGAGCGCGCTCTGGCAGTGAGTGACGCAGTCCTTCTTCAACGTTCTTGTTGTCGATGATAGGACGGATCTTCAGGAAAGCGCCCAGGATGATCATGTTGAACACCTTGGAGTTGCCCATGTCGGAGGCCAGTTGTGCACCTTCAATGCTATAGATGTGAATGTCCTTGCGGGTGGGTTTGTGTGTGATGCCATTGGGATCATACAGCAGATAACCGCCTGGTTTCACTTTGCTTTCAAACTTGTCGAGCGACTGCTGGTTCAGGATGACGGCAGTGTCGAATGCGTTCAGGATGGGGGAGCAAACGCGTTCATCGCTGACGATGACGGTCACGTTAGCCGTACCACCACGCATTTCCGGGCCGTATGAAGGCATCCAGCTGACTTCCTTGTCCTGCATGATACCACTGTAAGCAAGGATCTTACCCATTGACAAGACACCTTGTCCGCCGAAACCGGCTATAATAATTTCTTCTGTCATTGCTTTGTCGTTTTTAGTTATTTCTTAATCAGCTCGAAATTGTCCTTGAGGTCGCCCAGAGGATAGACGGGCAGCATGTTGTCTTGCAGCCACTTGTTGGCATCGACGGCGCTCATCTTCCAGTTGGAGTTGCAGTTCGAAACGATTTCAACGAAGTTGACACCGTTCTTGTTCTCAATCTGGTTCTGGAAAGCCTTCTTGATGGCCTTCTTGCAGTTACGCACGGCGGCGGCGCTGAACACAGCCTGACGGGTGACATAGCGCGTGCCAGGCAGCTGGGCCAGCAGTTGGGTGATCTGGAGCGGGAAACCGTTGTTAGGTGTTCCGTCGGGCCACTGAGGCATACGGCCGTAAGGCGTGGTGGCGGTCTTCATGCCCACGAGGGTGGTAGGAGCCATTTGGCCACCGGTCATGCCATAGATACCGTTGTTGACGAAGATCATGGTGATGTTCTCGCCACGGTTGCAGGTGTGGATGGTCTCGCAGGTGCCGATGGCAGCGAGGTCGCCGTCGCCTTGGTAGGAGAACACGACCTTGTCGGGCCACACGCGCTTGAT